>DASYNU010000136.1:0-77877 GCA_036008345.1 Bryobacteraceae bacterium
GCAGGCGGGCACATCCGTGCCTCAGGGGGCATCCTTTGATCAGCGCGACGTGCAGTTCCTCGAAAATAAGTTTGAAGCCATCCTGGCCAACATGACTGCGATGCTGACGCAACTGGCGAAGCCACATGCGACTAGTGAGCAATAGATGGGACCGCTTGCCCTTCTCGTGAACCACCAGCGGGCTCATTTCTCAGTACCTTCCTCGTCGATCTCCTCAAACTCGCTCTCGAACGTCGCCTCCACCTTCTTCGGCAGCACATCCTCCGCCCGGACCAGCTCCCCGGCTTCCAGCCTTCGCCGCACCTCCGGTACCACTTCCGGATGGTCCGCAAATGCCCGCTCGATCAGGTGCTGCGCGATGACGTCCTTCTGCGCCGGTGTCAACTTGTCCGGATCAATCTCGAGCAGGTTCGTCTGCTCTACACGGTCCCGGAACGTTGCGGCTTTCAGTCCCTTCAGCAAAAAGATCGCTGCTGTGACGTTCCCCTCAAATGCCATTTCCGTCAGCTTGTCCTGCAGGGAATCGCCCGCTACAATCACCGCTTGCCGGAATTCTTGTACGTACCATGGATCATCTTTCAGCCAGTTGTAATGGGTTCGCCGGTCGACCTTTGCTCGCTTAGCAGCCTGGCTCAAACTTCCACACCTGGAAAACGCCGCCAAGAACGCGGCATGGGGGCCACTTCCAGTTCGACGAGCTAACCGTTCATCGCGCGAGATTCTGCGTTTTGCGGAACGAAAGAGTCTGATCGTATGTGTTCACCTGCGCGCAGTCCGAATCGGAAAGTTAAGGCAGTCGCCTCTCACGGAAGCGTCGCGTCCGGTGCAAGCCACAGTTCCAAGTGCCCTGCTTCTGCATGTTCGGGGTTCTCGATCGCTTCCCCTACTTTCAGCCCGAGCTTCCGAAGTTGGGCGGTTAGCTTCTGCGCCGTTTCGCGATCCTGTGCGAGAAAATACCGTACCTGAGTTTCCGTGGCTACGGCGTGATTGATTTCAGCGACAGGCACCACTACAATCGGAAGCGCGATGTTCAGCCTCAGTTTTTCCAACGCGATCTCCTGCTTTTTACTGGCGGGATGCACGTACAAGCGCGAACCGGCTTGGAGTAAGGTGTCGATGTATTTGAAATCGGCATAGGCGCTAGGTTCGTCCTCTAGTGCGAGCGAGCGCTGCAGATCTTGCTGGCTGTTCTTGAGTTGGTCGAGCAGTTTGTAGACATACGCGCGGTCGCGAAGCACTTGCGCCGTTTGGCGCAGATTCAGAGCCTGGCTGTCGTCCGCTAGCGCAGCGTTGTAATCGCCCTGCATGCGCTCGGCATAAGCCCGTCCGGCGAATGCCTCGAACGATGGCGTGCCGCCGAGGATCGCGGAGTAAGTGGTAGCGGCCGCTTGATAATGGCGCTCGCGAAGCTCGTTGTTTGCGTCATTGATAAGCGATGGGTCCGGTGTTCGCGTGACGGACGTGACGGCCCATCCGCCGACAATCAGCATCACGATGACGAGCAACGCGACCACGATGTTCGATACGATGTCTCCGTGCGCCCGGTCGGGCCGGCTGTCGACACGAATGCGACCGTATCGGCGATACAGCGGATCGAATATCGCCAAATGGATTGCCGCCAGCAACCAGCCGGCAGTCACCATCACAAGTCCGGTGGCAATCACTGTGAAGCTCTTGCGGCTCCCGAAGAACCGGTGGAGCGTCCAGATTCCGAGGAGACTCACCGCCGCAGCAGCGACGGGCAGGGACGGCAACAGAATTAGAGTAGGGAGATGGTAAGACGGCGGTTCGAGCCGCCATGCTAGAATGGCGGTCCTGACGATTACCGCAACCGCAAGGAATGTTCCCACTGTGCCGAACAGCATAACGGAACGAGACAGTTTCCAGATTTTGAATGCTCGTGACCGCCCGCGTTCCAGGACTCTAACGAGCCGTTCATTGCGGAGGCTTTCAGCAACCTTTAGAAAATGCCAGTTCTCAGGGCGCGCTTCCGCATGTGCTAACTGGGGCAGAGCTTCGCGCAAATTCTGATCCGTCATTCGGTAACCGCTCAACATCAGTGAATAAGCTTCGGCATCGCAGAATGTATCTAGATCCGTGCGTATCCCTGCGAGCAGTCCCTGCAAACTCCGCGGAATGCCATAGGGAGTAAGAGTGCGTCCTGGATCCACCATACGCCCTTCCGCGGCGCCTTCAAAAGGATCCTCGCACCCGACCCAGTCCACATGCTCCACGTTCAGGTCTTTCTTGAGATGCAGAAACATCATGCCATTCAGCGCGGATGAGCGCTCCAGGGCGCTGAGCTCTCGGAACTCCGACTCCCGCACCCTGGCCATCAGGATCGAGTTCGCGCGCATCGGTACCGCAGCCACTTCCGCACTGGGATGATGTTCTGAGTTCATGTGCCCGCTGGCATCGCTGATCAACATCACCCGGCATTCTTGCTCCAACAGACCTGCCGTCCCCTGGTTATCATGCACGCCGCCGTCCACCAGCCGCACCGTGCGTTCCGGATACAAATCAGGCATTTCTAAAGGATCGAACAGCGAAGGAACACAGGCCGAGGCTGCCACCGCATGTCCCAGCCGGACACGCTTGTACTTTTCTGGCGCTTCGTCCTTGTAATACATCCGGCGCAGTACATCGTTGGAATCCACCGATTCGAGGCTCGCAGGCGGCTCGCCCATCCAAGTGACCGCGAATTGCCAGTTGTGTCCCGTGTTCAGGGTGGTTGCATTCAACAACAAAATCGGCGCTTTAGCGGAACGCCTCCAATTATCGATCTTTGGATTAAAATCCGTGGGCTCGCCTTCGGGTTTGATGCGCAACTCATTAATATAGCGAGGCCCCTGGTGCCCATCCTTGATCCGGGCGAAGATTTCTTGTTCGAACAGCGCGCCCAAAGTGTGCGTACGCGTGTACCCCGGCTGCCACAATGTGCGTAGGTTGGCGCCCCATTTCCGGAAGAGTATCGTTCGTAAGTTTTTCTGAATTCCGTCCAGGACATCGTATTGCATGCATCGGACAGCCTCGATGTAATGTTCGCGGGTGATTTCCTGATCGGCGTTCGCTTGTAAGATACGCCGCAGTTCCAGATAGAGATGCGCGCCGGTAATTGAGCCTCCGGAAACGCAGGACAGCACTTCGACGTGGCGGAGCAAATCCGCTTCCGCAAGCCGTGCCAGCACTCCGATGTGGAAAAGGGCCGCGCGAAAGCCGCCCCCGCTGAGCGCCAATCCGACTTTGCCCACGCTCATGGCTCGGAGCGCCTCCACGGCATCGCCCGCGATGATGCGCAAGGTGCGCCATTCCTCAGAACCTTCCGCTAACTTAAGCCCCTGCGCGGAGGCGAGATCAGCAAGCTGGCGGATGGTCGACTCCTTCTCCCAGCCGGGAACCTCAAGGGCCATGCCCTTTCGCAGCCAAAACCGCGCCGATTCAAACAACTGCTGCCCGAAGCACGCCTCGGCGAGCGTTGCGTAGTACCACCACGCCCGTTTCAGATACTGGCCGTCGGCGCCAGCCGCGAGGATTGGCAATTGGTCGACTATCTCCTGGCGCAATTTTTTCGCCAAGTCCCGCCGCGACTGCACAGTGGAAACAGAATCGTCCTGTTCCTGTTGCGCGATCAAATCCAAAACGAATGCGGCGTTTATTCTGGTGTACCCGTAATCGCCAGCAAGCGGCTGACGCGCGCCGCGGTCGTAGTAACTGAATGAACGCTCCAGGTCCCGTCTTTGGCCGGCGTAGCGCCAACGGTACTTGAAAACCGCGCCGGCCAGTCCGAGCGTCTCTTGTGACGGAACAGCCGCGTTCAGATCTCCGCTTTCTAAGATCTCAAGCGCGCGCGCGTAGCGCTCCGACGCCGGCAGTTCCGGATCGCGATAAGTGCACAAGGCATGCTGCTGCGTCAGTTTCAGCCGGGTCTTTTCATCGGCCCGGTTAAATTCACCGCCGTGGGTCGCCAGCGCCAGGAGCCGCCGCGCCAAGCTGAAATCGCGCGTATTCTTGAGCTGCCCGGCAATTCTAACGATTTCGGGCAGCGTCTCACTTTTACCGCGGAGGATCAGTCGTGCGCCCTGTTTCGCCGTTTCCAGCTTCGCCCGATCTTCATCGGACACCTGCTGAGTCGTGCCCCTCAGTTTGCCCACGTAAACCAGCCACTCACGGACAACCGGGTAAACAGAGAAACTCGCGTCGAGTAATCCGTAATCGCACAAACGATTGAGGACTCTAGTGTCTTCGCCGCCGGAACCGTCTTGCGTCGAATCAGTGCGGTTCGCACGGGCGATCAGAGTGCGTTCCTCGGCCGGTTCCAACTGCCCCAATGCCTCACGAATCCTGTCGCTCATAGAACGTTGCAACTCGGGAGTGGCGAGTACATCAAAGGCGGCAATGCCACCTTGCTCAATCTGTCGCTGGAGGTCATTCCACACAGTCTCGCCATCTTCCGAGCGCGCCATGAGTTTGTCGTACGTAGAACGCATTGCGCCGGCTCCGGCTGGCCAACTGGCGATGGCGGCCGCCGAGCCCGCCGGAGCAATCGGAGCGCTTGCCGGGAAAATTTGAATGGTTTCTTCGGTAGTGAAATCGCCCACCCGAAGGACGCTGCTGCCCACTGCCGACGCAATTGCCAGATCGCGTGTGATCGCAACGCAAGTAGCGTTGTTACTCAACGAAAAAACACGGTCCGCCGCCGCTTTTTCGTTTATGTCGTCCACCACCACGAGAAACCGGCGGCCCGCCAGCTCTTGCCGCACTTTCGCTTCGCTGAAGCCACTCTGCATTCCGAAATTGCTGCGGAAATACTCATGTATTCGCTCGGCCGTCCAATCGCGATCGCCGGATAACCAAACCGTACCGTCCGGGAATGCCGCTTCCACCTCCGGAGACGCGCAGAGGCGTGCGACGAGTGTGGACTTTCCGGTTCCAGCCCTGCCCCAAACCGCCGATCGCGCCCCTGTGCCGCTTTCCGCCGATTTGAGTAACTGCTCACGCAATCGCGCCTCCAGTGCAGGCCTCTCCACCCAAGCCGCCACCGCCACTCTGGGAGTAAGCCGCGGCACGTGGCCCGCAGTCCCGAAGTATTGCGCGATTTCTCCGGCAAACGCTTCGCGAACCGCCGTGTTTTTCGCCTTATCGTCGGCCAGTACGGCCAGGTGCGCAGCGATTTTCCGATAGGCTGCGATGAGGCGCTGCGTCGGCGGATCGGCGTCGGCCGCCCCAGGTCCGATGACGCGCTGTTCACGATAATTGTAGCGAGGAATATACGGAATCTGCAGGTTCCACAGCGGAGCCTCCAGACCTTGGAATTCCTGCGGAATTGACTGCGTCTCCACGGTTTGCATGAACCGTTCTCGAAATTCGCCTAGCAAAGTTGATTCCGCGTCGTCGATCCGCGTCGGGATAACTAGCACGTCCACATCCCGGTTCTGGCGCGAAATTCGCAGCTTCTCCTCATTCAATCCAGCGATCACGCGCGAAACGCCGTCCACGTTTTGCCAGTTTGGCGCGCAAAATGAGACCACCGCGTCCGGCATCTGGCGGGTACAAACGCCGCCCATTTCGGTAACTCCTGTGCGGCTGTCGATCAGCACAACGTCCGCGACGTTGAGAAGGCACTCGCGCAGCCACTCGAAAAATCCCCGCCCTTCGTAGACGGCGTAAAACTCCGACCAATCGAACTCCTGCACCGAGTTTGCATAGTCGCTAAACCGGTCGGATCCGCGGGCTCCGGCGCCGAGCATATACAAGTTGGCGCCAAGCACAGGTTGTAGAAACCGGCGCAGCGGAGACCCCGGAGGCCCCGGCCCTGCTTCATCGCCCCCGGCAGTCCGATACGATTCGTCCAGAAACTCACGCAGACTTTTCGATGGAGATCGTAGCGGTTCCGGCCGCAGCGTCTCGAGCGCTCTTTCCCGAAGGAATTCCGGAACGGCCGACGAACTGAGTTGCTCCCGGAGCTTGTCAATCGTATCCTCCCGGTCCTGCTCAAAGTTGGTTGTCTTCCGGCTAAGTATTTCGTCGGCGGCCGAAGCTCGAGACCGCTGCTCACGGTACAGGGCGAATGTGCTCTTGTAATGCTGGAGCAGATCCATGAGGCCGGGGTTATTACGGCATTCTTTGGCCTTGTCCGGAGAATAAAAGTAGGATTCCAGTCCCGGTGCTTCAAGGTCCCAATCCACCATGACTACACGAAGGCCTTGCTCCCGAAAGCGCTCGGCGATATTGGCCAGCGCCATAGAGCGGCCCACTCCGCCTTTGAAGGAATAAAACGTATAGATCAAGTCAGCTTCATCCTAACCAGAGTTTCTTCGTCCTGCTTTCTCTTGCGTAGATAGTACAGTCCCAACCCGTGCCGAACCATTCGCATCAATTCGATCTTGTGGCCGAGATTAAGGCCGCACCCGGCGAACGTTCCACTCGCCGGAACGAGGGGCGTGAAATAAGGCTTCAGAATAGTTGAGCCTTTCTCGCCAAGCGTCAACAATAGCGGCTCCAATCCGGGCATTTGGACCGGTGATAGAGAAAGCACCACCGCATCTTCACGCATGAAATAATCTCCCAGTTGGTCGAAGATCGCTTTAACCGACGGATTGTGCAGCGAGATCGGATCAAGAACCAAAACAGCCGGGGTCGCCTTTAAGGCATTCAAAGCCGGTTCCATGGCATTGTCGTCAAACACCCGACTCAGCAAATCAACTACCGGCTGCCAATGGAACTGATATTGATCGAGTGTTCTGTTTAGATTGTCCTGGAGGTCTTGCAGAATATCGATCACCGTCTGACCCGTTCCATATGGCTTCCAAACCAGGGCGTTTGGTCCGTACCGTGCCTTAATAGCTGGCGGAGTGAGGCCAAGACTCGAAAGTACCTCACCGAGCGTTGGGAAACCCGGAAGCGTCCGAAGGTTTGCCACCGTATCCAAATGTTCCAACAACCCCCCCCTCGAATTCATGGCGAGGATCGCAAGCGTGACCGGCGATCCGGGCCGTGCCACGCTGTCTGAGATCTTCCGCACGATATCTTTCCAGATTGATAGAACCTCCGGTCGGCCTAGCGACGAAATGCCCCGATCAAGCGCCTGCGGGTCATATGGTTTCGGGGGTGTCGGGCAGTCACGTAATCCCGGCGATCCCTGGACCTCCGTGAGTTCGCCGTATTCGCCCTCCAATGGCAAATAGAACATCTTGCGTTCCAAATCGTCGAGCTTTGGCCACATCTTGCGATTCTGGAGGAATGCCTGAATTTCAGGACCGACTTCATTCGATGCTTTTGCCGCCTCCGACCAGATGGCAACAATGTTTCGCGTATTCTCGGCGTTCGCTACCAGGACCTGTCGCCAATTCTGGTTCTGCTGAATGGAAATGTAGTCCCAAAAGATGTCCAGGAACGGATTCCTTTCCTTTAGGTCGTTGTATAGCCGCTCAGCCCATACTCGATCATGGCTGGAATACGAGATGAAGAGATCCGGCATTACTGTTTGGTCGGGCCAATAATTCTGTCCAGTCTATCGCATTTTCCGCACCTTCGCAGTGAACGTTCAACGTTGACGGTATCGACGGGCAAACGACACTGTTTCCTGTTGAACGGTATGATCTGGAAATTGCCAGTTCTTGCGGACGTTCCAGTCGGGTTGGGGGACGCGTCTCAGTTATCTCGGCGAACCCCGTGCTCCCGACAAACGAGGAGCTAAGCCCACAACCCCTCTCAATTGACACTTACCATCAGGAAATCTCCCCGCTGATTGGGGATCGCCGGCTTTTACGGTCGGACCCGGCGGAGAGCCTGTTCTGCCGATCACGTTTGGGATTGTAGGAACTGCTACGCTAGAACAGAGGTGGGATGCGATTGAGCCCGACCTTCCTTCCGGCCGTTTTTGGAGCTTCTCTAGTTGTTCCGGGCTGAAATCTGCGAAGCAGATCAACCCTCAGAAACCTGCGCTGCTCTCTCGCGAAATTGAGTTCTCAACAACCACAAGCGGGCTCATTTCGCCGGCTCCTGCTTCACCACCCGCGTGCAATTCTTAGGTCGCAACGCGCGTGACCCGCGCGAAAGCGCGGGCCAAACGACTACCGTTTAACTTTGCGGATTACGCTGCCGGATTTGGCGCGGTCTTCGGGTGTCCCGCGAACGAACTCGCGACTCGAACCAACCGGGGGCTTCGGTCTCGCGCCCTCGCCTACCTTTTCGGTGATAGCCCGATTCTGAGCAATCCGAGCCGCTGTTCGTTCTGCGGGCGTCATCAGGTGAAATGGTTTGGTCATGATGTTCAATTGCTGAATCGTGGGATGATCCTATATCTAGTTTAGGGGAAACCGTGGGATGGAGACAATTACACGCGGGCGGGGAGGGAGCCTGGGCGGATCGGTTGCTCTCACCGCGCGTTTGTTTAGGAATCTTTTTCTTACATAGATTCGGTCTGCCGCTCTGGCGGGGTCGCATTGATGGCTTGCGGACTCCAAAGAGGGACTTCGCTCATGTTCGTGCGGAACGAAGCATGCGATTAAGCATGATGCCTTCCAAAAAGCCTCGCATGGATCAACCCCCGAATGAGCGGGCCATGGTGTTTAACACACACCTTTTGGCAGGATTCCGATACGCGATAGATCCTTTGGCAATTCATTTGATCGCTGTGACAATTGAGACCGAAGAGCAACGTGACTCGTCGCCGGCGTTTGGCCGCTCCTTTTCCAACTTTTCCAAATCCTCTTCCGTCACGGTCTCCCCGGCCTCCAGCCGCTTGGTAACCTCAGCGACCATCGCAGGAGTATGCAGCCCTTTCTCCTTTAACGCTTTGGCTATCAGGTGGTCCGCGAGCTTGTCGAGTACTTCAGGCGTCAGCTTGGCCGGGTCCAGGTCCGAAAGCAACGCAGTGCAATCGACGAACATGCCGCGGTGCTTACCAATTAGCTCCTCGCAGCGAGCCGCCTCCGAAATCTGACCTAGTTCTTCCGCCTTCCTGCTCAATGCGTCCAGCCGATTCAGCACCCGCTTCTGATCGAAATTGAGCGTGGGATACAATTACGCTTCGGGCGATCCAGCCGATAAGAACGGAATGCGAGAAACCTTCTACCAGTTCTACCCCAGCTGCTACGGCATGTTCGATCAGTTCGGATGGAAGAATATGAAGATCACGCGAGCTGGCTGCGATTTTCTCCTGACCAAGAAATTCAAGATACGCAGGGACTTCAACGAGTTTTATCTTGCCACCGTTCAAGATGGTCTGTACAATTCGAGCGGAACCTCGATTGTTCTGGATCGCAAAGCCACTAGCGGCCACATTGGACACTAACTACGTTATATTACCTCGCAATCAAACTGTCATTACCGGCGCCGGGTCATCTGATAAAATAAAAAACCTGGAGGTTTGCTATGTCCGACACGATTGCTAAACTCCCGGAACGCGATCGCGCGCCGAAACTAGAAGCCGGCGCGCACCTATACCGGCGTCTCATCGCTGTGGCCGCTGCGCTATTTTCAGTAGCCCTACTGCCCTACCCGATCCGCGCTTCAATAATTGATATTGGTAGTCCCATTACCGCGGAAGGTTACAGGTTCACTAACTTCGACTATTCGCCGCTGACTGGTACCGCGGTAGGCTCTAATGTAAACGGCATCAGCAACAACGGCCAGGTGGTTGGTACTACCGTCGACGTAAACGGTATGCCCACTTCTACCAACTTCTCCGGCACCCCTCCAACGCTGAACCAGTTAAATACGGGCGCCGGGCAGACTGCCTTCGGGATCAACAGCGCCGGAGACGTGGTGGGTGGGAACGGCACGAATGCCTTCTTCCTCCCTAACGGCGGCTCGTTGCTAGACCTCACAGCGCCAATGGGTGCCATCAATGCTTTCGGCATTAACGACAACGGCAACATCGTCGGCCAGTTTAGCTCGGGGGCAAATACTCCCGGGTTTGTCCTTGGGAGCATCACAAGTAACACTTTCACCACCATCAACCAGCCCGTGGGTGTTACCGCGGACGTCATCAACGCCCAAGGGATCAATAACAACGGCCTGGTGGTGGGCTTCTATCTCGGCAACGATGGCCAAGTCCACGGTTTCACTGCGAACGCGGCTGGCTTGCCGGGCACTATCAATGGGACGGCCGTCGCCGATCCGCTGATCCCGGCGGTCGCCGGGGAACCCGGTGCAACCTTCGTGTTCTCGCAAATCCTCGGGATCAATGACAATGGGCTCGCGGTGGGCTATTACGGCGATTCGACTACCAGCCAACACGGCTACTTGTACAACACGAACACCGGGATGTACACTTTCGTGGACGACCCGGCCGCGCAGTTCCATAACGGCGTAGAGGTGACCCAAATCACGGGGATCAGCGACACGGGCGAGATCGCCGGCTTCTACACGGATGCCGGCGGGGTTGCTCACAGCTTCATTGCGAACCCGGTGCCCGAGCCAAGTTCCCTGGTACCGGCGTGCTTCGGTCTAGGTGCTATAGGGTTGACCTGCATCCGGCGCCGGCGTAAGACGCGCGCCGCCTAACCTGCGTCCGAATCGAACTTCCGCCCCCTCGAGTGCGCCTCGCAAGAAAGCGGCTCCCGCTCCTTCTCCAAATCCGTCAAGTCCTCTTCGGTGACCGTCTCGCCGGCCTCAAGCCGCTTCGTCACCTCGGCGACCATATCTGGATTGTTCAAGCCTTTCTCTTTTAAGGCCTTCGCAATCAGGTGGTCCGCGAGTTTGTCCAGTATCTGGGGCGTCAACTTATCGGGATCCAGATCAAGCAGGTTCGTATTCTCGACGCGCGGCTTGTACTTCTCCGGCATCCGAGCTTCCGCGATGCGCATCAGGATCATCTCGGAGCGCCGATTCTCGAATAGCGGTTTTCCTTCGACAAAAACCTGCCTTCCTTTGTGCAGAATCGGCCGCTCAACCCCGTGGACGCCCACTAGATGCAGAGTGTCCTCTACCTTTTGCGTGAACTTGTCGCCGGCTTCTTTGAAGCGTCGGGCATAGGTCTTTCATCCATTCCTGATGGGTGCAGTGTACACTTTGCCCAGCGTGCCGCGCGGCTGATCATGCCGGTTTCGATCTCGACGAAAGATGCGTATGATAGTGTCCGTGAAGCGTGGATCGTATGAAAATCATCTTGCCACCAACCGGCAAGGTTCGACAGAAGCGCGATTGGTGGGCGGTGGCGATCCGCGCCTGGAACTGATGCCACTCAGCAAGAAAAGGGGAAAACCCTGACATGACCCGCCAAACTGAAGGAGACCGCCGCACAAGAGAATCTCAAACAAGCTGGTTCCACTTCTACGGAAACGACCGCTCAACGGAGAGCAAAATCCGCGCGCTGGAGCGCTGGCGCAGTTCACCGAGTGAGATGTACATCGCCTGGCCGACCATCGCTTTAGCCGTGATCGGCCAGGGACGTGTCGACGGAAAAATCACTCCTGAGGAAGAGAGCATCGTCGTCGGAAAGTTGCTGGGCCATTGGGCACTGGAAAGCACATTGCAAGCGGCGGCAAACTGCGTGGCGCCCGTGCCCACGCCGACCCGGCCGTGCGGATGTCACGGCCTCCAGTAGGTTTTTTGAGGGATTCAGAAAACAAACCATCGTAAGGAGAATGTCTATGTCATGCAACATCTGTGGGCGAGTAAACGCTAGCGGAGTTCTTAAGGGCCAGGTTGTCGATGCGAGAGTCTCTCTCCACAGCCAGACACCTTGCACCGACGAGAATGTGGTCCAATTCACGTCTACCGACGAACAAGGCAAGTTCGAGTTCCGCGACGTGGAAGAAGGTACCTATCACTTTAACTACAGCGCCTTCGGTGTAACCGCGACGGCAAATCGAGTCGTTGATTGCGACAAACAAGAATGGGTCGGCCTGACCCTGCCGGTCGAGCTCACGATCACCCTCAAGCCGTTTACCGGACCGGGTGAGACGACGGAGCAGTGCAGCCACGCAATTGCCGGCCGCCGATGCCTCGTCGTGGCGGAATTTGGGCAAAAGGCAGACACCTACGAGTTCTCGGCATTGCCCGACGGTGCTGTTCTTCAGACGTACAAGAACGAAGCGGAAGTCGTCTTCGCCGAAGCCGGCGTCAAGATCATCGGAGTGAAAGCATACGGCGCGAAGGCCTCGCCCGATTCCAACGACCCGGCCTACGTCATGGCTGTCATGCAGACCCACGCTTCCGAAGGCGACGGGGAGATGATCGGCGGGCACATCGGCGTCCGTCTCGACCGCACCCGCGTCCATCCCACGCGCGACCAAGCGCTATGGATCGCCATCCGCAACCGCACGCATGCCATCGGCTTCACACGCTACAGCCATTTCATCAATCGGGTGCTGCAAACTGAAGAGCGTGAGCGCGTCGACGATCCGAAGCTGGAACCTAAGCTCAAGGAGCTCGGCACCAATCTGCACGGGGTAGGCGCGTACGACGTGCTGAAGGTCGCCACCGAAGCATTCCTCTTGCTTGAGTGCGGAATTCGCATTGAGGAGGATCGGGACTCGAACCGTCGCTTTTTCCATCCTGAAGTGGAGTCGGCCCGGATCGGCGAACCCGTCAGCTTCGAATACGCGAAGGCCAAGCTGAAGGAGTATCTTGGTTCGCCCCCGCAACTTCCCTACATCACCCGCGTCGTCGAAGCCGCATTCCCAGAATGGCGCGCCGGCGCGATCACCAAGGATCGCGTTCTCACCGGCGGCATTAACGAACCCTGCCTCATCGAGCACATCTGGTCCTATTGGCACGAAGAAGGGATGCTGGTGCAAACCATGAACGCCGTCACCGGGCGTTTCCAAAACGTCCACGGATCCGGCGATCACGACCCTATCGCGCATCTCGAAATCGATCCGCTCCGTCCCATGAACAATCTCATCTGGGGTGTCATTCAGGACGAGATCCGCCGCCTGTCCGTTAAGCGCCGCGCTTACGAATACGAGCACCAGTACGGCCTGACCCTGTACGGCAAGGACGTCCCGGAATTGCGGCCAGCCGATAGCCGTTCGAAATTTCTCGAAGGCTTCCACAACCTGCTGCATCTGTGCTCGGTCTTTTTCAAGGAAGATAACGACACAACCGTCATCGCCGATGGCAATCCGCTGTTGAACGCCCTCAAGGAAGTGCACCTCCTTTTGCCCCAGGGCGCGCACAATCAGTTCGGCGACCTGCCCTGGACGGCTCGCGCCGAGATGATGATCCAGCAATGGATGCTCGCCCGCCCCGAGCTGCGCGACTTCCTCCAAAGCCGCGCAATGGTTCCTTACAAGGAAGCTTGGATGCCGCAAGTCGACACCATGAAGACGCTCCAGGGCTGGTCCGACGTGCCGGTCACTCACTTCCGCGACCTCGCGGTTTACGGCGAACAAATCCTTCTCTCCGTCCGCTACGGCGATTGGATCGCTCTTACGAATGAGGATTCGGCCAAGAATTGGGCCCGCTATTGGAGACCCGAAATCCAGGGCTATCTGCACGCCTATCGCGCCGCGACCGGCGTAGACCTCACTAATGCGGATACGGTCGACTCCACAGTGCCGGCCATTCTCTTGCAACGGCGTCTGGCGACGCAGCAACAGCGTTCAAGGTGACAGGTCTGAACTTGTGCATGATTTTACCTCGGCTCTTTATTTGAGATTGGATCATGCTTCGGGGTGCCTTCCGCGCGGTGGCACCGGCTGCCGTTAGGAAAACCGGCCGCCCTGGAAGCGCCACCAGGATCTGAGAGGGTGGAGAAAGGCCTGGCAGAGAGCCGATCGGATGCGAACGCGCCCTGCTCACCACCTCCACACTACATCTGTTTTTGGATTGGTATCTATTTGGCGCATTTCGGCAGCGCGATCGACTTGAGCGAATAGGCAAGTGCCCCCAACCCTCTTGCAGGTTGCCAAACCAAGATCCCACCGCTCTTCGGGCCCTCAGGATTGTTGTCCAGAGGTGTGCTCCTCAATCACCAGGCTCGTTCTGTGACGGATCGGCCGCCGGCGTTTCCAAGCTCTTAAGGTCACCGTTTCCAGCACCGGTTCTGCATCCACTCGACCCATTCTGGAGTATTGAACGTCGGTTCAGGAGTAAATGCCTCCAACTCGCTCATCCTTCGGCCGCTCCTTCTCCAGCTTTTCCAAAACCTCCTCCGTCACGGTCTCCCCGGCCTCCAGCCGCTTGGTAACCTCAGCGACCATCTCAGGAGTGTGCATGCCCTTTTCCTTCAGCGCCTTCGCAATCAGATGGTCAGCAAGCTTGTCCAGTATCTCAGGCGCCAACTTGGCCGGGTCCAGATCCAGTAAGTTCGTATTCTCGACGCGCGGCTTGAATTTCTCGGGCATGCGTGCCTCGGCGATTCGCATGAGAATCATCTCCGACCAATTGCGTCGCTCTTGGATTTCGCACTGACCACAGAAAACTCGCCGTTCGGCCATCGACACAGGTAGATCGCCATGATCTGAGCGTAGCAACCTACCCGGCTCGGTTTTCATTGCCGGCCTCGCCCGGAGATGTACGCAAGGAAGCGCTCTACCCACGATTACCAAGCGATTTTTAGAAGTGCTCAGGGTGACTCAGCCGAGGCGGCATCACCCAGTATCTAAAGCACTATTTATCAATGGTGAGCAACGTCGAATAACTCACCCTGATAACTTACAAGCAGGAGGTCCGCGGTTCGAGCCCGCGACCGCCCGCCAACCTCGCCGTTACGAATCAGATTTTGATCTCCAAGCATTTTCTGTTCTCATTGTCCAAAACGTATCAGAACCGCATCAAAACCCGATCGGTCTCGAAACGTATCACAACCTCGAAGCGCATTCTTGCTCGTTGGCGCTGCGAAGTCGCCGCACCGCCCAAAAGACATCTGGCAGCCAGTGACGTTCAACTCATGCTACAAATCTGCAAACAGAAGGACAGAATCGTTTAGAGAGTTACTATCTGGAGGACTGTGGGCCTGAGCAAATCGCTCGCGCGCAGGGTCGGCGGGAACGGCGATCCGGCTCCGATTGCTTCGCGCGCGGCGTGGGATCGCCAAAACACTAATCGCCAGTTCGCGGCCCACCACGGCGCTAGGATTCCCGAAGTTTGCAAACGCTTAATTCAGTGGCCGCGCGCTTCTCGCGGCCGCGGCCGCTGGATTATTTCGCCGCGTCCCTCTGTCGTGTGGCTTTGACGGCACTCAAAATTCCGGCGCCCAAAAGTACAACTGACCCCGCAACAATCCAATGCAGAGGCACATGCAATATGGCGGCGCCGTAAATGAGGCCGCCAATCACGATCAGGAACCCCACGATGTAGAGCAAGAAAGACACCTTGTTTCCTCTTTCATGCGGTGCCGCGGCGCCCGCTGACCAGGTTAATAACGAACACCACCAGCGCCACTACCAGCAGCAAGTGGATCAGGCTTCCTCCTACGTGCAGGCTGAAGCCTAGCAGCCATAGGATCAAAAAGATCGCGACTATTGTCCAAAGCATGGTTTTACCCTCTTCTGCTCGTTCGGAGCATTTGTAAATTCTCTGAGTAACGATATGTGGTCATGTGACCAAGCATGGTCACAAAGGAGTGATTGCGATCAGGCTCAGGGAAACGATTTGTGAAAGCGGGATGCCGGCGGGCGGCTTCCACTTCAGACCGAAATTCAAGCGGCAGTTGTGATCTAAAGTGGGGCATCGAGAGGATCAACCGGCGCTCCTTGAGCCGTTTCGGCTTGTTACGGCTTCTTGAGATGCAATTGACCAGCCAACCTTTGGATATGACTTTACGCGCTGTGGACGTCACATTGCTCTATCGAAGCCGAATAGGAGAACTAGAAGATGAGTAAAACATTGGTAGCCATGCTGGCAATTGCCGGTACCATGGGTATCGTCGCGTTCGCGGCGGACCGAGAAGTCAAGGTCGACGACAGGCTGGACTCTTCAGCTGACGCGCTGACCGATATGATGCGGGCCGCCGATAAAGGCATCCCCCAGGATCTGCTGGATAAGGCGAAGTGCGTGGTTGTAATTCCGGGCATGAAAAAAGCCGGATTCATCTTCGGCGCGAAGTATGGCCGCGGGTTCGCGGTATGCCGCCGGACCGGTGGGTCGGGCTGGAGCGCTCCGGCCGCGATGCGCTCGGAAGGTGGCAGTTTCGGATTTCAGATTGGAATTTCTGACACCGACGTTGTATTGCTGGTGATGAACGACGGCGGAATGAAGCACCTGTTATCCGACAAGTTCACGCTCGGCGGAGAGGCCACCGTGGCCGCGGGTCCGATTGGCCGCGACGCGAGCGCTGAGACGGACGCTATGATGCATGCCGAAATACTGTCGTATTCGCGGTCGCATGGGCTGTTCGCAGGTATCTCGCTGGAAGGCGCGACGCTTCGTCCGGATGAGGAAACCAACCACGAACTCTACGGGCACGACTCAACCAACCGTGAAATTCTAACCGGCGACTTTAAGACGCCGGAAGTCGCGCGAAGATTTGAAAGAGCGCTGCATCGCGACTCTGCCGAACGCAACTAGTAGCACAGCATTAGGACTCGGACAGTTCCAGCGTGTGGTAGAACTGGGACTGTCCGTCCATCCCGAGCGCTTCCACTAGGGAGGAATCATGCACGAAACACACAGGCAAGCCGCCGAGCAGCACGAGCTGGCGGCGAGCTCTCATCGCACAGCCGCGGAACATAACGAAAAAGGGGATTACTCAGCTGCAATCTGGCATTCCGAGCGAGCGCTGGAATACTCCGACCGCGCCTATAAGCTTGCCAAGGACGCCCACAGCAAGTCAGGGCAGATGGTGAATCTTTGAAATTATGTCCAAGAACCATCAGCGAGAAGACGAATTACACGACGGCGCCGCACACGCGCATCGTGTCGGCGGGCAGCAAGGGAACGCGGATCACCTGACCGGGCACGAGCATTCACGGCAGTCTCTGGAACACTCTCCGGCCCTGCATCAGAATACTCAAGCACCGGCGGCTGGGAATCGCATCCGAGCATTCGGACATGCGGAGATCGCGGCCCTCGCTTATGAACTGTGGCAAGATCGAGGCCGTCCCGATGGATCTTCGCAGGAGGATTGGTTCCACGCTGCCGAAGAATTGCGATCTCGTGCGTATAATCACTTTACGTGATTACATCACGTAACCAGTAGCGCCAAAGCCGCCGCGCTCATCAACGCCGCGCAGATCCATCCCAACACCATCGCGCCCCGCGAGTTGGTCCGGCTGCCCATTACTTTCTTGTCGCTCGTAAGCAACACCACCAAAACCACCAACGGCGGCGCCAGCACACCATTTACAACGGCGGACCAGAACAGCATCTTCACCGCATTCAATCCAGCAAAATCAAGCCCCAGTCCCACCACCATCGCTCCCGCCATGACGGCGTAGAATCGCGGTGCACGGCCCGGCTTCTGGCTCAACGACGATCTTTTCCACGACGCCGCCTCCGCGATGGCATAAGCGCATGATCCGGCCAGCACTGGCACTCCCAACATGCCTGTCCCGATCAAGCCCAGTGTGAACAGCCAATACGCACCCTGGCCTGCTAATGGGCGCAACGCCTCAGAGGCCTGCTTCGCCGTCTCAATGTTCCGCACGCCATGCGCGTGCAGTGTCGCCGCAGTTGTAAGAATGATGAAGAACATGACCAGGTTCGAAAAGAACATTCCCGTGAACACGTCGCCGGTCGCAACGCTCAGCTCCAGATTGGTCGAGCCCCGCCGCTGGGCCACGGTGGTCTTCCCATGCTTCCGGTCTTCCTCCACTTCCTGCGCCGCTTGCCAGAAAAACAGATACGGAGAAATGGTCGTCCCCAGAATTCCGACCAGGACGGACATGTAGGAACGTGTCCATTCCACGTGCGGCACAAAAGTCCCGTGCAAAACGGCGGCCCAGTCCGGCCGTGCCAGAAATGCAGTGATCACGTAGGCGAACAGCACCAGCGCCAGCCACTTGAAGATGCGCGCAATGAGATTGTAGGAGGTCCAGATCAACAAGCTTGTGATCAGCAATGCAAAGAAAGGGGTCCAGTAGTACGATCGGATTCCCGTGACCATCTGCATCGCATTGGCCATGCCGCCCAGATCCGCGCCGATATTGAATACGTTGGCGACAATCAGCAGCGCGCAGGCCGGCCACAGCACCCAGGGTGAATAGCGCAAGCGGATGGCTCCGCCCAGCCCTCGCCCAGTGACCATTCCCAGCCGCGCACACATCAATTGAACCGCTGCCATCAACGGAAAAGAAAGGAGGGCCGTCCAGAGGAAGGAATAGCCGAAAACGGCGCCCGCAACCGAGTAAGTGGAGATACCCGAAGGATCGTCGTCCGCGGCGCCCGTAACCAGTCCCGGCCCGAGATTGGCAAAGAAGCGCCCTATAAACCCGCGCCGTTTCGGCTGGGCAACAGAACTCGCGTGCTTCACTCCTAAGAGACTCCGCCCATGACTAGGACCAATCACATTCTCCGACAGTCCCCGTGCGCGGCAGGGATAGATGACCAGATGCGGTCAACTGACCTTATATGGTCTAGCGGATATCGATCTTGAGCAGGGCGTCTGAATGTTCGTGGCGCCAGCCCCAATATGCTTGTTGGTCGTTGTCATGGAGCTTAGAGAAATCGCGGTTTTTGCGATGATTCTCTTTTGCATAGATTTGATACGCCTGATCTTCATGAGCATTCCATTCATGATCGTCATTGTGTTTCTTGTCGTGGTAGGTGCGGGCGGTTTTGTTATCTTCGGCGCGCAGTGCCATGGGTGCGATTGCAAGTGGGGTTAGAAGCGCGGCGCCAAGCAGGGCCGCACCGCAGAAACGGTTTATTCTCATGCCAGGATGAGAGCAATCGTTGGACCACCTCGATCGTGAGCGGTACCGCGCGTGCTCTAACACAAGCATGTCGACATACTCTACGACTAGAATTACCGGAGCCGTCTTCGCGACGCTCCTCTGCGCATTGTCCGCATTGGCGCGAGACCATAGCGCACTGAATGGCACTTGGACCCTGGTGCCGGCCAAGAGCGATTTCGCCGGCCAGCCTGTCGTTCAGACCGGCAGCGTGACGATCGCCGATCGGGAGGGCATCATTATCGTGTCTCGCAGTTTCGTTTATGAAGGCGCGACAGAGACGTTCTACTACAACGATGTTACCGATAGCGAGCACAACGCCACCTTTCACACCAGCAAAGACCTCAAGAGCAAGACCAGCTGGGATCACGACGTTCTGAAAGTTACGACGACGCAGTCCGGCGCGGTTACCATCGAAAGCTACAGCCTGGCCCCGGATGGCGCGATGCTGGTTAGCGTCGTAAGGCCGGAACGGAAGCCGATCACCCTTATCTTCCAGCGCAAATAGCGCAACGGCCCCAGCCGTGCACCCGATGCTTGGGACTCGCAGAGAAATCAGAATCCGAACTGGATAGGAATCTTGAAAGATGGGCCGATCGCCGCGCGCGTCAGCAAAACCAGGCAGGGCACGGCCCGGCCCCACTCCCGGACGTCTATCTGACAGAAGGCGCGGGCAGCCGATCATAGAGATGCTGACGCCTGCAGGGCGTTTTGAAAAATAAGAATATCGGAGGAAACGAATGAATTTAGCAGACACGGCAACCAGAGCGGGCGCAACTCTGTCTCACGCACAGGATCGAGCGAAGGATTTTGGCCTCGCCGCCGGCGAGAAGTTGGATGAAGCCCGAAAGGGAACAGCGGACGCACTTGAAAACGCGGCATTCTCGGTTCGAACCAACGGGCGCGACGGAGCCCAGGCCATCGAGAATATGTCCGAGAAAGCGGCCGGCAAGCTGGATTTCGCGGCTGAGTATGTGCGCAGTCATGATGTGGGAGGCGTGCTCGGTAATCTCCGGCAAGTGATTGGGAGGAATCCAACGGGGTTCTTCATTCTGGCCGCGGGCATAGGATTCTTGGCTGGTTCCGCGTTCCGGCGCACCAATTCAAAGGAGAGAGCATGAAACCGAGTACGACGGATCGGGAGGAACGACAATGCTGATATTGATTATCATTTTGATATTGCTTTTTGGCACTGGTGGCGGATATTACGGCCATAGCCGCTGGGGTCCCGGCGGCGGGGCGGGTGTTGGACTTGGGACGGTGCTGGTGATTCTCCTAATCGCCTATATGCTTGGCCTGTTGTGATGAGGTGATGGCCGCAGTCGCGCGGCGGCTTCCCGACAACGCCGGTGGGTTTGCGGTTCGCCAGTTGCGCGCTTAGGTTACGTTGGAGGGCAGAGCGTGCGCGGATTTCATGGTAAGCGCTCCCGCATTTCGTTCAAAGACATTGCGCCTCTCGCTAAGGTTACGTTCCAGAACTGGCAAAACGACAGAGCGCCACGCATGGGAGCGGCGCTGGCCTACTATATTGCCCTTTCGCTCGCACCGACGGTTCTGATACTACTAGCGATCGCTGGTCTGGCATTCGGCGCCCCAGCCGCGGAGGGCCGCTTGGTATCTCAGTTCCAAGGTTTAGTGGGAAACGAAGGAGCCAAGGCAATTCAGTCAGTGATCGACGGAGCGCGTCAGTCCAGAGGTATTGCCGCTACCCTACTTGGGCTGGTCACAATGTTTTTTGCGGCTTCGGCGGTGGTCAGCGAGCTGAGGGATGCGATTAACACCATATGGCAGATTCCCCAGGACACAGCTTCGAGCGCGGCCCAGAGCATCTTCAATCTGGTGAAAGATCGGCTGCTATCATTCGCTCTGGTGTTGGCTTCCGGCTTGTTCCTGGTGGTATCGCTGATGGTGAATGCCTGGATGTTCGCGGCGGGCAAGTATCTCAACTCGGGAGCGTCGCCGCCCCGGGCGCTGGTCCAGGCCACCGATTGGGTAGTCACTTTCGTGGTCCTCACGATTTTGTTCGCATTCATATTTAAGGTGCTGCCTAGCGTGACGCTGCAGTGGAGCGATGTCGCCATGGGCGCAGTCGCCACTTCGCTGTTGTTCGCGGCCGGCAAGGTTTTGTTAGGGGTATATCTGGGCAAGGCGGGCTACCGGGATACATACGGAGCGGCCGGCTCACTCGTCATCATATTGGTATGGGTATACTATTCGGCGCAGGTGCTTTTTCTGGGCGCCGAATTCACGCGAGCTTACACCCTCCGTTTCGGCTCAATGTCCAGGCCGAAGAACCACCACTTCGGCTTGTAGCTCTGACAAGGAGCACTCAGGAATGCCGGTAAAGCGTAAGGAACACCATCGGACGGGACGAAGTGGCTGGCTACGCGCGGCCGTGTTGGGCGCGAACGACGGTATCCTTTCGACGGCGAGTCTGGTGCTCGGCGTCGCAGCCGCACATGCCTCTCACGGCAACGTACTGGTGGCGGGCGTCGCCGGCTTGGTGGCCGGTGCGATGTCGATGGCGGCCGGTGAGTATGTGTCCGTGCATTCACAGAAAGATAGCGAAAAAGCCGATCTCGAGTTGGAGCGCAAGGAACTCAAAGCAGACGCTAAGGGCGAGCACAAGGAGCTGGCGCAAATCTATGTCGCTCGCGGACTGGATCCTGCTCTCGCGAAACAGGTCGCGCAGCAGTTGATGGCCTATGATGCGCTCGGCGCGCATGCCCGCGATGAACTCGGTTTCTCCAAGAATCTCCGCGCGCGTCCCGTTCAGGCGGCGCTGGCATCCGCCGGCAGCTTCGCGGTTGGAGCCAGCATGCCTCTGCTGGTCGCCGCTACAGTTCCGGAGTCGAGTCTGATCTACCTGGTTTCTGGAACTTCGCTGCTCTTCCTCGCGCTACTCGGCGGGTTGGCGGCGCGCGTTGGGGGCGCCAGAGTTGTGGTGGGCGCAATTCGCGTAACATTTTGGGGCGCGCTGGCCATGGCGATAACCGCGGGCGTCGGGGCCCTTTTCGGAACCGTGACGTGAGGGCTGCAATTTGCGCCGATTACGATTGCGCGGGCTCTTGCTGCGACCGGACGAATGCCAGGATGTCGTAGCGCTGGGCTTCCCGGCCCGGAAAAAAGCTGTTGATAGCATCCTGGTCCGTCTTGTATACCTCGAATATGGCGGCCAGCTTCGCTTCCAACACCACTTCGATATGCAACGGCTTCAAGTTAACCAGCGCCAAGCCTCCACCCGCCTTCTGAAGCTTGGCTAGAGCGAACAGCAACGTACCCAAGCCGGCAGTGTCGATTTCGCCCACTTCGTCGAGATTCAATACTACGCGGATCTGTTTCGCCAATACCATTCTGTCCAGTTCACTTCGGAAATCCGAATCTCCTGATCCAAAAGTGAGATGTCCTTTCAGATCGATGATCAAAATTCCTTCCTGCTCCCGCTGGATGATTTCAAGCGACATGCTTCAGATCCTCACTGCAGTTTACCCTCTTTAGGTAGATCCGAGCTTTTCACCGCGAGCATAAGTGGGAACCTTCAGCGATCCGTCTTTGGCCTCGCTCGTGCAGACTCTGTTGTGCAAACTAGGAGAAAACAGATGAAATCAAGCACGGAAGATAAGGTCAAGGGTCATTTTCACGAAGTAAAGGGTAAGGTCAAGGAGAAGGTCGGCCAAGTTACCAACAGTCCTAACTTACAGGATAAAGGCACAGCCGAGAACTTGGCCGGAAAAATTCAAAAGAAGATCGGACAGATTGAAGAAGTGTTCGAGAAGTAAATGAGTGAGGCTCCGTCCGGAGCACGTATTTCGCTCGGCGCAATTTAACGCGCCGGGCGGTTCCGACCCCCTTTTTGATTTCGACCACATTTGGTCGTCTGACGACCTAAGGTCAGCCATTCTGCACGCGTCGTGCCGGGGGAGAAACGCGGCGAGGGCTTCCCATGCGGGAAAGCCCCCGCCGTCATACCCTCCGATGGCCTGATTGCCCTGACGGCTGTTGGCCGGATAGCTGGCTCTACCACAGGCCGCTGGATCCGAGCTTTGTGCTCGTGACTCGCAGTCCCGTTTGGTAGGCGCCGGCGAGAGTGGAAGCAGGCCACTGGCCAAACAATAAGAGCCGCCGAATCGGCGCAAAACGTGCTGTATCCGGCTTAGACATCAGTCCAAAGAATCGAGAATCGACATGAAATTTCTTAGAATCCTGACCCTGGCCGGCATTGTTTTGCTTCCCGGAACCGGGCTCCAAGTCTACGGACAGCAAGAGAAGCGGGATGAAAAACATGCCAAGCCTGAAAAGCAACAGGCGCAGCCACAGCAACACCAACAACAGCAGCCCAAGCAACAGGCGCAGCCGAAAGAAAGAGCGCAAGCGCAGCCACGGCAACAGTCGCAGCCGAAGGAAAAGGCCCAAGCGCAGCCACGGCAAGAGTCGCAGCCGAAGGAAAAGGCTCAAGCGCAGCCACGGCAACAGTCGCAGCCGAAGGAAAAGGCCCAAGCGCAGCCACGGCAAGAGTCGCAGCCGAAGGAAAAAGCCCAAGCGCAGCCTAAGCAACAGGCTCAGCCCAAGGAAAAGGCCCAGTCGCAGCCACGGCAGCAGCAGCAACGTGCGCAGCACCAGCAACCCGCACAGCAGGGCAATCCCTCAGGACAGAGAAGTAGTTACGCCCCTCCGCAACGCACCAGGCAACAGGCGCAAACTTGGCAACAACAGGGCGGTTGGCGACAACAGGGTGGCTGGCAGGGACAAGCAACATTCCAGCAGGATCGTTCCTCGAATTGGGGAAGCGAACACCGCGACTGGGGGCAGCGCGGCGGCTACGGAGGCTACTACATTCCGCTAGCTAGTTTTGATCTCCATTTCGGCACAGGACACTGGTTTCGCATCCACAGCCAACCGTATATAGTTGCCGGTTACCCCCGCTTCCAGTACGGCGGTTTTACTTTCATGATGGTTGACCCGTGGCCGGGAGACTGGTCGCAAGATTGGTATGCCTCCGACGACGTCTATGTTGGATATGACAACGGGTATTACCTCTACGACCGTATGCATCCCGGCGAAGCAGTCGCGATCAGCGTTGTGCTGTAGCGGCCAAGCCGCAAATTCAGCGGCGCATTGAGAGACGCGCCCCGCGGTAACCGCCGACCCGGAGCAGCTACTTGACTGCATTTGGTCATTTGACGGCCGCTGGTCAAACCGTCCGCGCATACCACCGCCCAAGGTGCGGCTCCGCGAGTCAACGGCGTCGTGGGCTCTCCAAAAGGAGTGCTGATATTTGGCTCGCTGTCCCAGCAACATCAGTTTCACACCCGGCCACCGTGGACGGGCCTCGGAATGCTTTTGCTAAAGCGTGGAACTTGTCCGCCGAGAGATCTGGAGCAGGACAAGCGAACCGCGGTATCACAAAAGGAGAAATGAAAATGAACCGATTTAACATAATCACGACGGTCTCTTGTGTGGCGTTCGCGAGCGCAATGCTGGCTCCCAGCGTAAGAGCGGACGAATCCAACAGGAAAACCGTAATCACGTTTAGCAATCCGGTGGAGATTCCAGGCGTTCACCTCGTTGGCTGGGGTGTGTTGCCCGCCGGTACTTATGTGTTCAAGATCTTTGACTCACAATCCGACCGTCATATCGTCCAGATCTTCAACCAGGACGAAAGCATCGTTTACGCTACCATTCTGGCGATCCCAAACTATCGACTCAAAGCGACCAGCAAGACCGTAATGACATTCAGAGAAAGACCTGCCGGCCAGCCGGAAGCGCTGCGCGCATGGTTTTATCCCGGCAGAAATTGGGGCGAGGAATTCGTCTATCCGAAGGCTAAGGCAATAGAGCTGGCCAAAGCCGAGAACACCCCCGTGCTCTTCACGGCAGCGGAGATTCCAGTCGAAGTCGCCGAACCCATTAAGTCGCCTGACGAGCCCGTGGTGGTTCAGTTGAAGCAAGCGCCTATCATGGCAATTCAGCCCACCGGCGAAGAAGTGCAGCTTGCCGAGGTGGTTACTCCGCCTCCAGCAACGTTGGAACCAGTTGCACCGGCCGTAGCCGAGGAAACACTGCCGAAGACGGCGAGTCCGTTGCCGCTCATCGGGCTGTTGGGACTGCTGTCGCTCGGCGGGGCCTTCGCGCTTCGCTCGGTCGCTCGCCGGGTTCGGTAACTCGCCGGGTTCGCTAAGAGGTTAGTGATCGGTTCCGCGGCGCGCCGCTCGAAGCGCGCCGCGGCCGGGGGCCGAAGCCGGAAGGAAGGTCCATTTTGCGGATACCATCGTGGGACGGAGCGCATGGCGGCAGCCTAGCTATTGCGTTTGGGATGATCCTCGTGGTTATTCCCGGATTCGCCCAATCTCAGCCCGCGCCGGCGCCGAGTGGGCTTGATGCCGGCCCGTACCGGATCGCGGTGGATGTCGACTTGGTGGTGCTGCCCACTACCGTGCGGGACCGGCATGGCCTCAGCGTTCTTGATCTGCGTGCAAATGATTTTGCGGTTTATGAGGACGGGGTAGCGCAGCGCATCAAGCTTTTCCTGCATGAAGATATTCCGGTTGTTGCCGGACTTCTGGTGGACCATAGCTCAAGCATGCGGGCGAAACTTACCGACGTGACTTCCGGCGCCCGGGCCTTCGTACACTCCAGCAATCCCGACGACCAGATGTTCGTCGTAAACTTCAACGAGACCGTGTCGCTGGGTCTACCAGCGGCGATTGGTTTTACCACTAGTGCCGAGGAACTGGAACGGGCTATCTGGCGAACTGAAGCCGGCGGCGAGACCGCGCTCTACGATGCGATCCTGCTGGCGTTAACCAGATTGCAGGCCAGCGGCCGGGACAAAAAGGTGCTGGTTGTCATAAGTGACGGCGGTGACAATGCCAGTGCGCACAAACTGGCGGAAGTCTTACAGATGGCGGAGCGTTCCAGCGCAATCATTTATGCCGTCGGTCTTTTTGAGCCGGACGACACGGACGCCAATCCGAGAGTGCTCAATCGCCTGGCGCAGGCCACCGGTGGCGAGGCGTTTTTTCCGGAGCAACTCGGCGAAGTAGTGACTATCTGCGAACGCATCGCGCGCGACATTCGGAGTCAATACACCATCGGATATTTTTCCAGCGGCGCGAAGCGGGAGGGCGCCTATCGGGCCGTTCGCGTATCCGCGCATGCGCCGGATCATGGCAAACTCGTGGTGCGGACTCGCCAGGGCTACATCGCCGGTGCCTCACGGCACAAGGACGACGATGACAAATGAGATCCCAACGTGGAAAAGCGCCGGTTGGAGTATACCAATATGCAATGGATTGACGAAATGTTTGTGACCATGGAAAACGACCGCGCTGCGGCCGCGGCCAAGAGAATGGAAAAGGTGGGCAAGGCCGAGGGTACAAAGCATGCGAAGAAGCACGTCCCAGGGGTATTGAACGCCTGGAATGGGCTAGTTTCGTCGATCACAAAGGATGTAAATGATTTCAACAATCACAAGGAGCGCGCTGGACAAACGCCGGCACGTATCCGGCAAAGGCACTTCGAATGCGAGGTTCACCTGCCTGGAATGCAAGGCAAGAGGCTGGTTGTAACCTTAGACAACAAAGATCTCCAAGTATCGATTCATCCTGAGTTCCCCAAGCAGCCGTTGGCCATCGCTATCGAACTCGATAAGGACGGCCAACACGCTGCCTGGGTGCTCGGCGATTCCGCCAAAGAAAACGCGAGGCTATCGGACGAGCAATTGTCGGAGTATCTGCTGAAGCCCGTTCTCTCCTCTGCCTCCATCAATTGAGAGCGGCAATTCCGCCGCTGAGCCGGCTCAGAGTCACTGAAGAATTTGATTCGCAGGCGAAAGCGCCCGCGCCACTCGTGGGGCAGACGCTTTCGTCCAACCCCGCTCTCACTTCGCCGGCCGCCCGTGATTCAGGCATAACGCGACCAGATCGGAGACATTCGCTTCCCCCGCGCACATTACCGTGTCCGCGCCGCCCCAATAGATCTTGACTGTTCCATCCGGCTCGGCAACGGCGCCGCAGGTGAAAACCACGTTGTGGACATATCCCGTCACTTCCCAGGGATCTTCCGGCTGCAAGATCCACGAATCGCTCACTCCCAGGATCTTAGCTGGGTCCAGCAGATCATGCAGCGCGACCCCCAAGCGGTAGACCGATCCGTCCATGGTCTGGAAAACGCCGTGATAAATGGAAAGCCAGCCTTGCGCGGTCTTGATGGGCGGCGCGCCCGGACCGATCTTCATTTCATCCCAGTGATATTGTACGGGTCGCATGATGAGCTGGGATTCGCCCCAATAGCGCAGGTCCGGCGAGTAGGAAATCCAGATGGACCATGGAGCGATCTCCGAATGCGGACGGTCCAGGCGCGCATAAAGCCCGTCAAACTTTTCAGGGAAAATCACCACGTTCCGATAATCCGCCTCTGTGATGAGAGAGAATCTTTCAACCTGGTGGAAGTCCTGGGTCTTGGCCAACGCGATCCGCACGCCATTCCGGGAGTACGCGCTGTATGTGATCAGGTACTCGTCCTCGACTTGCGTCACACGAGGATCCTCGACGCCGAATTCCTCGTAGGCGGCGAAGGGGCCGTCCGGCGCCGGAGTAAGGAAGGGTGCGGGATCTACAGTGAAACGATACCCGTCGTAACTGCGCGCCGATCCGATAATCGACCGTCCGGTGCGCAGATGAGAGCGGAACAGCATAATGTACTTGCCCTGATACTTCACCACCGCGGCATTGTGAACCGTTTCCACAGGGTAGGGAATGTCGGCTTTGGTGAGAATTGGATTCTGGCTATATCGCCGAACAATATCGCGCTTCATGTTGCCTCTTCTCTTCCATCTCGAAAATTGACGCATAGACGCGTTCATAGGCCGCGACCATCGTGTCTACAGAGAAATAATCGTGGACGCGTCTGCGGCAAGCGCCGCTATCGATTCCAGGAAGTTGCGCGAGGGCCCGCACAGCCGCATGGACGTTCGAGACCAGAAAACCCGTCCGCCCGTCTTCAATCACCTCGCGGCAGGAGCCCAAATCCATCGCGATCACAGGCACACCAGCGGCATTGGCTTCGGCCAGCACCAGTCCGAATCGCTCCGGGATGGTATTCAAATGCAGCAGAGCGCGGGCCCGCGCGAACAACTCATTCTTGCCGGGCACATCCACCGGCCCGATGTAGCGGATGCTTTCGTCAAGATGCGGTTCCACCTGCTCCCGGAAGTATGCGTGATCCTGGATAATGCCCGCGATGAGCAACGGCAGTCCGCTCAGGCGCGCCACTGCGATCGCCAGGTGGACACCTTTGTCCGGGTGAATGCGGCCGAGGAAGATCAGATCTCCGCCGCGCGATGCCTGCAGCGGGTACAACGAAAGATCAATTCCGTTGTAGACAGTCGCCAGGTAATTCAGGCCGCGTGCACGATCGGAGTTGCTGATCGAGACGAAATGTCCGTCACGATACTTCTCGTACACCGGCATGATTCTGGGCGATGAGAATCCGTGGATGGTCGTGAGGACGGGTGTTTTAACCAACCGCGTATAGGTCAGGGCCATGAAGTCGTAATGGCTGTGGATCAGGTCAAATTCCCCCGCATGCTCGAAGGCTTCGGAGATGTGCAGGTATTCGGACACTTTCGGATCGACAGTGGAGTCCTCCTCATAGCCGCGATCCACTATGGCATGCAGACGCGCGCTGGTTACGGAATCCCGGCTGGCGAACAAAGTGACGTCCCAGCCGCGCGCGACCAGGCCTTCGGTGATGTTGCTGGCGACGGTCTCCCACGCGCCGTATTTCCGGGGCGGCGTCCGCCATGCAACGGGCGCGAGGACCGCGATTCTCTTGTTGGGGATGATCATTTGCGAGACCGTGGTTCACAGCCGAAAGCGCCAGCGCCACTCGTGGGGCAGACACTTTCGTCTGCCAACCCCGCGCTCATGCATTGATTCAACTCATCGCTCCCAGCACGTCCGCCAGCGGGACAGTCGCGAAACCGGTGGCCTGATCCGCCAGGCCATAGGGAATAATCAATTCGCCGTTGTGCAGCATTGCGCCGCACGTATAGACGACATTGGGCACGTAGCCTTCCCGCTCTTTCTGATTCGGACTGAGCAAAGGCTCGCGAAGCCGTCCAATCACTTTAGTGGGGTCATCGCGATCCAGCAAGAATGCGCCGATGCAGTACTTTCGCATCGGGCCCACGCCATGGCTGAGTACCAACCAGCCGGCATCGGTCTCTATAGGCGATCCGCAGTTCCCGAGTTGGACCAGCTCCCAGGGAAACGACGGCTTAAGCAGCGCCGTGCACTCATTCCAGAAGTGGACGTTATCGGAGAACATGAGGTAGATATTCTCGTTGTCCTGCCGCGAAAGCATGACGTAATGCCCGGCTATTTTTCGCGGAAACAATGCCATGCCTTTGTTCTGCGCGGCTGGACCGTTCAAGGTGATGAATTTGAAGAAGAGGAAATCCGAAGTCTCCACCAACTCCGGCATCACCACTCTACCGTCGTAGGCGGTGAACGTCGCGTAATAGGTGTAAGTACCGTCCTCCTTTTGGAAGCGGACGAAGCGCGCGTCCTCGATACCGTTACGCTGGGATGGAGTTGCCGGAAAAATGACGCGCTCCGAGAGTTTCTGATCGGTCTGGAATTGAACCTCGTAGTTCGAACGGGCCAACAGCCAAATGCCCTGCGACTCCAGTTGATCTTCCCGCGACATTCCATCCGGCCGACGAAATTGTTCGGCTTGGAGACTGCCGCGCAGTTCATCCAGCGTGAACGAACCCCCGAGTTTGTTTAGAACCCGGCGCGAATAATCGCGAGTCAGTCCAAGCTCAGCCAGTTTCCGCTCGAACAGCCCCTTCTCGTATAGCAGGTTTGGAACCTGACGAGGCTCGGTTAGGAAACCGGTCGGCATTATTACGTCGATTCGATGATCGGCATGCAGAATACCGGTTCGAAACGTGACGGAAGAGATGTGCCCTTCCCCGGTGGCGCGCAGGCTGAGAACGAAGCGCAAAGCTCCTGCCGGTAGTCCGGTCTGATCGGGATGCGGGACGATGGAGGGATTGAACAAGGCCGCGGCTTCGAGCGAATATTCGGCCAGAAAATAGGCGCCAATCAACTGCCGCCTTGGCTGGGACAGTTCTTGATCGGTCTGGAACGTCTCGCGGACTTGCTCAAAGCGTTCCAAGAATAGGCTGTGTATGTTCTCGTGCCGCCGGCAGAACTCGGCGCAGATCTCCGACAGCAGGGGTGTTACACACTCCTCTGGAATTCCGAGAATCCGATGGATAATTCTACCGGTTCTTTCGGAATCGCCAGGGCTGAACGGCCGCAGCAGCACGCGCGAGGGGTCCGGCCGGAGAATGAGGGGAGTACGTCTGATGGGGATCGGCATTATGCACCAATGGCAATGGGCTCCTTAAAGCTTGCCACCATGTTCTGCGCCAGACGCATTTCAGCCAGCGAGAGCAGGAAGGCTAGAGTCGACTCGGCTCCCTGGTTACCATTCACCCGGTCTACGTGCAGTCCGTCGCCGCAGCCGCCGCTCTCGGGCGAATAAAGTTCCAAGCCCAGATCGTTCCAACCGATAAACCAGTCGAAAGCTCGTTGCGCCTGTTCGAACCACCACAGATCCGAAGTGGCGCGATAAGCCTCCAAACACGCGGAAGCCATGGCTTGCGCCTCAATGGGCTGCTGGTCAAAAGTGGCGCGCGCCCAGCCGCGCCGATAGAAGCCGTTGCTCCCAATCGGCCGGAAGTGACCTTTCTCGGAAGTCTGTATTTCGTTTAACCAGCGCAAGGCCTCTAAGCCTCGCTCAAATACGGCGGGCTGGCAGGTCGCGGATCCGCTGAGGATCAAGGCGTGCGCGAGCTTCGCATTATCGTAGGATAGCTCCTCTTCGAACCAGCGCCAGTCCGGGTGACTACTCCGTTCGAAGTGATCCATGAGCCGGCCGGTGAGGGCCTCTCGCGTTTGGTTCACCAGGCTGTCACCGCTTAAACGGCGCAGGTATTCATGAATGCCGATCAAGCCGAACGCCCAGGCTCGCGGCGACGTCAGCTCCATCAAGGCCGGCAGCGCCTGGGCGAAAAGCTGTCCGGCCATCATCTGGAAGCTTCGGACCGGCGAGCGCCCCACTCCGATGCCAAGAGCCCAGATCGCTCGCCCCTGGCAATCGTCGGAACCCTTGGGATCCAGCCAGCCGCGCTCAAAGCTCATGTGGTTGTGGAAGCGTTTCGTTTTGAGGTCGAACGCGTGATGCAGGAAAGCCGCGGAGGTGGTGGCCAGCGTGCGCGCGCTTTCCGGATCTTCCCCTAGTTCAGACAGCAGCACGGCCAGGATGAAAGCTCGCGCGTTATCGTCCGTACAATAGCCTTCGGAGAAATTCGGAACGCCGAAAATAGCGTGCTGGAAAACCCCCGTGGAATCGGTCATTCGCATCAGGTGGTCTAACTTCAGCTCCGGAAGTTCCCGTGGCCGCATGTCGAGAGTCTTGGTGATCAGAGATTTGCGGGAGCGGGCCGCGCCCTGCAGCCGCGCCGCTTCAAAGCTGCGCATGTAGAGTTGCCCGACGTTGCTCCAGATCATTTCGCGCCCCAGCCTGTATGCGTTCTTGCGCATCGCGTGCCGGCGTGTATCGTCACCCAGCAGGCCGATCACTTCGCGCGCGATCGCCGGAGCATCGCCGAACGGCACCAGCACGCCACGATCGTCCGCTAACAGTTCCGTAGCATGCCAATAGGGTGTCGACACCACAGCTTTTCCGGACCCAAAGGTATAGGCCAGCGTTCCCGATGTGATCTGCGCTTCGTTCAGATAGGGCGTGATGTAAAGGTCCGCGGCTCCGATGAATTCTTTTAGATTTTCAAGATCCACGAAGCGGTTGTAGAAGATGACGTTCTTTTCGATCTTGTTTTTCTTGGCCAGCAGCTCCAGGCTTACGCGGTAGGCTTCACCATGCTCTCGCAGTTCGTTCGGATGCGTGGCGCCCAGCACAATATAAACTACTTCTGGAAACTCCTTCAAAATACTAGGCAGCGCGTTGAGCACGTTTTCGATGCCCTTATTCGGGGAAAGCAGGCCGAAGGTGAGCAGCACCACCTTTCCCTCTACGCCAAACTGATCCTTAAAGTACGTGGGGTCGACGAAACCCACGTCTGGAATGCCGTGCGCAATCAGATCGATCTTGGCTGGTGGCGCGTCGTAGATTTCCTCCAGCATCATTCGGCCGCGCTCCACCATGACAACCAGCCGGGTCGACAGCGAAATCAATTCCTGCATCACGCGCCGCTGGTCGGGCCGCGGATCGCGCAAAACAGTATGCAGCGTGGTGACAACGGGCATTCTCAGCTCCCGCAGAAACGCCAAAATGTGGCCCCCGGCCGGGCCGCCGAAAATGCCGAATTCGTGTTGCAGACAGACAATGTCTACGTTGCTGATGTTGAGGAAGTCGGCGGCGCGGAGGTAGGACGGCAAGTCCTGCTCCTCAATCTCGAAGCGAACTACTTCGGGGTACTCGTAGCCATCCGGAATATCGTTGACCGACACCGCCAGGCACTGGTTTTCCGGATGGGCGCTGGCTACGGCGGCAAGCAAGTCGGACGTGAAGGTAGCAATTCCACACTTGCGAGGCAAGTGGTCGCCGACAAAAGCGATCTTGCGGACTTTAAGAGTTTCTTTCATCATAATTTCCATGCTCACTGGATCCTTTCGGCCCGAACGATGAACCGATTCGGAGCCGCGCCCACGAAGTAGAACGGATGACAAGTGATGAGCGTCAGGATTTCGTTCCGGCTGGGATCCAAAACCGAGACATTGTCCGGGCTTACCACCTGCGTGGACAGAACGCGATATCGGAATTCCCCCTGCAACGTGCTCAGCGTGACGACGTCACCCAGGCGGATGTTGCGCAGCGGCCGGAAGAACGTATCGCGGTGCCCGGTGAGAACCATGTTGCCGATTTGGCCCGGCAGCGAGGTTCCTGGAATGTGGCCCACCGCCCGCCGGAGAGTGCGGCCGCTGTCTCCTTCCATGACTATGGCGGAAAGGCCGAGATGCGAGATTTCAATCCTGCCGATTAAACCAGCGATCGCAGCATTCGGCGGACCTTGGAGCGAGGTTGGAATTGTCACGGCTGCGGAATCGGTGTGACGCCGATCCAGGAGCCGCTCGAATTGACGGCTCGCGCGCTGCTGGAAAAGCCAGGTATCCGTGAGAGCCCAACCGCAATAACCTAAGAGTACGAACGCGCCCGCGAAGAGCACGCGTTGAGGCCATAGCAGAACTCTTCGGAGTGGCTCCCGCTTCACCACCAGTCTCATCGGTAGCCTTCAACCTTCAACATCCTTGGACGTGGCGATACTGCGGCTGCCACATCGCATCTTGCACTTCTTGAACGATGTCCACCAGTTCGACACCGGCCAAGCCCTCCTCGACCGCGGTCTCGGCCACGGCCACGGCTACTGTCGCAGACACGCTGCGCAGATCGTCGATGTGGGGGAGCAGCGACGCACCGGGCTGGCGCACGGTTACCAGGCTCGACACCGCGCTCGCTGCCGCCGCGAACATGCCGTCGCTAATCCGGCGGGCTCGGGAGACGATAGCGCCGAGACCAAGACCCGGGTAAAGCATGGCGTTATTCACCTGGGCGACGACATAGGTCACGCCTTTATAAGTGACCGGTGCGAATGTACTGCCTGTGGCGATCAACGCGCGCCCGTCCGTCCAGGCAATCAGGTCGGCAGGGTTAGCCTCGGACTGCACCGGAGGATTGGAAAGCGCGAAGATGATCGGGCGCGCTGTGTGCGCCGCCATTTCCTTTACGATCGCTTCGGTGAAGCTGTCCGATACTGTGGATGCGCCAATCAGCATGGTCGGTGACACTCGACGCACCACTTCGGCCAGGCTCAATCCGTTTCCTGGCAGGTCGTGCTTCCAGCTTCTGCTTTCGGCAGCGGGGCGGGCATACGCCGCCTGATAGTCGTGTAGTTGTCCGGCCAGATCTGTGGTGAGCAGTCCCTGTTTGTCGACGCACCAGAAGCGTCTGGCAGCGTCTTCTTTCGAAAGCCCTTCACGCACCATGGCGTCGCGAATCTGGTCGGCAATTCCGACGCCCGCGGTCCCGGCTCCAAAGATGACCACGCGTTGGTTGCGCAGGGGCGTCCCGCACACACGCACAGCGGAGATCGCCGCCGCCAGAGTGATCGCGCCGGTGCCCTGAATATCATCATTAAAGGTGCAGAATTTGTCCCGATACTTCTCCAGGATGCGCCGTCCGTTGCCGGGTGCGAAATCCTCCCACTGCAGCATGGCTTTCGGGAACAGCTTGGTCGCCGCCTGAACGTAAGAGTCGATGAATGCATCGTATTGCTCTCCGCGTATCCGAGCGTGTTGGTTCCCGATATATGTAGGATCGTCCCGCAGACTTTCGCGATTGGTGCCGACATCCAGCATCACCGCAATCCCGCGGGCCGGATCAATGCCACCGGCAGCCGTGTAAATAGCCAGCTTTCCGATCGGCACCTCAATACCACCCACGCCCCATTCGCCGATTCCCAGAATCTGTTCGGCATCGGTTGCAATGATCAAGTCGATATCGTTGGGACCGGCTTCGAGGCTGTTAAAGGCCTCCTCGATCGCTCCCGCATGATCGATAGATAGGTACACGCCTCGCGGCCGCCGGCACTCATGATGGTATTGCTCCATAGCCATCCCGACGGTCAGATTGTTGACGATCGGGATCATTTCCCGCAGATGCTCTGAAAACAGCCGGTGAAACAGCACTTCATTGCGATCGTGCAGGGAGGTCAGGTAGATGTTTTTGCTTAGCGCGTCCGACAGGCGTTCGTATTGAATGTAGGCGCGCTTCACCTGTGTCTCGAGCGTGCTGATATCCGGCGGGAGCAGGCCTGCCAAGCCCAGCGTTTTCCTTTCCTCCCTGGTGAAGGCCGTACCTTTGTTTAGTAGTGGCGAATTGAGAATAGCCAGACCCCGAGCTTTGGTCTGGTGGCAGCCGTCCCCCATCACCCGGGGCTTGGTCACGGGCGCGAGTAACGGAATCACTCTCTGTCGCATGCTGCTGACTGTCTCCTTAGATCGAGGGTGGGGCAGGCGCTTCCGCCTGCCAACAAATTTCCGCAAGCTCCTAACGAAGGCGGCTCGAGACCGCACGGACGGCGAAGGCGCCACCGAGCGAAAGCAGGCCAAGCAGCCCGATCAGCGGCATCGGACTGGCCGTTTTTGGTAGCGTCTCCGGCAACTCCGGCAGCGCCTGCGCTACTTCCGCCTGTGCGGGCGGTGGGGTAACCACTTCGGCGATTGCTACTTCTTCTCCCGTGGGTTTAATTGCCATTACCGGTGCTTGCTTCAGTTGCACTACCACCGGTTCATCCGGAGCCTTGACCGCAACGGTGACTTCCGGCGTGATCTCGGCCGGCGTAAAGAGAACGATGGTATTAGTTTCCTTGGCGATCTCTATCGCTCTGGCTTTCGGATAGACGAATTCTTCGCCCCAATTTCTGCCGGGATAAAACCATGCGCGCAGCGCTTCCGGCTGGCCGGCAGGTCTTTCTCTGAATGTCATTACGGTCTTGCTGGTCGCTTTGAGTCGATAGTTTGGGATCGCCAGGATGGTGGCGTAGGCTATGGTTTCATCCTGGTTGAAGATCTGGACAATGTGACGGTCGGATTGCGAATCAAAAATCTTGAACACATAAGTGCCGGCCGGCAGCACTCCCCATCCCGTCAAGTGGACACCGGGAATCTCCACGGGATTGCTGAACGTGATCACGGTCTTTCTGTCAGATTCATCCGCCTTGGTGCTGGGCACAAATATGGTTCCTGATAGTGCCAAACAAAACATCGTTGTTGCCGCTGTTCCGAATAATTTCACTGCTTCTCTCCTTTGGTTACGAATGGGTAAGAGCATTCTCCGGTCCATCGGCGCATGCCACGGTAAAGAAAGTGTTTTACAGGCTGGTTAGCCTGGAATCTGAAGAATGGTAAAGGCGGGGGACTGACCTTGCGGGGTCATGTGACCAAATGCGGTCAAATGAACTATTGGGCAGGAGTTGTTCAAATATTCAGGGCCGGCCTGCCTAGAGACCAGCCCTGATTGACGCTGAAATTGACTACTTCAAAGCTAGCGGAGCCGGCCTTATCTCTGAGCCTATGAGGTCGCCCGAGACTACCAGCTCTACCCGCCGATTTTGCTGCCGTCCCGCAGCGGTATCGTTCGACGCCACCGGTTCGGTTTTCCCGAATCCTTTGGATGTCACCGACGCCGTCGGAATTCCCGCGCCGGTCAAGTAGTCGCGTACGGAGGATGCACGATTTTCCGAGAGAAGCTGATTGTAATCATCACCACCCACGCTATCGGTATAGCCTTCCACCTGCAGCCGCAGCCCCGGATGACCCGAGAGAATCCCAGCTACGCGCGCCAGTTTCTCGCGCGCTGCCGGCCGCAATGAGAATTTTGCAGTGTCGAACAAGACGTCTGACATATTCACGATCAAGCCCCGGGCAGTATCGCGAGTCTCGAGAATCGCATTGAATTGGAGCAAGAGCTGCGCCCGCAATTGGGCTTTGTCAGCCTCGGCTTGCGCCTTCTCCGCGGCTGCGCGGTCCAGGCCGGCCTGCGCCGTCGCCATTTGCGCGTCGTTCTCCCGTTTCAAGCGATCGGCTTCAGTCTGAGCGGCCAACGCTTGCGCATCCTTGTCGCGCTTCAGGCGATCGGTTTCCGATTGCGCTTCGGCCAGCCGCGCGTCGCTCGCGAGCTTCAGGCGATCCGCATCGGCCTGCGCAGCCGCGGTCTGCGCGTCATGTTCGCGAGCCAGACGCCCAGCTTCCTTCTCGGAAGCTATTCTTGCCCGCTCTGCTTCCAGCGCAACGCGCTCGGCCTCGGATTGCGCGTCCCGCCTGGCCGTCTCGGCGCGTCCCTCACGGTCCGCTCCCGCCTGTCGCTCGTTCGCGAGTTGCTCTTCCTCAATCTTCTTGACCGTGATGATTCGCGCATCTTCGGCCATCTGAACGGCCTCTCGCGCCACGGTCCCAATCGGCTTGCGGCCGGCCCGGCCCTCTAAGTAACCTTCGGCGTTCTCAAGTCCGTCCAGGGCCTTCTGGAACGTATCCGCCGCATAGCGGGGAGCGCCAGTCCAACGTGCGATCTGAACGGCGTTGCGTGCTTCGTAGAGCTCCAGCGGCACCTTGCGGTCCAACACGATCGGCCGGATGTCTGCGGGATTCACGTTCAGCGTGTATTGACCCCGCTGTAACAGCTCAAACTTCGCATCCAGTTCTTCGATGGTGCCGACCGTGTCGTGCCGGACAAAATTCTCCATCACTACCACGTCGCTCGGTTGAGTGACAGCGAAATAAGGTTCAGCCGTGATAATCAAACCGAACGATTGCAGCTCGGTGGTAGCATCCAGTTTGCTCTTGCCGTCTTTCAAGAGCACTTCGCCTACGTTGGTCGCGCGACCCTCCGGAGTAATGGCCCACATTACATACGTGAGATACTCGGGGCCGAACTTGGTGGCTGGATCCAACTTCTGCATTTCCGCGTCGATCTTGATCACTCCCTGCTTGCTCTCCACCTTGGCTTCGCCCACGGCCTGCGGCATCAGGGCTGTTCCGCGAAAGCCGATCCGGGTGGATCCGCTGCGGTGATTGTAATTGATGGCCTTGGTGGTCCGCGCGACCACGGTCACCCGGTAAATAGGCACCGACCCTGCGGTCGCGGGATCGATATTGGTTGATGTTGGGTTCGGAGCCTGCGGCGCCTGCGCCGCCAAAATCCCGCACGCCAGCAGAAGTCCACTGATAGTTTTCATATTTTGATCCTTCTTTATTGCTGTCCTGTTCTTTGACGCTCGCGGCGCGAGTACTTGTTGAGCAATGCCAACGCTGTTGCACGAAGCGCACCAAGTCTCGCGAGCGGATAACTCCAATCTGCGCCGCAAACAGTGAACGTTCCCACACTCGAAGCCGGACACGGTTTAACGTTATGTGGTCAGATGACCGGATATGGTCGGGTTCCTCGTATTCGCACCGCGTTTTGAAAGATCCGCAATGGGCCAGCCATCTGCCCGCCGGTGATAGAAGTCAGGTAGGTAGAACTCAGATAGGTTGAATTCAGATAGTTTGAACTCAGATAGGACATCCCAGCGAACCCCAGCGCAGACCTAAAAATTGAGCCGCGCCGGGCTCTTGGGAAGATCCTCGCCGGACGCCCCGGGCGCAACGCCCACCGCCTTCAATTCGTCGAGCTCCTTAATCACTTTCGCCCATTCCACACTGTCGCTCTTGGTGGAGACAGGTGCGCTCAGATCGCCGTAGAATGCCAGAATATCCAGCCGGAGCTCGGGCGGCACGTCCGCGTAACGGCCTTCCAGCTTATCCAGCAATTGCGCATAGGCGCGATCGCCCAGCTTGTAACTTCCAGCTCCGGTGAGTTCGCCTACGTCGAAATTTTCGTTGGGCAGCTCCAAGCGGTCCGCCTGCAATGCGGCCAGCAGCTCGCGATAGCGGTCCAGCGTCTGATTGAAGCTGGCCATGAATAGTTTCTCGACCGCGGGAGTGGGAACCTCAAAATGCAATGCTCTCGACCGGCCCACCCTGGGCAGTATCCGGAATACAAATGCCAGCAGTCTGGAGCGGATTCCCGGCCGCTGGTATTCCTGGCCCCATTCCTTCTGATAACTGGCGCGAGATAAATTGTACAGAAACTTCTTTCGAGTGGCGTTGGGGGTATCTTTGATGATCTCGGATTTCTTCATTTGCCACGCGACCCTGGTCAGGGCGGGAATGGTGGAGCTTACAGCGTGGCGATAGGAGCCGATGGCGAGACTGACGCTCCCGAATACGTCTCCCAGTTTCATTCCATAGGTATCTTGAAACGCCCGCTCGAGCAATGGCCGGGCTACTTGAAAGCCGATGAATCCGTGGTAGCTCTCGGGGGCGTAATGGCCTTGGGCCACTTGAAGCACATCAAAAGCCATCTCCGTTTTGATGTGCGAGAGCGCATCGTCGGCATAAGTCACACGATTCCCAAATTCCGTCCGAAGCTTCGGGTAAAGCAGCGGAACGGCCAGATTGGTAGCCATGCGGTGGCCGGTATTGTCCGCGGCGTAGTGCGCCAGCGCCCCCAGCGAGAAAGCATATTCGTTCAGGTCTTGAGATTCGCGAATCAGGTTGAGGACGAGGTCGCCGCTCCGGACGTAGTGCGCGAGATCGGTGAACAGCTTGGATCCGAACGGGTAGTAGCCCATGTCCTGAATGATGCTGCCGCCGTATGCGTAGGCATGTGCTCCCAGCAGTTGTTCGGGCGTCGAGTCCGGAAATCGCTTCAGCAGCAGGCCCTTTATGGATGTGTCCCACGCGGAGTCGATAATCGCTTCGTGAGTGAGCACCGAATACGGAAAAGCACTGGGAGCCGCAAGCAGAACCAGTAAGCCGGCGATCCAGGCGCATCGATTTTTTAGAATCAGTCGCATTTTGATCTCAATTCGGTTTCGCCGACCAACCCTCCAGAGGCTGCCTCCTTTTCATGGGTACGCCCTGGCGAGTTTGAAATCCGGTGTCATCCATCCAGGTGACCAGATAACACTCCGGGCAGAGCCGTAGTTGCCGCAATGGCAGACCTTCCACAGCAATGTCGATTGGCTCCATTTCACTCCCGCATTTTGGACAGCTCTCGTCTTCCAATGCGTGGCCGAAGGACATCATCTAGATCCGGCCCACCAGCATCAAAACCAAAACAATCAATAGAACGGTTCCCAATCCTCCGCTCGGATAGTAGCCCCAGTTCCGGCTGTGCGGCCAAGTGGGCAGCGCTCCAAACAACAACAATGCCAATATCACCAACAGAATTATTCCCATACAGTCTCCTTTTGACCAGGAACGTGTGCCGCGAGCTTCAGGCCCGCGCCCAATGAGCAATCAGGCTGGCAACTCCAACCGTGCCCGCTATCAGGCCGACCGACCAGAAGAACCGCCAGAATAACTGCCATCCCTCCACCTTCGCCCGTACCTCCGCGGCTTGTTCGTCAGCGGAAGACGTGTCGATCGGCAGCATGTTTTTATCGCCCGACTCGGAAGCTGCTAATGCCGCTCCATAGCCCGACAGCTTGCAGAACCCATATCCCAACGGCAACTACAACTACAACGTTGAGTATCGATTTGATACTGGAAGCCATCGGGATGTAGCGGTTGATCAAATACAACGCCACGCCGACGATCACCAGCGCGATCACCAGATTTACTAAAGGCATGATCTTGCTCCTGCCAAGTGAGAGGCAATCCATTACCCAATCGCGCAGAGCCCATAGATGGTGTGAAACACACTTGAGCCACCTGACCGCACGGCGTCACATGACCAAATTCGGTCAATATGTGGAGCTGAACATAGGCGTCAAGGAGCCGTAAGAGCGCTGGCGGCGTCGCCCGAGAGGCCTGGGCTACACAACTGCTCTTGAAGCTGGCAAGGAGATCTACAATGACAAGTAAAAAAACGGCGGTCTTCGGCATTTTTCAAAACGCCGCCCAAGCGGAACATACTGTTGATCAATTGTTGGCTGCCCGCTTCCGCAGCGACGACATCTCAGTTTTACTGCCCGACAACGACAGCACAAAAGATTTTGCCCACGAAAAGAACACCAAAGCGCCTGAGGGAACGGTCACCGGCGTAACAGCGGGCGGAGCCATCGGTGGGACTTTGGGTTTGCTGGCGGGAATTGGAATGCTTGCGATCCCGGGTGTTGGTCCATTCATCGCAGCGGGCCCAATCCTGAGTGCCCTGGCCGGTCTCGGAGTAGGTGGCGCGGTGGGTGGCTTGATAGGCGCGCTAGTCGGTATGGGGATTCCTGAGTACGAGGCGAAGCGATTCGAAGGAAGAATCAAAGCAGGCGGCGTTCTGCTCTCGGTGCATTGCGATACTTCTGAAGAAATCGCGAGCGCCAAGGACGTGCTTAAGCACACCGGCGCCCAGGACATTTCGTCGGCCGGCGAAGCCAGCGCCGACATTCCCGCCGCTGCCGCGGTTGCAGGCACGCGCTGATCGGAGACCTTTCTGAACCGCGATGGGCCAGGGCACCGGCTCCCTTACGGTCGCGGTTCGGTAACGTTGCTCTAAACATGCCACATTCTTTCTGAACCGTGATGGGCCAGGGCACCGGCTCAACTCCGTTACCGAGCCGCGAGGGTAAGCGACCGGTGCCTTGCCGATTTTCTGGGTCTCGGTGCAATCCGTGACCTCCCCGAGCCAAAATGACCATGCAGCGTCATTTTCGACCGAATGTGGTCAAAAGTGAACAGCGCCGCAACGAATCGGCAGCTAAGCTGGGGTCTACCGCCGTTCTCGGCTTCCGGAATCGACGGGGCAAGGAGAAACGAGGAATGTCCTCCGTAGCCTCAGAGCCACAAACCGCCAATTGGCTGGCGGAAAACGGCCCCAAAGAACTCGAACTGCTATTTCGGGCGATCGTCTACCATCCCTCCGCGCCCATCCTGATCGCGGACAACGACCGTCATTACCGGGACGCTAGTTCCGGCGCTGGTAAGCTGCTCGGACTTCCCCGGGAAGAAATTATTGGGCGCAGTTTGGATGAGTTCGTCGAACCCAGCTTCAAGCCGCAAGTTTCCGAGCTCTGGCAGGATTTTCTCGAACGGGGCGAGCAGGAAGGCACGTTGCGGCTTCTGGGAGCGGATGGAAGCCCGCGCGAAGTTGAGTACACCGCCAAGGGAAACGTATTGCCGGTGCGACACCTCCTGGTCCTGCGGGACAAAACCGTACCGAAGGAAGCCGAAGCCGAACCCCAAGCCGCCGGTGGCAAGATTCCGGGCTGGGTCCAGGACTACGCCCTCTTTTTGTTGGACGTCGAAGGAAAGATCGTGGCTTGGTACTCGGGAGCCGAGCGACTTTATGGGTACGCTGAAGCTGAGGCCATCGGTCAACAGGTGGCCTTACTCTATCCCTCCGAAGATACTCTGCCGGTTCGTTTGCGCGAAGAACTGAACCGGTCTGCGGTTCAAGGTCATTTCGGCAATGAAGGCTGGTGCGCGAGAAAGAACGGAGCGCGATTCTGGGCCAACGTCATCACCATGGCCGTGAAGGATGAAGAAGGGGAGTTACAAGGTTTTGCGAGAGTGGTTCGCGACTTTAGCGAGCGCCATGAGCGGGACGAAAAGTTGCGGAAATCTCGCGCGCGTCTCCGCCGCCTCCCTGCGGAGACCACCATCGCCGGCATCGTTTCTGGAGAGTTTGACCGGATTCCCGAAGCGAACGACGCGTTCCTCGATCTGGTCGGCTATAGCCGCGAAGACTTGCTGGCTGGGCGGCTGCACTGGCCCGATCTCACTCCACCGGAATATCAAGCTCTGGACGAACTGGCGCATGAAGAGGGTTTGCGGTTCGGGGCCTGTACGCCTTTTGAAAAGGAATTGACTCGCCAAGACGGAACACGGGTTCCGGTTCTGGTGGCTACGGCGGTGTTGAAGCTCTCACCGTTTCGATGGATCACATTTGTCCAGGATTTGCGCGAGCGCGACCGCGAGGAGAGTGTCCAGAACGAGGTCTCTGACGTAGATACAGACTTGAAGCACGAGTTCACGGAAATCGTTGGGCGCAGTGCCGCTCTGAAACGCATTCTCTCGCAGGTGGAGGTGGTTGCCCCTACCGACGCTACTGTATTGATCCTCGGCGAAACCGGTACCGGTAAGGAGCTGATCGCGCGCGCCGTGCATCGCATGAGCCCGCGGCGCGAGCGGCCTTTCATCACTTTGAACTGCGCGGCCATTCCAACCGGGCTGCTCGAAAGCGAGCTGTTCGGCTACGAGAGAGGCGCCTTCACCGGAGCCCTCTCGCAAAAGATCGGGCGCTTTGAGATGGCCCACCGGGGAACTCTGTTCCTGGATGAGGTGGGCGACATTCCTTTGGATCTGCAGCCCAAGTTGCTCCGCGCGCTACAGGAGAAGGCCTTCGAAAGGTTGGGTGGAACCAAAACCATCCCCATTGACGTCCGGCTGGTGGCCGCCACCAATCGTAATTTGACACAGATGATGGGCGACAAGCTTTTTCGAAGCGATCTCTACTACCGCCTGAAGGTTTTCCCCATCACTACACCTCCATTGCGCGATCATCCGGAGGATATACCCATCCTGGCCCGGCACTTCACGCAACATTACGCCACCAAGATGAACAAGCAGATTGACAAGATCCCATCCGATACGATGCGGACCTTGGTGAGTTGGTCGTGGCCCGGCAATGTACGAGAGTTGGAGAACTTCATTGAGAGGGCCGTCATCCTTTCCCGAGGCCCCAACCTGCGCGCTCCTTTAGCTGAAATACGCGCCGATGCCATGGAACCAGCCGGGAGCCGAACGCTGGAGCAAGTGGAGCGGGAGCATATCATCCGGGTATTGCGCGAGACCGGTGGGGTAGTCAGCGAGGCCGCTACCCGTCTGGGAATGCCGCGAACCACCTTAAACGCTATGATGCGAAAGCTGGGGATCTCCCGCAAAGAGCTTTAATCGTCAGCTCGATGAGGTAGCCTTCTGATTCTTAACCTGTAGCTCATTCACCACCTGCTGCACATTTGGAACCGCGGCGGCGACGGTCTGGATCTGCGCGCGCAGTGCTTCGGACCCAACCTCGCCAGTCAGAGTGACGACACCACTTTTGACATCGTACTTCACGCCCTTTTGGATTCCATTCTGGATAAGCGCGGCGTCCACGTTCTTTTCGATACCCTGGTCCAGATCGGAGTTCACTTTCTTGGCATCACTTGCCGAAGCTGGTGGAACGACAGCAATCTGGTTCGACACCACTTGATCTCCCGCCATGGACTTCGCAATGGATTCAGCTTGTGATTTGTCACCTTCGGCAGCAACATGCCCACTTAGCGTCACAACGCCCTGGTCGCGGTCCTGACTGACGGAGACCGCCTTGAGGTTAGCGGAATCCAGCGATTTGCGAATATTGTCCGAAACCTCGGGGGATTTTGTGGCGGTCGCCGAACACCCAACCAACGTTCCGGCTAAAAGCACGGCGAGCGCAGTCCAGCACGGTTTTTGTATTTTCATATTGCTTTCTAGTTGCACGAGGATGGCCAACATCATTCGGCCATGGTTGCAGCGGCGCTCGGCGCGACTGCCAGGACAGATTTGTCTTTCGCGGCTGGCGTGGAGCCGGCGAAGAATGCAACCGCGTCTCCCAGGCTGGTCACCAATCGCTCCGGGCGCTTAGGTTGAAAGCGCTGCAAGGCGCTCTCTATATCACCAGTGAATCCCCAGACTCCAATCACGATCTTGGTCCGGGGAAAACGCACTTGGAGCAAACGGGCTAGGGTTCTGGCGCGGGCAAACCCGAACGGAGGCACGGCGGAAATGCAGAACATGTCTTTCGGTTCCGGTTCCACAATCGTAACCAGATGTTGCAGGGTAGGATCGAGAGGCAGCGAAAGTGCGGGACGGCCGGCCTGATCCAGCAGTTGGGCCAACATAACGGCGGCGATCTCGTCCGCTTCATCGTTACTGGGAAGGCAGAGTACGCGGCCGGCCGCACCTGCCGGTTTCAGTTCCAGCGCACACTCAGTTTCAGCGTCGTCACTGGCAGGCTCGGAAGCCGCGGTTTGTTCGGAGAACTCCGCGAGCATTTCTCTTATGCTGAGGAAAACGAACTCCTCTCGAGCCGGATCGAGCGCCCCCTTGTGGCGATCCTGCTCCGCCATGGTGAGCGCCGGAATGATTACCGCATCGTACAGTTGAACCAGGGAGTTCTCACTCAGGTAGACATCGGCCACTGCGCGCGCTTCATGATCGTCCATCGCGAGCAAGCGTTGATAGACTTGCGCTTCCGCCGCGAGCACCGGTTGATCGCCCAGTAGAATGTGCAAAAAGGATAGCTGCGGAACGTGACGGCCCAAAACCACCACGCATACTGTCAGTGGCGTCGAGAGAATCAGTCCAGCCGGTCCCCACAAAGCCGCCCAAAACACCGTGGTCAACAGGATCGCCAGCGAAGAGATCCCCGTATGCATCCCATAGAGCCAGGGCTCAACGAAGTTACCGGTTACCAGCTCCAGCGTGGCGAACAGCAGGAATACCAGGAGCGGAGGCATCCAATGATCGAAAACCGCGAGTGAGAGCAGCAATGGCAATGAGGCTGCTACCAGCGATCCAACGTACGGGACGATGCGCAGGATTCCCGCAACGGCTCCCCACAAAACCGCATACGGAACCCCGATCAGGTACAAACCGGTTCCGCACGCGGTCCCAAAAATCGCATTCACCAGTAGTTGCAGCATCAAGTACCGGCTGACGCGCCGCGTCGCATCATCCAGGGCTTGGGTCATCACGTTGAGATGATCGAGGCCTGCAAGCCGGAAGAATCGATTGCGCAGGTCGTTTTGTTCGACTAGCAGAAACACGCTGAATATCAGAACCATGCCGAGAATTCCGAGAGGCACCAGAACGGGCGTGGCCAGTTGGCGAAAATTCTCGAACTCGTTGGCCGGTTCCGCTACGATCTCCACAGGAACAGTCCGGCTAAGTTGATTTACAGGGTTATTCGAAGTGTTGTGCCGGCCTGGACTCGGAGCTGGCCGGGCGATAGGCGCTGGTGTACTGGAAAGCTCTTTGCCGAGTTCTTGCACGCTCGCGGCAGCCCGTCCTACGGGGCCCTTCCCGGGTGTGCGGATGGCTTCAATCTTGTTATGAATGTTCTGCTGGTAGCTTGGCAGGTCGTTGACCACTTCCACCAGCTCATTGAAGATAATCCAGCCAACTCCGCCCATGATCGCGATGGATACCACCATGATGAGGAGCACCGATGGAAGGCGGCCGAGGCCCATTTTTTGCATCCAGGCCACGGCAGGCGTCAGTACGAGGGTGAGGACAACGGCGAATGCCAGAGGAATGAGGATCTCGCGCGCCAGGTAGAGAATGGCTATCACCGCGACCAAAACCGCGGCGGTTCGAACGCCTGAACTGCGTTGTGAAACGGGAGGCTTGATCATGGCCGGCATTGGCTCCCCGTTCTCAGCAGGCAGGTCTCGGAATCGGCTACGATACCGAAAAAGGAGTTACTTCTATTGTCAGCGGCACACCCGCTCCCAATCTGCTCAATGTTGCTCACTTGTGTGGAATTCCAGCAAGAGCAGCGCCCGGCAGGGCCGCCGGAGCGTCAATCCTGCAACACGATATTCAGCAGCGAGGGGTGAATCTTGGGATCGAAAACGGGTGCTGGCTGCCGGCTTCGTCTTCACTTACATTGAGTTACCTATAGACCAAACAAAGGAAGAGTGAGCAATATTGAGCAGCCTATGAACAAGGCACTCTTTAAACTGTGAAGTTAGGACGACATCCAATTCCCAGTCTCGACTTATAATGATCGGCGCCCCCTGTGCGGCTGTGCTCTTGAGTGTCCTATCTCTGAGCGGTCAGGTGAGCGTCCTCACTTATCACAACGATCTTTCGCGAACCGGTCAGAACCTAGACGAGACCATTCTCACTCCCTCGAGTCTTCGGGCGGGCGAGTTCGGCCGGCTCTTCAGCGATCCGGTGGATGGCCAGGTTTACGGTCAGCCGCTATACATGTGGGGATTGAACATTGCGGGGAAGGGATTCCACAACGTGGTGTTCGTCGTGACCGAACACGATAGCGTCTACGCGTTCGATGCTGACAGCAACGCGGGATCGAACGCCGTTCCGCTCTGGCAGGCCAGCTTCATCAATCCGGCCACCGGAGTCAGCTCGGTCCCGGCCGATAACTTGGGCTGCAAAGTTATCACGCCAGAGGTGGGCATCACCAGCACTCCGGTGATCGACCCGATTACAGGAACCTTGTACGTGGTTGCAATGACGCTGGAAGATTTCGGCCAAACTTATGTTCATCGGCTGCACGCGCTGGACTCAGCTACCGGCGCGGAGAGACCCGGCAGTCCCGTCGAGATTACAGCCACGGTGCCGGGAACCGGTGATGGAAATACGCTGCTGACATTTCAGCCGTGGCTGTACAAAGAGCGCGCGGGATTGCTGTTGCTCAATGGAGTGGTCTATACAGCCTGGTCGTCACATTGTGATGCCGGCGGCTATCACGGCTGGTTGATCGGCTATGACGCAAAAACCCTCCAACGCGTAACCGTTTACACCAGCACTCCGAATTGGGAAGCCGGGTCCATCTGGCAGAGCGGAGCGGCGCCGGCAGCCGACGCGAACGGCAACATATACGTTGTCACCGGCAATGGAACTTTCGATGCCGAGCGCGGCGGCGGGGATCTGGGTGACAGCGTCATCAAGCTTGCATCCACGAACGGGCTTTCGGTCGCCGACTACTTCACCCCGTTCAATGCCGACTTGCTCGACGCGCAAGATACGGATCTTGGGTCGAGCGGAGCGCTTCTGCTGCCGGATTCGGCCGGAACGCCCCTGCACCCGCATCTGCTCGTGACCGGTGGTAAAGAAGGCCGTATCTATCTTGTCGATCGCGACCGCATGGGACATTTTTCTCCCGGAAGTGACAGCCAGATCGTTCAATCACTTCCGGCCGCGGTGGGCCCTTTGTTTGGAATACCCGCTTATTTCAACAGCACTGTATTTTTCGGAGCCAAGAACGATGCGCTAAAGGCCTTCCCCATCTCGAACGGCCTGCTGTCTGAAATCCCGTCCTCGCAGAGCACCAGTGCGATGCCATACCTGGGTTCGGTGCCCAGTATCTCGGCGCACGGATCGAAGGATGCCATCGTTTGGAGCATTCAGCCCGACGCATTGCACGCGTATGATGCGACGAACCTCGCCAGCGAAATATACAGCGGCAGCTCTGGTTCTTACATAAAATTCTCGACACCAACCATTGCGAACGGCAAGGTCTACGTGGGAACTGAAAGCTCGGTCGCCGTGTTTGGGCTTCTCGCGTCGCCGCGCATTGACGTAATCTTGAACTCGGCTGGAAACGGGGCTGGCGCTGTCGCGCCGGGATCCATCGTTTCTGTATATGGGACGAATCTGGCAGCCGGCTCCGCAACGGCATCGGAGAATCCGCTGCCGAAAGTTTTGGCGGGCTCCCGGATATTGATCAATGGTCTTCTGGCTCCTTTGCTTTCCGCCGGCCCCACTCAAATCAATGCCCAAGTCCCCTATGAAGTTCCACCCGGAATTGCGACGGTTGTGGCGATCGAAGGGAACAGCGTGTCCACGCCGGTCGCGCTTCAAATTCAGGAGACGGCGCCGGGAATTTTCGCCGTGCTCAACCAGGATGGAACGGTCAACGGACCCACGCATGCAGCTGCGTCTGGAAGCACTCTTCTGGTGCTCTTAACGGGCTTGGGTCCAACGGAACCTTCCCTGCCTACGGGAGTTGCGGCGCCGGCAGGTCAGCCGGTGAGTGCTTTGGCGCCGCTGAGCGCCACCCTGGGTGGTCAGCCCGCCCCCGTCCTCGCCGCTGGTCTGGAGCCAGGATTGGTTGGTGTGTTCCTAGTGACCCTGAGCGTGCCGCCGCAGGTACCGGGGAACCATCCGCTAGTGATCCAGGCAGGCGGCTTTCTGAGTAACAGCCTGGCGGTAAATATAGATCAAAACTGATCAGTAATAATCCGCTGCTGGGCCTACAATATGCGTGGCGCCCATTGACCTACCTAAAATATGAGATTGGCTCAGGCCAAGTTACAAAAGTAACCGCTGATGAGATCCTGCGATGGTTTGAAGCCTGCTTTGAAACGCCAGGCGACGTCTGGGACAGGATGAATCAGAAAGACTTCTTCTTTGGCTCGCGAGAGCGCATCTATGCCAACGAGAAAAGCGTCAAGCAACTCGGGCTGACTTATTTCGATGGTGGGCCTTACTTCATTCGTCCAAGCGCTCGGCCAGAGCCAGCGGCGCATTGACATCGTCACTGGCGGCGCTTCGCCTAAGCCGCAATCGCCGGATTCGTTGTTGGATGAGATGCAGCCGCAGAACTTGAGTGCCTCCTACCCGTGCGCCAGCCAGGAAGGTCAACGCCATCCCGAGCAGTATCACGTCAACCACCGCAATGGGCAGGAAGGGAATGTAAAGCAAGAATGCTCCGATGCTGCCCACCAACAGTGCTGCGCCGAACACCAGCACCCATATCACGGTTACGGATTTACTAAGTAGCGTCACAGCATCGGCTCCAAACGATCAGCGGAGAGCACGTACCTGGCCGTCGAGTCGAAAAGCGTGGCGCATCGCGTGCTAGAGCATGCTAGACGCTTGGAGGACACCGCCGTGGAGATCAGCCAGATCACAGCCCGATACCGATCCGCTCTGCAGGAGATTTTCCGCTACACCTCGGTACACGTTGTGCCGGCAGCGTCGATGTCGGGGCTATTCTTGACACTGCTGGCCGTGCTGGCAGGCGCGCTGGGTTTGTGGCGTTTGGGAGTGGACCCTGGCTGGACCAGTCCCTTCTTTGTGGCCGGAGGATTGTTCTCGCGCTATCAATTGTGGTTCGCCATCGCGATTGCCGCACAAACGTCCGCATTCATTCTCAATCGCTGGGTGGCGAATCAGGTTATAGACGTACCGGTCATCGCCGCGGTGTAGGAGACGTACCATCATGACAACGAAAGAACTAACGCACTTCCGAACTACTCTGGAAGTCCGGCAAGCTGAGTTAGAAGCGCTGCTTCGCAACCGTGAAGTAATCGCAGTGGATTTGAACTCCGACATGCTGGACCAGATCCAGCACGCCCAGGAACGCGAGATGGCCATTGGCAACCTTGAGCGTGCATCCGCCCGCCTGAGCCAGGTGCGAAGTGCGCTTCAAGGCATTCAGCGCGGTACTTTCGGAATCTGCCTGGATTGCGAAGAGGAAATCAGCATGAAACGGCTCGCGGCAGTGCCCTGGGCTACAGCCTGCCTGGCCTGCCAGGAAGCGGCGGATCTTAGTGGAAGACCAACTCAAAATGCGATCGAAGAGCCAGTCCTGAACGCTGCCTGTGCTTGACCGCCCGCGGTCACTTGACCATATACCGTTACCCGCCGGAAGCGCGAATCGGCCCAAATCGATATTGGCTCAACACAAGATGACATGGTGCGAGCCGTGCAGTGAACAGTAGCGCCATGACCAGATCACCCCGTGGGGCAAGTCTCCGGCTTGCCAGCCGCCGATCGGTTATTGTGTCGATTCTCGTGGTGGGCATAGTGTCGGCAACTGCATCCGCCGCCGATCTTTCCAAGTACCGGGATTTCCAACTGGGGACAGACCTGGCTAGCATCGCAAAACAGACCGGGGCCAGCCTATCCGAAGTGAAGGTAATCCATAGTCGTCCCGCCCTGATCCAGGAACTGGAGTGGCGGCCGCAGCCTCTGGGCGCGAAGTCGCACTCGGAACCGGCGAAAGAGGTGGTTTTCAGCTTCTGTGACGGCGAACTGTTCAAGATCGCGGTTTATTACGACCGGTACGAAACCGAGGGCATGACGACAGATGATATCGTCGACGCGATAGCTACCAACTACGGGACGGCGTCGAAGCCGGCCGCTGCGGCCACTGCGGAGGGCCCGTATGCCGATCAAGAGACGGTCGTCGCACAATGGCAAGATCAGCAGTACCGTTTCCAGCTGATTCGTTCATCGTACGGACCAGTCTTCCAGCTGACTGGCGTTCTGAAGAAATTGGAAGCAGCGGCCCAAGCCGCCATTCTAGAGGCTACGCGGCTCGACAACCAGGAAGCGCCTCAAAGAGCTGCTGCCCAAGTAGCGCTCGAAGTAGAAGCAGAGAAAGCCAAGCTGGATCAGGCCAGGCTGGTGAATAAGGCGAAGTTTCGGCCATAACCGAGTTGAGATTGGAAATGAACGGACCGATAGCGGCTGAAATAGACGCGTGGGAAGACGAGGGCGGATCGGCGTCTGCATCGCCCAGCGCGCCGGCGGTCGTGCTTAACGGCACCCCCAGTCAAGTGGAATGGGCCGAGCGGATTAAACGCGAGGTGAACGCCGAGTTCGACCGGGTGGCGGCGTCGTTCCGGTCCGTTGCGGGTAAGCAGATTGACGGGAAGCGCACCGATACCGAGTCGATTGTCGCGATACTCGAAGACAAGCGTTCTGAAGTAATGAGCCAAGAAAAAGCAGGCTATTTCATTCGCGACTGGCAAGAGATCAGTGATCAGGTCCGGCAGATGATTTTCTTGGATCCCCGCTACCAGGCGATCAAGAACAAACGGACAGTACCGACGAAAATTTTAATAGGAGACTGAGACTAAACAGCATTATGAATATTCGACCGTTGTATGACCGCATCGTGGTGAAGCGGATTGACGAACAAGAAACCACGCGCAATGGCATTGTCATCCCGGACTCCGCCAAGGAGAAACCACAAGAGGGCGAGGTTATGGCCGTCGGCCATGGCAAGCGCCTGGAGGATGGCAAACTGGTGGCTCTCGACGTCAAAGCCGGCGACCGTATCCTGTTTGGAAAATATTCCGGCAACGAGATCACGCTCAAAGGCACGGAGTACATCATCATGCGCGAGGACGATGTTCTCGGCGTTCTGGATTCTGCCGGCAAAGCGGCGAAGAAAGTCGCGTAATTCATTCGAACTCAAAAGGAACCCATCATGGCAAAACAGATTACTTATAGTGACGATTCCCGGCAGGCCATCCTGCGCGGTGTTAACCAGCTCGCCGAAGCGGTAAAGGTGACGCTGGGGCCCAAGGGACGCACCGTGGTTCTTGAAAAGAAGTTCGGAGGCCCCACCATCACCAAAGACGGCGTAACGGTGGCGAAAGAGATCGAGCTTAAAGACCCACTGGAAAATATGGGCGCTCAGATGGTGCGCGAGGTTGCATCGAAGACTTCCGATGTCGCAGGGGACGGCACCACCACCGCCACTATCCTGGCCCAAGCGATCTATCGCGAGGGCGTCAAAGCCGTAACCGCGGGTGCAAACCCGATGGCCATCAAACGCGGTATCGACAAGGCTGTCGAAGTAGCCGTGGAAGAAATCAAGAAGCTCTCAAAGCCAGTCTCCGGCGACATGATTGCTCAGGTGGGCCGAATCTCCGCCAATAGTGATTCCACTGTCGGTGAGGTCATCGCCCAAGCCATGCAGAAAGTGGGCAAGGACGGCGTGATCACAGTGGAGGAATCCAAGACCATGACCACGGAGCTGCAGACCGTGGATGGCATGCAGTTCGACCGCGGCTACCTCTCGCCCTACTTCGTGACTGATCCCGAACGCATGGAATGCGTGCTGGAAGATCCCTACATCCTGATCCACGAGAAGAAGATCAGCAACATGAAGGACGTGCTGCCGATTCTCGAACAGATCGCTCGCGCAGGCAAACCGCTGCTGTTGATCTCGGAAGAGGTGGAAGGCGAAGCGCTAGCGACGCTGGTAGTTAACAAGCTCCGCGGAACGCTCAATGTTTGCGCTGTGAAAGCGCCGGGCTTCGGCGATCGCCGTAAAGCCATGCTCGACGATGTAGCTATCCTGACCGGCGGCAAGGCCATCATGGAAGAAACCGGAATCAAGCTGGAAGGCGTTCAGTTGGCCGATCTGGGCCGCGCGAAGAAAGTCACGGTGAACAAAGACAACACCACCATCATCGACGGCGCGGGAACTCAGAAGGATATCGAAGGCAGGATCAAGCAACTTCGTTCCCAGGTGGAAGAAACAACCTCGGATTACGACAAGGAAAAACTGCAGGAGCGGCTGGCGAAGCTCGCCGGCGGTGTGGCAATCATCAAAGTGGGCGCCGCTACCGAAACCGAGATGAAGGAGAAAAAAGCTCGCGTCGAGGATGCTCTCAATGCCACCCGCGCAGCAGTCGAGGAAGGCATCGTGCCGGGCGGCGGTGTCGCGTTGCTACGCGCGGCCATTGCGCTCGAGAAGCTGACTCTCCCCGGCGACGAACAGTTCGGCGTGACCATCGTTCGACGCGCCTGCGAGGAGCCGGTCCGCCAAATCGTGCTCAATTGCGGGACCGAGGGCGCCGTGGTCGCCGAACATATCAAGAGCCAGAAGGATCCGAACTTCGGCTTCAACGCCGCCACCGAAAAATACGAAGACCTGGTGCAGGCCGGCGTCATCGATCCCACCAAAGTAACTCGTACGGCCTTGCAGAATGCAGCCTCCATCGCATCGCTCATGCTCACCACCGAAGCCATGATCTCGAGTGTTGTGGAGGAAGTAGATTGAACAAGCGATTACTGAAGCGCCACAAGCGCCAGGTGGCCCGCGCTAAGGAACACGTGAAACTATCGGAGCCCGACCTGCGAACACCGGAGCAAATAACTGCGGCGAGGGAAGCTGGTCGTTCGGCCGGCGGCCGCCGCGGAGGCTCTGAAGCAACCGGCACCATGCCGTCCAATCCAAGACACTCGGGCGCCGCCGCACGCAGCCCGGCGAAGGCGGACGCATAGCGCAGGTATGATCCGCGTTCGAGCAGAGCGGTTTTCTCATTGTCCCTTCTGCAAATCGATTGATTTTAGAAGCGTCGGTGCACGAAACGCCCTGGAGACCGCTATCCGCTGGATTCTCCAACCCTACCGGTGCTCGCTGTGCGGCCATCATTTTTTTTTGTTTCGCTGGCAAGCTCCCATGGGCGGAACGGCATAGCAACTCACAAATCGCGTAGGACCGTATCAAAACCGTATCCAAGCAGCTGCCTTTCAAACGATGGGACTTGCCTTTGAGCGAAGAGCAGACTGCCCATATTGTTGAAAGGAAAAGGACGAGGGATGCCGCGGCCGCCCAGCACTTTTGGCTTTGCGCCTAGCTCGACGGGTTTATCGCAGACGCCCATATCCAAATAAACGCTGGCTAATCTTGTTCACCGGCTCGGTCGATTCATAGAGAAGTACCAGAAAGTCAATGTTGAGCAAGACCTTAGGTTGGGCAGTTGTTTCACTGTGTGCCATCTGCCTGGTTTGGTGGCTGTTCGACCCGGTTGGTTTCGCAAGCAATCCGGTTTTCACATATCTCAAGCTCCGGTCATCGGGATATTATCGCTAGATTAGGCAGGGCACGGCCCTGCCCCACCGGGTCAGTCGTCGCGCATGATGGTGAGTGGGTTCACGATCAGTGCGCGGCGCGCCGGGAGCACGCTCGCGAGCGTAACCGAGGCGGCCAACAGCAGCGGCGCGGCCATCCACACCCATATGGCGGGCGAACCATTGCCGGGTATGATTCCTGCCAGCGTTCGCGACAGCAGAAGCGATCCAAAAGTCCCTGCCACCGCGCCTGCGGCAGCCAACCGTAAGCCTTCCTGAAGCACTTGAGCGATTACGTGCCGGCGCTGGGCTCCGAGAGCGATACGAACCGCAAACTCGCGCCGGCGTTGCCGTACGGCGTCACTCAAAGCGCCAAACAGCCCGAAAATACTGAGTATGAGCGCTACTGTCGCGGAGGCTCCAATTATCATGGTGGCAATGCGCAGGGGCGCAAGCGCAGTCTGGTTGAGGTAGGTTTCGAGGGTCTTTACGACGACCGGAGACGGTCCGCGTCCCGGCACGGCTGTAATCCCGCGATCTAGATCCGCTAGCAGTGGGGCACTCACTTCAAGCGCGCCGAGAATCAGCGTCATGTACGGGGTAAAATCCCGCGCCATTGGAAAATAGATGGCAGGTTCCACTCGCCGCTCAAAGGTTCCGAGCGGTGCGGAGTGCACTACGCCGATAATCTCAGCCCGGCGGCCGCTGTCATCGATGACCGTTCTTCCAACAGCGTTGCCATTGAAGTAAAGGTCGGCCGCTTCCTGATTGACCACTCCCACCCGGCACCCGTGCAGATTTGGATCGTCCGGAAAGAGCTGGCCGGCTGTCAGAGGCCATCCCATCACCGCGAAATAACTGGGCGAAACCACGTTCGAGTCCAGCTCCACTTGCTCGAGGTTCGAGACAATGGGTGCGCGAAAGTTTGCCAATCCGAGCCGCTCCGCGTGTGGCCCTTTTTGATCCTCCTGGTAAAAATAGATGGCGGGCTGAGTGGCAGCATGGGCCGCCTTTGGCATGGCGAGCACGCCGATGATTTCAACAGGAAAGTTCGCAGCGTCGCGAATGGACCGGCCGACGGTGCCCGGACCGAACAATTTCTTGGCAGCCTCCTCGTTCACCATGGCGGATCGACAGGTTTGATGTTCGACGCCGAACAGGCGGCCCGCGACTGGCGGCAGCGCAAAAAGCGTGCTGGAACTGGGTGCGAACGCCTGCACGTCCAGGGTCACATCCCGGAGTGGTAACTGCCGTGGCTCGACACGGAAGGTCACCCAGGCCGGCAGATCGCCCGGCAGCCGCGCAGTCCACGCCTTTGGCGAAACCCCAGCCACCAACCGCGCCGCTTCCTGGACATTTTGGAAGTACCTCGGGCCGCCGCCGATTCCCGAACTGGCTAGCACGCTGACGAGAATCGGGTGGCGGAGGCGATGGGCGACGCTGGTTTGTAGCGCGGTGCGAAGGCCGGCGAAGAGGAAGGCCGTGGAGATGACAAGCAGGCAGCAGCTGGTCATTTGCGCGATAACCAAGCCCACTCGCAAGTGTCGGATGCCTATCGATGGTCCAGCGCTTTCACGGCGAAGGACATCCGCTGGACGATCGTGTGAAGTGACCAAGACCGGCAGAAGGCCGCACACGATGGTGATTCCTACACACGCGGCGGAGGCTGCGACGATGCTGAATAAATCCGGTGCAAATACCAAACGCTGGGCATCTTCTTCGAACAAGAGCGAAGGCAGAACCAGCGATGTCCAGAAAGCCAACAGCATGCCGAGTGCTCCGCCGGTGACGGAGATGACGATGCTGTCGGAGAGCAGTCCGCGGGCGAGCTGGCCACGGCTGGCGCCGAGCGCGACACGAATAGAAGTCTCATGCGAGCGAGCCGAGGCGCGTCCAACAAGAAATGCGGCGACGTTTGAGCAAGCGATGAAGAATACTAGTACTCCTGCGAAGCTGAGCAGAGCGCCGACGCGCGATCGGCCCTCCCCCACTTCGGGTGTCGTGCCGGTATACGGAAGCACGCGTAGCTCGGCCGGGCCGCTGGGTCTGCCGCGAACGGCCGTCTGAATTTCATTGATCGAATAGCTACCGCGGCGCTTCCCGAGCACCCAGAAGTTCCGGCTGCCAGGATCGACCCCTTCGAGGGCTTGCTCTTTGAACGGCTTCCACAGGTCCACGGCACGGTCGCGATACACGCCTTCCAGCCAATCCGGGGCCACGCCCACCACTGGCAGATTGAGACCGTCGATATGAATCTGCTCGCCGCTAAGATCGGTTTTGGAGCTGAATGCGCTCTCCCAAATGCGGTGGCTGATTACCACACCCTGGTCCAGTGTGAGGTTGAAGAAACCTGCGAGACCAGGCGTTACGGCGGCTACCGACAAGACCTGGGATTGTCCGGCGACCGTGATGGCGGCGGGGATTATGCGGGCCGCGCCAATCCATTCGAACGGGTCGGGATGACTTCCCAGCGACCGATAGTCCGCATAGGAGAGCGGACCGGCTTCGCGATGCGCGTCGCGCCGGAATATCGAAACCACCCGGCCGTCAAATGCGAGCGGGGAATTGAATTTGGTCATCCCCCGGACGAATCCGTGGATGGCGACGTTGCTGCCGACACCGAGTGCGATGGTGAACAATAGAGCGAGCGACACTCCTGGCGTTCGCACGAAATGCCTCGCCGAATGTCGGATGCCGGTGAGTATGGTAGACAGACTACTCTGAACTTGCAAATGGAACGCCGCCGATAAATGCTGCGTTTCCTTCAAGTTTGCTCAAGGCACCCGATATCAGGCGTTCAGTTCCGCGCCAGCACGTCCGCATGCGGACACATTTCCCTTTTGATGTTTACTGCTCGCCTCTTACCGTTACGCTGGCCAACATACGTCCCCGGTCGCCTCGGGTGAAATCGAACAACTGGAAAGTGTAGGTAGTGTGGTGAGAGATCCAGGGTGCGCGGCAACGGTCGCCTTCACATTCGCGCTCGGTGCTGAACAGATGTTCTTTCTCTTCCTTGCGTCCCACCGAGGTAACGAACACTTTGACTCTTTCCACACCGCGCGTGTGCCAGGTGATATGGGTGGTACACTCTTCGCGCTCGCGCTCAATCCGACAAGGATTCGGCTCGGCGCGTATTTCTCCCCAGGGTTCCTCCGCCGTTATGACTGCGGGGATCAGGAAAACACCCAGCCCCGCTAACAAGATCAAAAGTCTTTTTTGCACGCAACAGCTCCTTTCGTTAGAAGACTCTTATTCTATCGCTAGTGTTTCTTGCCATGCTACTGGCGAAGGTCCAGGAGAGGCCGAGCCGGGGCCGGAAGGGAAGCGAAACAAGCGGTGAAGCTGGTTCCTGCGCTCGTGAGTGCGGCGCAGGCTAGTTCCTGGTCGGTTGTGCGGTGCGCGCCGCATTCTTTGCGCTTCCTGCCGGTCGCGGTTCGCGAAGACTGAGCGATGTGTTGTGCATTTAACGCTTTAGAGGGAAAACGCCGATAGGATAAGTGTGCACTTCGCGTCGACTCGCGTCGCACTAACCCTATGCTGCGCTGGGGTGGGGCTGGCCCAGCAGCCTGCTACGCCACTTCCCACACTCACCCACGTTATACAAGCTCGTAAGCTGAGTGAAGCGCAGGCCAAGCAAAAATATCCCGTCCACTTTCGTGTGGTCGTAACTTATTCCACCATCAGTGATTTGTTCGTCCAGGACTCGACGGGTGGCATTTGGGTGTCTCGGCCTGCCGGCATGACGCCACCCCGAAGGGGACAGTTATTAGATCTGGAGGGCGTTACCACGCAGACGGACTTTGCGCCGGACATCGGGCAACCGCGCTGGCGGGTTATTGGGGAAGCACCGATGCCGGCGCCCCGGCACCCCAGTTATGACGAGATGGCTTCCACGTCGGAGGATTCGAAATGGGTGGAGTTTGACGGAACCGTGCGCTCCGCGGTGGCTATTCCGGCCGATGCTACGAACAGCCGCCGGCTCCGCCTGAACCTGGTTGTGGACGGTAGCCGGCTCATGGTTGAGGTACAGGATTACGTCAGCCGGCCGGAACACTGGGTGGGCGCGACGGTTCGAGTGCAAGGGGTTTGCGCAGCGCTCTTCAACGACAACAACCAACTCATCGGTCTCCTCATTCACGCGCCCAGTCCGGTGTACATCAAAATGCTGCGGTCTGGTCCCACGGAGGATTTTGCCATTCCGGTAAGCCGGATCTCGGGAATCCAGAGATTCACATTCAGTGGGACGCCCAGCCAACGGGTACGCGTGCAGGGAGTGGTTACGGCTTATATCGCCAATCAGGCGTTCTACCTGACGGATCAATCTGGCAGCCTGTATGTGGAGTCCGATCAACCCGCACAACTCCGGCCGGGAGACCGCGTCGACGTGGTGGGCTTCCGTGGAATTGTGGATACACGGCCGGCTCTTCAAGACGCAGTGTTTCAGCAAATCGGATTGGCGCCCACGCCCCAGCCGGTGCGGACCACGCCCGCGGAAGCACTCCAGAAAATGCAGGACCGGCTGGTGAGCCTGGAAGGACGGCTGACGGCCGTCTCGCTGCTGCCTCGCGAAAAGGTATGGATGCTACAAAACGGCAATACTTTGTTCACCGCAATCCTGGCTGATGACATCGGCAAATTGCGGCCAGCCTTGATGCGGGAGGGCAGCCTGCTGCGTGTAACGGGGATCTGCCTGGTGGATAGAGATGTCTCTGGCGGCCAGAGTCAAGCCGGCGGCGTGGAGCAAATGACGTTCAAGATTCGGCTGCGCTCGCCCGAGGATGTGGAGGTGCTGGAATATCCTGCCTGGCTAACGGGCAACCGGGCCCTGTCGATTCTGGGAATTCTGGGGGTGGCCATTGCCGGCGCGCTCAGTTGGGTTTCCATCTTGCGGCGGCGCGTCCGAGGTCAGACGGAGATTATCCGGACTACGCTCGAATCCACCGCCGACGGCATTTTAGTGGTGGATTCCCAGGGCAAAGTGGTTACTTACAATCAGAAGTTCATCGAGATGTGGAGGCTGGCTGAGGAAACGCTGGCCACTCGCGACGCGAACGCATTCCTCGGTCAAGCAGTGGCTCAGCTCAAGTATCCCGACCAGCATCTGAAAAAGGTCCGTCAACTGTATGCCAATCCGGAGGCCCAGAGCGACGACCTGATTGAGTTCAAGGATGGCCGGGTATTCGAGCGGCACTCGGAGCCCCAGCGCATCGGCGGCAAGAGCGTGGGACGAGTGTGGGGATTTCGCGACATTACCGAACGCCAGAGGTTTCAGGCCGAGCTCGAAGGGGCTAGAGAAGCAGCTGAGGCCGCCAGCCAGGCCAAGAGTGAATTCCTGGCGAATATGAGTCACGAGATCCGGACCCCGATGAACGGCATTATCGGAATGACGGAGCTGGCGCTTGGGACCGAGCTCGACTTGGAGCAGCGCGAATATCTGGATGTGGTGAAGAACTCGGCCGGGTCTCTGCTGAGTGTGATCAACGAGATTCTGGACTTCTCCAAGATTGAGGTGGGCAAGCTGAGCCTGGAGCCGGTGATTTTCAACCTACGGGAGCAGTTGGGGCAAGCCATGAAGACGCTGGCGGTCCGGGCTCACGAGAAGAATCTGGAATTGGCCTGCTATGTTCCGCCCGAGCTGCCGGGGTTGGTGGAAGGCGATGCGACCCGGCTTCGGCAAATCATCTTGAACCTGGTTGGCAATGCCATCAAGTTCACCGAGCACGGGGAAGTTGTGGTGCGGGTGGCGACGGAAGCACGGGATTCGGCCGGCATATCTTTGCACTTTACGATTTCAGATACGGGGATCGGAATTCCAGCCGAGAAGCAGAAGCTGATCTTCGAGCCATTTACCCAAGCGGATGCGTCAACCACGCGCCAGTATGGCGGATCCGGGTTGGGGCTATCCATTTCGGCGCGCTTGATCGAAATGATGCGGGGGCGAATCTGGCTGGAGAGCGAGGTGGGCCAGGGAACGACATTCCACTTCACGGCGCCGTTCGGGGTGCCCACCGCCGAAGCTCAGCGAGCGCCCGAGGCGGATCCTACTATTCTCGAGAATATGCGCGTTCTGGTGGTGGACGACAATGCCACCAACCGTCAGATACTCGAGAAGATTCTGATCCACTGGCGCATGCGTCCGTCCACGGTGGACGGCGCCAATGCGGGGCTGGCTCTGCTGCAACAGGCGCTGGAGGAGCAGGCCCCCTTCGGATTGATGCTTACCGACCGGCATATGCCGGAGGTGGACGGATTCATGCTGGTGGAACAGATCCGGAAAATTCCAGAGATGGCCAGCATGCCTACGGTCATGTTGACGTCAGGTGGGTATCGCGGCGATGGCGAGCGATGCAAGGAGTTGGGGATTGCGGCTTACCTCATGAAACCAGTTCTGCAATCGGATTTGTTGGAGGCACTCTCAAAGGTCCTGGGCTCGCGTATTGAAACTCCCGAGGCTCCACAGCTCATCACCGGCCAAACTCTACGGGACGGCCGCGCGCCTTTGCGCGTGTTGCTGGCGGAGGACAATCCGGTGAATCAGCGAGTAGCGGCGCGGCTGCTGGATAAACGGGGGCACGTTGTGGTGCTGGCCGGGAACGGCGCGCTCGCCCTGGAAGCGCTGGAGCGGCAAAGCTTCGACCTGATCCTGATGGATGTGCAAATGCCGGTAATGGATGGAGTGCAAGCTACTGCAGCCATCCGGCAACGGGAGAGAATCACAGGCACGCACATTCCCATCATTGCGATGACAGCGCATGCCATGGAGGGAGACCGGCAGCGGTTTCTTGGAAGCGGTATGGACGGATATATTTCGAAGCCGATCCATTCCCGGGAATTGTTTGAGGTGATTGAGAGTCTGCTGGGGTTGAGCGCGGCAGTGGAAAACTGAGGGCAACTTCCTCAGTAGTGAAATTTATAACGGAACTCGACGTAGATTTGCCTCGGGTCGTTAAAGTGGAAGCCTCCAAAAGTCAGGCTGTTGTCGAGTAATACACGGCGATTCGCCACATTCAGCGCGGTCAACGACACCCTGTATTTGTCCTTTTCGCCGAAGCTCTTTCCCATGGAAATGTCAAACGTAGTGTGCTGGGGAAGGTTGCTTCCCGGATACTGCGCGTCCGGCGCCCCGTTCGTGAATCCGGAACCGTAGTACACATTGGTGGAAGCGAACGCTTGCCAGGGAAGGATTGTGTTGGCGCCGAGGTTCAGCGTGTTTCTCTGATCGTGGTCCACTGGCGCGTATCCCGGCGGGATAGCCACTGGACACGCCGGCGATACGGGAATAGGGCAGACCACGCCTCCGGTGATGGGCGATGTCGCCTGTGCGATCTGGTTGGAGTAAGCCAGGTGGATCTGCGCACGGCGCCAGAGACGCGGGGACCGCAGCGTGGTCTCCCAACCCTGAATCAATGCGGCGGACCAGGCGACTGGCCAGAAAATGTTCGATTCGCCGATATTGTTGTGGTCCAGCCAGTTCCGCGCGCGGGTCTGAAAGGTATCTTCCTCAAGCACCCAGCCGTGAAAGGGAATGGAGACGCCGAATTGATATTCTTTATCGCGCTCTCCTTTCAGCGGTGCGAAAGTCAGCGTCTGGCTGGTGGCTAAATCGAGCAATGGCCCAGTGGCAGTCAGCAGCGGAGGCGCCTGATAAAAGCGGCCGTAAAAGCCGTGAAAGACCCAGTTCACGCGCGGGATCCTGATGGCAACGCCAAAGCGCGGATCGGCGGCATTCTCGACGACTCCCGTTTGAGTTCCGGCGCCGGGAGTGGTGAAGTGTGATTCGCGAAGACCGGCGATCAACGTCAACCACGAGGTCACTTTAAACCGGTCGCTGACGTATTCTTCGATCAGGCCGCCGGTTACCGATGCCGAGGAGGCGCCAAAGTTCTGACAGGCGGCTGCGCAATCCGTAAAAACGTTATTGAAGTAGTTGTTCTGGTGCTGGGCAAAGCCGTACACTCCCACTTGAACGTCGTTGCGCTTCACGGAGGTTATATTCAGGCTCGCCTGGGCGCCGGCATAATGCGCGGTCTGATCCACAGTTGAAGTGACGGGCATATCGTTCGGTCTGCCGGTATAGCTGGCCTGGTTGTAGTGATAGAAGGGTGAAACCGTGAGCAGCAGGTTCGGAGAAAATGTGTGCAGCCATGAGAAAGTGATGTAGCCATCAGGTTCACGTTCACTATCGCGCAGGCCGTAACTGGGATAGACCTGATTTCCGGCTGAGTTGGGATTCGGGTCGATGGGGATCTGGTAATAATCCTGGCGCAAAGACCCGACCAGTCGAAATTGATTGGAGGGACTGGCGTTGAATATGCAGGACGCGAATCCGCCATAGCCGTTCTCTGCGTCGTGAACAACCTGCCCTATTGGAGGTTGCAGGCCGTAGTCGCTGCGATTTCCGTTTACGCTCACGTAGTAAGCCCAGCGTCTGGTGTGCCCTCCGAAATTGAGCTGATCGTTGGTTTGATACCAGTTTCCAAAACTAGTGACCAGTTCCGCCTCATTGTCGCGCTCGAAGCCGGTGCGAGGAACGATATTGAAGATTCCATACGTGCGGTCTCCGTACTCCGCATCGTAGCTGCCCCGCTGAATTTCGAGATAATCAATGTCCTTGGGATCGATCTGTGGGCCAAGATTGGTGGCGATGTTGGTATTGGGTATGGGTACGCCGTCAATCAGCCAATCCACTTGATGGCCTCCGCGCATGTGCAACATGTCATGGGTGACGTACGCACCAGGCGTGTAATCGGTGATCATGGCCATGCTGTTAGTGCGATCGGCGCCGGGAGTTTGGGCGATGTCCTCACGATCAATCAGCGTGGTTGGTGTTACCGAATCCATGTTGGCCATTTCTGCTTGACCGACAACGACGGCACTTTGGTTCAATGGCGCGATGGCAAGTTGAAAGTGCAGAACCGGTGAAGATCCGGAAGCGACGGTGACGCTCTGCTGAGCGGTTTCGAACTTGGACTGCGCGACGATAATTTTGTAGTCGCCTACCGGCACGGCTGTGAACGAGAACTCGCCATTGTCGTCCGTTTGCGCGGTTTGCGACCAGTCCGAAGTAGTCGCCTGAAGTTTTACCGATGCCGCTGCCACCGGGCGATGCTGTGGATCGTGCACGATTCCTTGTACTCTTCCAAATATTGTTGCGTGGAGCGGGGACGCAAAACTCAAGAATATTGCCAGACACGAATAGAATACGGGCGTTCGCACAAAACCTCCTGGATATCTTCTTGACAGCTGCTGAATGAGAAAAAGGGTTTTGCTTTAGGAGATAGAGGCGGGAGGTCCACGCTTCTGACCCGCGCGGCTATAAGAACTCAGGCAAAGCGTTTCGGTCTTTGGCAGAAAAGCTGCATGCAGCCGGAGCCGGGTAAAAATGGCTTGGAAAAACTCGGGTAGGCTTACGGCCGGACCGGCTGGAGTGGCTAGGGTGGAGGGAAAGAGAGGGCATCTGCCGGCCTGCAGGGAGGGACCCGACGGCGATTCCGATTGCCTCGCCAGCATCGCGTCCATCATGGCGCAATGATGTTTCCCACCCCGGCGGCAGCAAGCTGGAAGCTTTGAATCCGGGTCAGAGGCGAACACTGCGGGACTGATCAGCGAAAAACTGAACAGTGCCATCAGCAATAATGCCAACGTCCGCCGCATTGGCACTATTGTAGCCGTTCCTTACGAGTGCTTGGGGAATTAACCTGGCCCAGCAGGCGCAATCTGCAAGCTATCGTTGACGCTCACTACCTTCGGCACCGCCTGCGCGATGGAGATAGCTTTGGATTTCTCGTCGGCACTATGAGTTGTGCCGGCCAGTGTGACAACCCCGTTGGTTACATTGACAGAAATATTGGTTACAGTGGTTGCGCCTAATCCCTCCGCCAGCTTGGCCTTGACCGAGGCCAAGATCTCGGCATCCTTGACTTGGGATTCCGGCGTTTCATTGGTGCGGCAGGCCACGGCGCCGAGCAGTAGAAGCACGAGTAAGAATCTCATCAACCGGTCTCTTGCAAGGGAATCGCCACTCATGTCCAAGAAGACTATGCGGCTGCTAGAGTCCGCAAGATATGTAAATCTTTCCGCCCTCAGGTATGTTTTTGCGGCCTCGCTAAGGATAGAATGGCAGGACGGAAAGGCAGTACTACTTTATGATCGTCAAAAGAGATCGTGTCCCAGAGGGTCCGCATCGACGCCAGTTCGTCGGACAGCTTGCGGCGAGTGTATTTGCCGGTGCGTCCGTGGCTTCCGCCGAGGATGTAAATCCGGCCAGTCAGCGGGTGACGCAAGCCTTCAATCTTCGCGTCGCTATGGCTAACCAAGATGCGGCGATTCCCGCTGCGATGAACGTAAACAACGGCGATGACGCCCTTTATCCCGACAAGGGCGGCACATTCACCAAAGGTCTGCCGCACGACAGCTTCGGGCGAGTGGATCTGGCTGCGTATCAAACCTTCAAAACCGCGTTGGCCAGCGGCAAGTTTTCCGATTTCGAGAAAATCATCATGGGCGGCACGCGGAAACTAAATGGCCCGCAAGGCGGAATGGCCTTCGATCTGGAAGGCCTGGATAACGCGCAGTTCGGCCAACCACAAGTGCCTCCAGCACCATCCATATCCGGCGACCAGACCGCCACTGAGTTACTGGAGCATTACTGGGCTTCCTTGCTGCGCGATGTGGCGTTCACAGATTACGGTTCCAACGCTTTGGCCTCCATGGCTGCGGCTGAACTCGGCGGACTGCCCACCTACACGGGGCCTCGCAATAACCAGGGTCAGGTCACCACCGATCTTCTTTTTCGTGGAGGTTTCCCGGGCGAGACGCTGGGGCCATACATCTCGCAATTCTTCATTACGCCGACCTCGTTCGGTGCACAACCACTCACCCAACAGATGACGAGTTATGTGCCAAACGTCGACTACATGGCCAATTTCAGTGACTGGTTGACCGTCCAGAACGGCAACTCCACCGGCCGGGTAAACTACGTGGATCCACAACTTCGTTATGTGCGCGCGGGCCGCGACCTGGCGGCGTTTACCCATGTAGACGTGCTCTATCAGGCGTATTTTGCGGCGTTCCTCGTCCTGGCCGGCATGGGTGCGCCATTGAACCCGGGTAACCCTTACATCAAATCGAGATGTCAGAACGGCTTCGGTACTCTCGGCGCTCCGGACTTCGCAGGATCCTTGGGAGAAGTGGCCACCAAGGCTTTGAATGCGGTGTGGTATCAGAAATGGTTCGTTCACCTGCGTCCTCGCCCGGAAGCTACTGGTGGCTTAGTGCATCTGGTAATGAGTGGACAAGGAGCCAACACGGATGTCAAACCGGGCAGAGCGATTATAAATTCAACCGGACTCGAGCAGAGTTTTCAGAAATACGGGACCTGGTTGCTTTCGCAGGCGTTTCCGGAAGGCTCGCCTGTGCATCCGGCCTATCCGACCGGGCATGGCACGGTGGGCGGTGCTTGCATCACGCTATTGAAGTTTTTCTTCGATGGCACATTCGTGCTGCCGGAGCCGTTGGTGCCCACGCGCGATGGCTTGTCGCTCGAATCGTACACCGGATCGGACGCAGGGCGCCTTACCGTAAACGGAGAGCTGAACAAACTCGGCCACAATGTTTCGTTCGGGCACGGAATCCACGCCGGCATCCATTGGCGCAGCGATACCGACACGTCGCTGATACTGGGCGAGGCGGTGGCATTGGCGTTCCTCAGAGACCGGGCCAAGACGTATAGTGAGCCATTTACTGTCGAGTTGACGAAATTCGATGGAACCACGGCAACGATTTCCAATTAATTCGGCCGACGTGAAATAAATGTGGCGCCTTTCGAGAAACGTAGCCGAGCTGCGACCGGCAGGAAGCGATACAACAAGTGCGGCCAGTTCCTTGGGTTCGTGGTAGCGCTCTTAAGGAACTTGCGCAAAACGGAGTGCGGCGCGGGCCAGTTCCTCAACCGTTTGGCGGTGCGCGCCGCATCCTCTGCGCTCTCTCGCGGTCGCGGTTCGGTAACCGATTTTGAAACCAGAGGCGTTGCGAGAACGGATGCGATGTTACGAAAACGTTAGTCTTTGAAGCTTTACCATAGCTTAACGAAATCGAAACGCTTGGCTGCTACGCTCTCTCGAAGGAGGATTCACCTTGATCAAGAAAATCAGCGCGGGAGCACTTGCTCTTGGCATGTGCATAGCGCCGCAGGTGTATTCGCAACACATCAACAACCGCAATGGGATACAGCGCGTTTTACTGATCAGCGTCGACGGCATGCATGCCGTGGATTACCTAAATTGTGTGAGTGCCGGCACCTGTCCCAATCTGGCCGCGCTCGGCAAAACCGCTGTGAACTACACACGTACTACCACTTCCAGGCCATCCGACTCGGCCCCGGGATTGATGGCCCTGGTCACCGGCGGCTCGCCCCGCCTAGTAGGAGTCTTCTATGACGTCGCCTACGACCGCGTTTTGGCGCCTCCAATGAACGACACAGGCAACGGCGTCTTTTCCGGCACCTGCAATCTCAACACACCCAATGGCACCACCACTGAATACGAGGAGGGTATCGATCTCAACCAGACCTTGCTCAACGGCGGGGCGCCGGGCGCGGCGCTCACCGACGGCGGCGTAGCTTCTCTCGATCCGACACGGATGCCGCGCGATCCTTATAACAATTGCAACCCGGTTTATCCATGGAATTTTATTCGCGCAAACACCATCTTTGGGGTCATCCATGCGGCAGGCGGATACACGGCGTGGTCGGACAAGCATGCGGCCTATTCCTCAGTTTCCGGCCCGACTGGCACATCCACTCCCAGCAATTTGGACGACTACTATTCCCCGGACGTCAACTCCAACATAATCGGCCTGCCGGGAGTAGTCACGCCCGCCACGGCCTTGCGCCCCAGCGGGATTCAGTGCAACAACAATGGCAACGCTCCCGACAATAACGGCGGAGCGTGGACCGACAGCTTCGTGAATATTCAATGCTATGACACCCTCAAGGTGAACGCCATCGTGAACGAGATCGACGGCAAGACGCACCTTGGACAAAGGGCTAAGGTCCCAAACATTTTCGGCATGAACTTTCAGGCCGTGAGCGTCGGCCAGAAGTTGATCGAGAAGATCAGTGGCAGCAAGGTATTCGGCGGTTATTTGGACGCAGCGGCAACGCCCAGCGCCGCACTGCTGGACGCAATCGAGTTCATCGACGCTTCCATTGGCGAGATGGCAAATGAGTTGAAGAAGCAAGAGCTGCTCGAAAGTACGCTCATCATCGTCACCGCGAAGCACGGACAATCGCCCATCGACCCTAACCGCTTCCAGGAGCTTGGGAGCGGTATCTCCAACACGCCGGCGAATGTGATTGCCAGTTTGCTTCCCGCAGTCCCAGCGCCGGAGAATCCCAACACTCCCGCGAAGACTGTTACGATTGCCCGCCCACCATTGACTGTGGGGGAAATGTTAGGCGCGATCGGTCCGACGCAAGATGACGTCTCACTGCTTTGGCTCGCGAGCGGAACCAACACTTCCGCGGCAGTAAGCCTTCTCGAAACGAACGGCAGTGCAATCGGCCTCGGCCAGATCTTCTACGGACCTTCGCTTGAAACGATGTTCAATGCGCCTGGACTACCTCCGAACGGCGACCCTCGCTCGCCCGATATTATCGTGGAGCCGAACGTCGGGGTGATCTACACTTCCAGCGGCAAGAAACAAGAGGAGCACGGCGGATTTGCACACGACGACACCAATGTAATTATGCTGCTTTCGAATCCGGATTTCGATGCGAGTACGGTGACCAGCTTCGTCGAAACCGCGCAAGTAGCTCCGACTATCCTTCAGGCGCTGGGACTCGATCCCAGCCAACTCGATGCGGTCAGGAAAGAGGGCACGCCAGTCCTTCCGGGATTGACCTTTAAGCAGCAGAACAACCAGCAAGACCACTAGCCGTCTTGCCTTCCTCGGGCGGGCGGGAACACAAGGTCCTGCCCGCCGTTTTCCGCGAACATCAGCACACGAAGCCGGCCTGTTATATAACCAAATAAGGACTATATGCGGCACCTCGCTATCTTCGCCTTACTTGGCCTGGCCCACACCGAAGCCGCGGACGATCGGCGCGTGCCGGTGATCGTCGAGTTGTTCACCAGCGAAGGCTGCTCCAGTTGCCCGCCCGCCGATCAGCTCTTGTCCAGGATGGATCGCACCCAACCGGTAGCAGGCGCTCGCGTCATCGCACTTGAAGAGCACGTGGACTATTGGAACTCGCTGGGTTGGACCGATCCGTTTTCTTCCTCGCAATACCGCGTCCGGCAGAACGATTACGGCCGCAAATTTCTGAATGACAATATCTTTACTCCGCAGATGATCGTCAACGGGCAGGCCCAGTTTGTGGGCACCGACGCGGATCGCGCCGCTCAGGAAATCACGCGCGCGGCGCAAGCTCAAACGACATTGGTAGAGCTGAAAACATCGCCCAAAGCCGGCGATCCCGATCTAGTGGATCTGTCCGTCGAAGTTACCAACACTGCAGGCGGCAAGGCGCACAATTCCAACGTGTACTTGGCAGTGACGGAGAGCGATCTCTCCAGCAACGTGCAGCGCGGCGAAAACTCGGGGCGCTTACTGCGGCACGCCCCGGTGGTCCGCAGTTTCGGTGTAATCGGCAAAATCGATTCGAAAGGCTCGAGCGCGGGCGCCATCACCAGCACGCTACGCCTGCCGCGCGAATGGAAGCGCGAGAATCTACGGGCGGTGGTGTTTGTACAGGAGCGCGATTCTTACAAGATCACCGGCGCCGGCATGGCCGAACTGCATTAGGCTAGATAATAGTGTCCGCCAAGGATTCTTGGGATGTGATTTCGTTTGGGCCTTAGGGGATGAGACACTGAGAGAGCCCATGGAAGATCGTACGCTAATCGACCGCTTTTCCGTAAAGAACTTTAGGAGCGTTCAGGAGTCTGAGGCTAAGCTGGGGCCTCTAACGTTCTTCATCGGTGCGAATGGGTCGGGCAAAACGAGCTTTGTAGACGCGATTCGTTTCGTCGCGTCAGCTTTGCAGAGCTCGCTGGAGGAGGCGCTCCGAATCCGAGGTGCAATCTATACCATCCTCTATCACCCCAAGACTCACGTAACGTTTCCAGCGCACGCGCGATTCGACCTTGAGACCTCTTCCACGAGTGGCCTTAAAAGTGAATTTCATTTGGAACTCCGAGTCAGCGAGGGCTGGTCCGTATCTGTCGCCCGTGAAGAGTGCACAGTTGAGGGTCCGGGAGGCGAGCGACATTACTATTTGGTCGAGAACGGCAGTGTTCGAGGGTCTGCGGCGGTCTTTCCCGCCGTTAGTGCCGACCGGATCTTTCTCTCGAACGCGTCAGGCCTGCCCGAGTTTCGGACGCTCTTCGATTTTTTGTCCGGAATTCGATCTACAGAGCCAATATCGGCTGGGGTCTACGATTTCAGCGAGAGACTGGGGCGACTCGCCAAGATGGAAGGCCTGGGTCTGACAGCGAGATTTCATAGACTGTCGAAGGCTGATCCGGATCGACTGGAAATCATCCAGCAGTACTTGCGGGCGGTTGCACCGCCATTCGATCGAATAGAATTTATCGAATCCAGCGATGGAATGTGGCTCCAGTTTGTCGAAGAGTCCCGTTCAGGCGGGCCGACGCGATTTTACATATCGCAGTCATCCGCGGGGCTCGTAAATGCGGCCGAGATCCTCTTGGAGCTCTTCCAGCCGTCTTCTGACGGAAAGCCCGCTTCCCCGGTGATCATCGAAGAGCCAGAGGCCATGCTGCATCCTGGCGCCATTCAGGTGATGCGTGATGCCTTCCTTGAAGCGAGTAGATTCCGGCAAGTTCTAGTCACAACGCACAGCCCCGATCTGCTTGACGATCCATCTATTCGCGCAGAATGGATTCGCGCCGTACACAAAGATGAGGAAGGGACCCACATTGACCCCATTGATTCCGATACGCAGTCGGTTATCAGGGATCGGTTATATACGGCGGGTCAGCTGCTACGGCAAGGTGGACTCTCACTCTAGATCACAATGGCCGCGACCGAAGACGTTACGCTTGGTCTAATCGTCGAGGGTCATGGGGAGGAGCAAGCAGCGCCAATTCTAGTCCGTCGAATTGCCCGTGCATCGCGCTTTCACGCATCCATCCGTTGCAGGACCTGGCGTGTTAAGAAGTCAGCGTTCGTTCAATCAGGAGAGTTCGAACGAGTCATAGAGGCCATCACGCGGATTATTGGTAGAAGTAGGCCGATTCTAGTCTTGCTGGATGCGGACGACGACTGCCCCAGGGATCTTGCAGACGATCTGAAGGCTCGTTGTCACCTCGCACATCCCGACGTTTTGATATCAGTTGTTATTGCCAAAAAAGAATACGAAGCGTGGTTCTTGGCGGCGGCTAAGTCATTGGCAGGGAAACGGGGTTTGGCGGAACGGGTGGATCCTCCGGACGATCCGGAATCCATTCGGGGTGCGAAAGAATGGTTAACAACTCGTATGCCGTCTGACCAAAGCTATTCGGCAACTAGGCATCAGGCGGCCTACTCGGAATTGATGGATTTGTCGGAAGCGCGGAGAGCGCCGTCCTTTAGGAAATTCGAGAAAGAGGTGGGTAGTCTGCTTGGGTGGAAGTCGGAATGAAACGCGAGGGCTCTCCGCACTCCGCGGCCCGGAGCGCAGATCGAGCCTCAGCGACGGCCCCGGCTTTCTGTTACGCTGAATGTAGTGTTTTTGGAACCTTTAGGGAGATTCCTGTAAATATGCCTTTACACATCTTCGCTCTCGTTTCTCAATGATCCCTCCGAGAAACTATCCCCCCCGTCGCCCCAAAGTTCGGGAAAACGTAAATGAAGCGATTCGCGTTCGCGAAGTACGCGCGGTCTTTCCGGATGGATCTGTCGAGATTATGCCTACGCTGGCGGCTGTCCGCAAAGCGCAGGAAATGGGGCTCGACCTGATTCTGATTGCTCCCACCGCGGAGCCTCCCGTCGCCAAGGCGATGGATTACGGCCAATGGCAGTATGAGAACAAGAAGAAGCAGCACGAAGCCAAAAAGAAACAGCACATCATCCAGGTGAAGGAGCTTAAGTTCCGGCCCAACACGGATGACCACGACTACGAGTTCAAAAAGAATCACGCCATTCGCTTCCTGGGTGAAGGGAATCGCGTGAAGGCCGTGGTGCAGTTCCGCGGGCGCGAAATCGCTCACGTGGACATCGGCAAGAAGCTGTTGCTGCGGTTCGCTCAGGATCTTGCCACGCACGGCTTGGTGGAAGGGCAGCCGCGTCTGGAAGGACGCAACGCGCATGTGCTGATCAGCCCGATTAAAGCAGGCAGCGTCAAGGAAAAGCCGAAGGAATCCGGGCCGCCGGCGACCTAACGTCTCGCATTAGCAAAACCTGGCAGGGCATGGCCCTGCTCCACTGTTACTGCACTACTTGATTGCCTGCGATGTAGACTGCTTCGATGGTTCGCAAGTTGCGGATATTGATGCGGGGGTCGGCGCCCAGCACGATTAGGTCCGCCCACTTCCCGGCCTCCAGGGTCCCCAGATCCTTCGCGTGCAGGAATTCGGCCGAGCTTTTGGTGGCTGCCTTGATCACCTGCCAGGGAGTTAAACCTGCGTCCACCATCAGCTCCATTTCCCACTGCTCGAAGTATCCCGGAAAGCGTCCGGGGACCCCTGTGTCAGTCCCCATTCCAAATGGGATTCCCGCGTCCGCCAGGCGCTTCAGATTCTTCTGCGCCATTTCGAGGAGCCCGGAGTATTTCGGGAAGTCCGGGTCGGCAGCGATTTTCTTCTGATAATCCGGATCGCTCAAAGTAACGATCGCAGCGGGCGAAACCGAGCGCGTAAAGAACGGATCGGTGAGAAATGGGGCCGGCTTCGCGTAGATGAACATGGAGGCCTCGCGCGTGAGCGTGGCCGCGGATTGCCAGGTTCCATGTTGTTTCATGGTGTCGATCAATTCCTGATCCACGGGCTGATCGCGAACGCTGTGCGCCAGCGCGTCCAGCCCGGCGTTCACCAACTGCTTGGCGTCGGCAAGATAGAAGACGTGAGCATTCACGCGTAATCCGTGACGGTGAGCGTTGTCGATGATGGCTTTCGTAATCTCGAAAGGAATCTTTGGGCGATGCCCGAAAGAATCGTCTACCCAGACCTTCACAATGTCCACTTTTTTCACGGCCAGTGCGTCGATGTCTTTGGGTACCTCCGCAGCGTTTTCCAGATTGAAGGTGACGGACGGCATGCCGCCCACGCCGCCCTTCAGCGTGAAGCCTTGGCCGGCTGTGAAGACTCGCGTGTAAGTGGGGCGCCCCGCGCGCTGCTGGTCGCGGATCTGAAAGATCAGATCCTGATCGGTTCCCAGGCTCAGCACTGTCGTTACGCCGTAGGATGCATAGGTTCGCAGATTCTTTTCGATGTTTTCGCGCGTGAAGAATTTCGCGTTCTGCGTGAGGTCCACCGTATTGCCGACGTGGCCATGCAGATTGATGATCCCCGGCATCACGAACTTGCCATCCAGGTCGATCACCTGAGCGCCATCCGGCGGCGTCATTCGTTGCGCCGAGCCGATACGTACGATACGGCCGTTATCGATCAGCATGGCCGCACCGGCAACTGCCGGACCGCCGGAACCGTCGATCAGCGTAAAATTCCTCAGCACCTTGATCTCAGCGCTGGCCGGCAATAGGAGAGTGATCAGCAGAGTAAGTATCTTCATTGATTCAGGTCTGCCTCCAGGATTGCGCCCAACCGCACACCAGCTTTCATAAGCTGCTCGCGGACCACCTTGGTTCCGTCGTTCTCGTAGGCTGCGGTCAGATCGGTCACCATCGGGGCGGGCTTCTGGTTATCGCAGAAATTCTGCAGTGGAATACCGCGATAAACCTTCGACACGGCCAGCTTGTACGACTCCCAGGCCATTTGTTCGGGTGTAGCGCGCGCCCATTTTTGCGCGTCGGCGGGTTTGATGCCTGCCATCAGCACCCCGGCGAAAACGCGTTCATCGGTGATGTTCGCGTGCTTCATCAGTAAATCCAACTCAGAAGTATCCCAAACATGATGCAGCGCGACATTTACTTCTTTCTGGCCATCGGCCGTGAAATTCACGTGCTCTGAGTTACCCCCGCGGTCGCAGGCACGCTCCGCGGCGTGCAAGGGTTGATGAATGTCGCCTACGAAATGCACCAGGAACAACAACGCCTGACGCCGTTGCACATCATCTTTGGAGGTTCGCAGAATCTGGGAGAAACTCGCAATTCGCGCCGTAACGCAATTGTCGTCTTTACAGAATGCCTCTAACGTTTTGGCTTTCGTCGGAACAGCGATGTCGATATAGTGCCAAAGGCCGTTCGTCGAAGGCACCTCGCCCGCTAGCGAGCGGCACATGACGTCGGCGGGCGTGGGATTCCCGTGCGGATTACCGCGGATTGTATCGGCGCAGCTTGCGATATCCACTATTGAGTACTTGCCATCCAGCAGGAGTTTGCGGATCTTCTCGCGAGCCGCGGGTGAGAGGCGCTGCTCGGCGATGATGGCGACTATCTTATGACCTGCGGGTCCCCAGGCGAAGGCGGGCGAAGCAGCCAGCCACAGGGCGATCACTGCTGGAAAGAAGCGACGATGCATCACTGATTCCCCATTTTGAGATCGATCGCCGGAAGATTCTTGTCGCGCAATGCGCGATTCAGCTCCGCGATTTGGCCGTTCTTTAAAGCGTCCCAACTGGCCATGAGCGCGGCCAGATCGCGACTGGCTTGTTCGTAGAGAGCGTAGGCTTGCGCGGGGGGCGTCCGATCCGCGCTATCCACGACGAAGTTCACAGCGCCCAGATTTACTTGCAGCGCGCCAACGCCAGAGGGATTGGCAGGCGTCTGCCAACTTGCTCCGACACCCGAGATTCGCTGCGCTTCAGCTTCAACCTTCGCGACCACTGCGAGTAGCGCGGCGTCCGATGTATTTTTCTGCTTGATCTCCGTGATCCGCGCACGCAGCGCAGCCAACTCCCTGGTCAATTGGCCATTCTTCGCGATTTCGCCCGAGGCCTTCTTCCCGAGATCGAATTGCCGCGCAAGGTCAGTGGGTGTGGCTGTAGATCGTGGATCCAGCACCACCTTCAATGGCTGGGTATATTGCCGGCCGCCGGCCGTAAGGCGCACCTGATAATCACCCGGGATAACTTGAGGGCCGCGGACTTCTTGTCCGTAATCGTTTTCAGCCGCGCCCGCTGTCTCGACTGCACATCGCAGATCCCATACGAACCGGTTCAGCCCAGCGCGTGCTGTCAAGTGGATGGGCGGCGTGACCCAGATATCGGCGATGGCCTGCCGTCTCCTGGCAGAGCCGCTGGAGCGATCCTGGGTGGTGTACCGGCGCATCAACTCCCCATTCGCATCCAATATTTCGAGCGTCACCTCGCCCGTCGTAGCCGACTTCAGATAGTAATCGATAATGGCGCCATCCGGTGGATTCGGCGCCTTCGGGATCTCCGGCGGAAAAGGCGTGCCTTGAAATCCCTCGCTGTTCATCCGCGTGGCCGTGGCCGGTTTGTAGAGGAACACATCGGAATCGACCACGCGTTCATCGATCTGGCGTAGCGGCGAAAAGTCATCCAGAATCCAGAATGAACGTCCAAAAGTTGCGATCACCAGGTCGTTGTCATGAATCACCAGATCCCGCACCGATACGGTGGGCATGTTGAGCTGCAAGGAGTGCCACTGTTCGCCATCGTCGAAAGAAACAAACACGCCGGTCTCGGTGCACGCGTAAAGCAAACCGCGCCGCTTGGGATCTTCGCGAATGGCGTTCAGGAAGGACGCCTCTGGGATGCCGCTGATGATCAGCGTCCAAGTTTTCCCGTAATCGCGAGTGCGATACAGGTAGGGTTTGTAGTCGTCCAGGCGATGCCGATCCACGGCTGCATATGCCACTCCATCCTTGAAGTGCGAAGCCTCAATGTGCGTGATCTTGCTCCAGTCAGACAACCCCGGTGGAGTTATGTTCGCCCAGGTCTTGCCGCCGTCGCGACTAAGATGGATTGGACCCGTATCGCTGCCCGCCCAAATCTCGCCGGCCACGAGCGGCGATGGCGCGATGGAATAGACCACGCCGTAGCCGCGCAGCTTGGCATTCTCGATGGTGACTTCGCCAGTAGCCGTGTTCTTGTCGGCTCCGGTTAGATCGGGGCTGATCTCGCGCCAAACCAGTCCGCCATCCACGGTCTTCAGAACATATTGCGACCCGTAATAAAGAGCATGGTCCACCGGCGAAAATACTAGCGGCGCAGTCCAGGGAAAGCGATATTTTCTCTCCGCGATCTCGACTCCGAAAGCGGGCGCCGGCCACGGGGTGATAATCTGGCCCTGCCCGGTGCGTTTGTCGAAGCGAGTCAGCGTGCCATAAGTGTCGCTGACGTAGGAAATGTTCGGATCGTCCGGATCGGGCTGTATATAGCCGCTTTCCGCGCCACCCACTGAGCGCCGGTCGTATTCGGTGATTTGGCCATGATCGGTACGGCTAGGCAGCACCACGGTTCCGCTGTCCTGCTGCGATCCGTAAAGGTTATACGGAAACTGATTATCGGTGGCGACATGATAAAACTGCGCGGTGGGCTGGTTGTACCAGGAGCTCCAGGTTGTTCCACCATCGACGCTGATGCTGACACCTTGGTCGGATGCTTGAATGATGCGCCGCGATTCCGTGGAATCGATCCAAACGGAATGGTAGTCGTCGCCGCCTGGCGCGCCCTTCAGAACGGTAAATGATTTGCCGCCGTCGATAGAGCGGTAGATGGCTACGTTCGGCAGATAAACTGCGTCGGGATTGTTGGGGTCAACAGTGACGCCGCTGAAATACCAGGAGCGGCTGTCGATGCGTGGGTCGTTCGAAACCTGCGACCAGGTCTGGCCGGAATCGTCGGAGCGGAAGAGTCCGGTGGCGGAGCTAGAGTCAATGAGCGCGTACACCCGCCGGCCTTGGCTCCCTTTCGCGACAGCCACGCCGGAACGTTTCCAGCCGCCCGCCGGCAAACCGTGGCCGCTGATCTGGGACCAATGGTCGCCGCCATCGGTGGATTTGAAGAGACCGCCGCCGGGCTGCTCCAATGGCGCATATTGACTCCACGGCGATCTGCGCGCTTGCCAGGTGGTCGCAAAGATTACCCGCGGATTCTCGGGCTCGAAAGCGAGATCAGTGGCGCCGATATCGGGGCCCTTGTCCAGCACTCGCTGCCAGCTCTTGCCGCCGTCGGTAGAGCGAAATACGCCGCGTTCCGGGTTCGGACCGTAGGCGTGTCCCAGCACCGCAACATAGACAATGTCCGGATTCTTGGGATGTACCAGAATCCTCGAAATTTGCTTGGAATCACGGAGTCCCACGTTTCGCCAGGTTTTTCCGGCATCGGTAGATTTGTAGATGCCGTCGCCGGAGGAAAGGGAGGATCGGATGTCCGCCTCGCCCGTGCCGGCGTAAACAACGCTGGGGTCCGACGGCGCTACTGCAATGGCGCCGATGGATGCGACATGCTGATCGTCGAAGATGGGCGTCCACACCATGCCTCCGTCGGTGGTCTTCCAGATTCCACCGCCCACCGCGCCGAAGTAGAACGTGGTGGGATCGCCAGGAACGCCCGTGGCCGTGATCGCCCGCCCGCCGCGGAACGGCCCGATCATGCGCCAGCGCAGCCCGTCAAAAAGATTGTCCGGTGTTTGGGCGAGGAGCGGGGAAGCCAGGCAAAGCACGGCAGAGGAAAGACGATTCCATCGCATAGGGAGTGTAGTACTCAAGAATATCATCGTCGTGTATCAGGACCGTGTACGTCACCGACTCCCTTAAATGTGAGAGCCCGTGAAAAAATCAAAGGCACCGTCTCCCTCACGGTCGCGGTTCGGTCACGCGTTAGAGAACCGCGAGCGTAAGCGACCGGTGCTTTTGATTTCTTCACGGATTTACACTCCGCAACACTCGCCGGATAAACTAGAGCTGCATGTACAAGATTCTTCCGTTGGCGCTGTCGATCTTCTCAGTCTCTTTCGCGCAGACCAGCCCCACCTACGCCGAGCGTCTTGGTTGGAACAAGGGCGATCGAGTCCTGATTCTGCACATGGACGATGCAGGCATGTCGCACGATTCGAACGTGGGAATCGAACAGGTGCTAGAGAAAGGCGCGGCGCGCTCGCTGAGCGTGATGATGCCCACGCCCTGGGTCCCGGAAATTGTGCATTACATTAAAGCCCATCCGGGAACCGATGCCGGTCTGCATCTCACCCTCACTTCCGAGTGGCACGAATATCGTTGGGGACCATTAGCGGGTGCGCCTGCTGTTCCCGGATTGGTTGACCCCGAAGGCGCGCTGTGGAGTTCTGTCGCCGCGGTGGTGATGCATGCCAAAACGGACGAAGTGGATCGGGAGATGCGCGCCCAGATCGAGCGGGCCGAACGCATGGGTTTCCATCCCACGCATCTGGATACGCACATGGGCACGGTCTATGCAAAGCCCGAGTTTCTCGAACGCTACGTTGAGCTCGGAATTGAGAAGCAGATTCCGGTGATGATCCCCGGCGGGCACGATACATATATACAAGCCGGCAACCAATCCGCCAGCACCTTGGACGCCGTGCGGGCGCTGGGCGTGAAGCTCTGGAACGCGGGGCTGCCCGTGTTGGACGATCTGCACAACTCGAGTTACGACTGGAAGATTCCACCTGGCATCGCAGACGACGATGAGAAGCTTCGCAAATGGCGGACCGAACGCTATATGGAGACACTGGCCGAGCTGAAGCCAGGCCTGACGATGGTGATCATGCATTGCACCGCGCCGACTGAGGTATTCGCGAAGATCAGCGGATCTGGCACGCTGCGCAAGGCGGATATGCTGGCGATGCTGGATCCGAAGTTTCAGCTTTTTTTGAAGGAGCAGGGGTTCGTCGTGACCACGTGGGCTGAGGCGATGGAGCGGCGGAAGCGGGTTCGGTAGCTTGAAGGGTAAAAGGCTACGATGAAAGGAGGGTAATAAATATGGCAAGCCTCGATTGGTCGCAGTGCCCAGCGGTGGAGAGCATCCCCGGCAAACGCAGCGGTGCGTGGGTCTTTAAAGGGACCCGTATGCCGGTGGCTACTGTATTCGAAAATTTGGAAGCCGGC
>DASYNU010000137.1:0-14078 GCA_036008345.1 Bryobacteraceae bacterium
ACCCAAAGCCATTGGTCCTTATTCGCAAGCCGTGATCTCGAACGGCGTTGCTTATCTTAGCGGGCAGATTCCGACTGACCCCGTTACCGGCCAACTGGTGGAGGGCGACATCGCCGCGCAGACTGAGCGCGTGCTCGAAAACCTGAAAGCGTTGCTGGAGGCCTGCGGCGCTTCTATGGAATCCGTGCTCAAGACCACGGTTTTCCTGAAGGACATGGCCGATTTTCCCAAGATGAACGAGGTGTATGGCCGCCACTTCGCCTCGAACCCTCCGGCGCGTTCCACCGTGCAAGCGGCGAAATTGCCGCGCGATGTTGGCGTCGAAATCGATGCCATCGCATCGGTTTCGAGCTAAGTTGCTCAGTTGTTCGGTTGTTCTCGAAAGAACGTGCGAACCGGGAAGTTTGAACCGAATAACTGAATAACCGATTAACGCGCAAGTACAGCGCGCTCAGTGCGCGCTATACTGCGCCTGCGGCGGTTTCAGTCTGATCTCGACAGTCTTCTGTTCCTCATCGATATCGAAGTTGTCGCCGAAGGTCTGATAGTTCTTGGCGATCACCTGAATCAGGATGGTGCCTTGCGGAATGGGCGGAATTTTGGCGATGCCTTCCTGATTGGTATGTAGTTCCCACTCCCGGCGGATGCCCTTGCCGAGTTTCAGCGCCGAATGGCCCTTAATGAATCGCACCACGACGCTGGCGTTTTCCACCGCCTTTCCGGTATCGCTTTTAACCGTAATGGTCAGAGTTGTCATAGGCGGTGCCGCTAGAAGCGGTAACGCGAGCGCCAGGCAAAGAATCATTCGCCGCATAGTTTCATAATACTCGCTCAGTGTTTCTAGAGCAGGATTCTAAGCTTTCCCTGTTGTAGGATCGGGACCATGGGTGGGGCAGGGCCATGCCCTGCCAAAGTGGGTCATGAGCCGGCTGTCGCAAATGGTGGACGAACCAATGCTTTGCTGCGTGCCGGAAAGTCACTTTCCCGGCAGGGCCATGCCCTGCCCCACACTCACGCGATATCCGGGATTAGAAATTTCCGCGGCCGCCCCGCTGCGCTCGTCACCCCTTCCGCCGCCAGGTATCCGCTGCGCACCGCACCCTCCATCGTGGCCGGCCAACCGCAGCGCGTCCAATCCCCTGCCAGGAAGAAATTCGGGATTTTGGTCGCGCTCCCAGGACGCAGCTGCTCCAGGCCGGGCTTGGCGGAAAACGTCGCCCGCACTTCCTTCACCACGTGCGCCTTTTCGATTTTGGCTTCGCCCGCGCGCGGAAAAAAGTCGGCCAGTTCCCGAACGGCCAGCTCGATCACGTCGGCACGGCTCATGTCCACCAAACTGCGGGATGCGCTTACCACCAACTGTAGATATCGCCCTCCCGACTTGTTGAACATCCACTGAATGGTCCGGTCCAGCAGCGTGGCATGCGGCAGTTGCGTCAGGCTGCGGTCGAACCACAAATGAATCCCCGTGATAGGCGAATGCTCGAAACCGTCAAGATCGATCCCCAAATCTGGAGCAATCGGCGGCAAGCGCTCAAATGGCACGGCCGAGATATAGTAATCGGCGGTGCGCCGCTCGCCCAGCGCCTCCACGGCTTGAACCGATCCATTTTCTAACACCACGCGGTCCACCGGCGTTCGCAGATTCAAGCGGACGTTGCTCATGCGCTTCCACGCTTCCGGGGCGTAGAGTTCGCCCAGCGGCACCGCCGGGATGCCCATCTGGTAGGAATTCGAGGCAGCCAGAAAACCAAGCCAAAAAACGTGGAATCCGTGGCTCGCGGCCATGCGCTCCAGGTCTTCGTTAACCGCGCTCACTAGCACCTGGCCCCAGAAGCGGCGAATGGCCGATTCGGTTTGCTTTTTCTCGCGTAGCCAGTCGATCATGGTGATGCGGTCCAGATCTTGCCGCCGTCCATGCTCCCGCCGCAAGGCCATTAATCCACGCGCGATCGAAAGTTTGTCCCCCAAGCTCAAACAAGCCAATTTCCGAAAACTCCCGGCAAAGTGAAACGGAGCGGGCAGCCGTCCAGCCGACAGCACGGAAGTCTGGCCGCCAGGTTCTATGAAATAGAATTTCTTGTGGAAATGGATTCTGTCCACCACACCCAGGCGCTTGTAGAAATCCATGATGTTGACGCAGCAGCGCAGCAGCAGATGCTGGCAGTTGTCGATAATCTCGGAGGAGTCGCCGGGTAGAGGGTAGGATGTCGCGCGCCCACCCAGGAATCCCCGGGCTTCGAAAAGATCTACCTGGAATCCGGCATCGCCTAGCGCAGCGGCTGTTGCCAGCCCGGCCAAGCCGCCGCCAATAACGATTGCGCTGGGCATGGACAGATTAGTCCGCGAGGTAGGAATGGCGGGAAATCGCGATCAACGGACCGGGACTCGCGCGCGGAGCCCGCCGCCGCCGCCGCTGTTAATCAACAGGATTGCGATGGATAGGACAACCACCAGAAATATAATGTCCGAGAGATCAAATTGCATCGGGCGTTTCTCTTATACCGTATCGATTGTACTAGCGTACCACAACGCCTTTCAGCACTTGGGACACCACGTTCTCCATCAATTTCAACCCGCTGTTTCCATCCAGCGTCAGGATGGACTCGGGATGAAACTGCACGCCCTCAATCGGCAGCTCGCGGTGGCGAACGCCCATAATGACGCCGTCTTCCGATTCAGCCGTTACTTCAAGACAAGCCGGAAAAGTCTCTTTTCGCGCGAACAGCGAATGATAACGGCCCACCTTGAAACGCTCGGGCAGCCCCTCAAAAACACCCTTGTTTTGATGGATCACCAGCGATGGCTTTCCGTGCATGGGATAATCCAGGACGCCCAACTCCCCACCGAACGCCTCCACGATTCCTTGCAAGCCCAGGCACACGCCGAACACCGGAATGCCTGCTTGCGCGGCGTACTTCACCAGCTCCGGCACGCCGAAATCGGATGGCCGCTTCGGACCCGGCGAAATCAGGATGAGATGCGGCGCCATCTCCCGAATCAGCTCGTGCGGAACTCCGGCGCGGTAAGTAGCAACCTCGGCGCCCGTCTGCCGGGCATAGTTGGCGAGCGTGTGAATGAAGCAGTCGTCGTTATCGATCAATAGCAGCTTGACGCCTTGTCCGGCTTTGGAATGCGCGGACTCGACCGCTCCGGGCGTAGCTTTTTCGGCCAGACAGCGGAAGAAACCAGTGGCCTTGAGGCGCGTCTCCTCCTCCTCGAGCGCTGGAACGGAATCGTATAAAAGTGTCGCGCCTACGCCATAACGCGCTCTCCCCGCGCGCAGATGGATGGTCCGAATCAGGATGCCGGTGTTGATGTCGCCATTCATCGAAAGCATCCCTACCGCGCCGCCATACCAGCCGCGGGCGTCTTTTTCCAGATTCTCGATGGCCTGCGCGGCCGCTTTCTTGGGTGCGCCAATCACGGTCACCGCCCACATGTGCGTGAGAAATGCGTCGAGCGAATCGAAGCCGGGCTGCAGGGTCCCTTCCACATGGTCGACGGTATGAAACACGCCCGCGTAGGATTCAATCAAGCGGCGGCCAATCACTCTTACCGAGCCCGGAATCGAGACGCGTGACTTGTCGTTGCGATCGACATCCGTACACATGGTCAGCTCGGACTCTTCCTTGGTGGAATTCAAAAGTTCGCGGATGCTGTCGGCATCGCGCAACGGATCGCCAGTACGCCGGGCTGTACCTGAGATTGGGCAGGTCTCCACGCGCTGGCCCTCCACGCGCACAAACATTTCCGGCGACGCACCGATCAGTTGTTCGTCTCCCAGCTGCAGGAAGAATTCGTAAGGACTCGGGCTGGCATGCTGGATTCGTTCAAAAAGTTCCGATGGGCTGCCTGAAAAATTAGCCTGGAACGTCTGCCGCAGTATCACTTCGTAGTAATCGCCCTGCCGCATGCCCTCGCGCACGGTCTCCACCTTGGCCATGTATTGTTCCGGAAGATGATCGGAGGTGATTTCCTCCGCCGGGAGGCGCGCCGGCTTCGGGATCGGGCGGCCGCTGCGATCGAGCCCGGCGGTGGAAAGGTCCCCACGCACGAAGTCGTAACGGTACCGTTCGATCCGCTCTTTCTTGCGATCCATGTAGTAAATGTCGTCGCAGAGAAACAGACGCAGGTCCTTGTGTCCCTCCCGCGGAAGCTGCAGTTCGATAGGATCGAACTGGAACAACAGGTCGTAGCCGAATGCACCAACCAGGGCCAGCCGCGAGTCGTCTGCGTTGCGGAATTCGCCCATCAATGTCCGAAGAATGGAAAACGCCGAGGGTTGTTTGCTGCGCTCTTCTTCAGGGAACAGCTTGGGCAGCGGTTTCAAATATCCCTGCAAGCTGGAACCTTGCGATCCGAATTTTTCCCAATGCGGATGTCCGGCGAGCAAGGGACTAAGAATTTGATTGAGCACCTCGCCGCGCTGATTGAGCGGGCGGAACTCGATTTCACGGCCGGCGGCAACAATCTCGAGCGGAGGCGCTATGGACGCAACATCCCAGCGCGAATAACGTTCCGGATATTCGTAGCCCGAGGAAAGATAGATGCCGCGATACCGGTCCAGCTTGCGCAGCAGGCCTTTCAGCCCTTTGTGAAATGGAATTCCCGACTCTGTGCGAGTTACGGTAATTCCGCCAGGTGTGTCGTAACTCAGCTTGGGCATAATGCAGACCGGGAGGTTTATTTCTAAGGATAGCACCCGGCCTGCCGATAGTTGGTCAGTTTGGTAGTGACTGGAAGTTTGGTTGTGGGGCAGGGCCATGCCCTGCCGAGAATCTCGAGGAAGTGACTTTCCGGCACGCAGCAAGCCATTGGTTCGTCCACCGTTTGCGACAACCAGCTCATGACCTACCTGGCAGGGCATGGACGGCAAACCCAGTGACATTGGGATGGCATCCTGCTCGCTGGTTTTTAACGTTTTTAACCCGCGCAGTTTGTGCCGCTTGGCATCCTGCGCGCAAGGCCGTCAACAGTTATCAACCTGTCCCACACCCGCCCTGTTCTTCTAAGGTGAACCTCTTATGTCCGAGGGGGGTACTTTAGCCGATGGACGGATATGCCAGTGGCGTCGAAAGACGGCCGGGCCGACGCGCGCCCAGGAGTGTTACGCTCGTTAGCCTCGAAATTCTCGATATTTACAGCGACGCTCGTCTTTTGGGTAGTTGTAACGCTGCTTGCGTACAACCTGAGACAGGACAACTTCGACGTCGGCAAAGGTCTGCTGTTGTGCGTTGTGGTGATTCTGGTTTCCGGAGCCATTTCGCGGTTCACCATCCGGCTGCTGGCGCGCCCTTTGAAGCTGCTGCAGGCCGGCATCGCGTCGGTTCGGAACGGTTGTCTGGAGCCGATCCAAGTGAGCCGCACCGGTGATGAAATCGAGTTCCTGGGCGAGAGCTTCAATGGCATGATCGAGGCGCTAACGGCTTCTCGCAAGGAAATTCGCGAGCACCAGGAACTGCTGGAGCGGCGCATCAAGGAGCGTACCGAGCAACTGGAGGAAGCCACCCGGCAAGCCCAGGCGGCCAATCAAGCCAAGACCGAATTTCTCGCCAATGTGTCCGAGGAGCTGCGGACACCCATGAGCGGGATCATCGGCCTGCTGGATATGGCACTGGAAAGGCATCTGCCTCCCGAGCAACTGGACGAGCTTCAGACCGCGCAGCGTTGTGCTTTCTCGCTGCTCTCCTCACTGAGCGATTTTCTGGATCTGTCCAAGATCGAGTCCGGTAAAATAACGCTGCTGCACGCGCCGTTCGACCCGCGCGCGGCCGCCCAGGAATGCGTGCATGCGGAACAAGTAAAATCTAGACGCAATGGGATAGACCTGCGGTTGGAAGTGACGCCGGAAGTGCCCGCGCAGGTTACCGGCGACGGGCCGCGAATACGCCAGATCATATCGAATCTGATAAGCAACGCCGTCAAGTCTACCGAACGCGGCTCTGTCGGCGTGCGAATTGACGGCCGCTTTTCTGGTTCGAATCAGTTTCTGATGCGGATCGCCGTTCACGACACCGGGACCGGCGTTCCAGCCGACCGGCTTCTGCCGTCCTTGGACAAACGCAATGGAGCCGATCGCGGGGCGGGGCTCCCGCTTGCAATCGCCCAGAAACTGGTGGAACTGCATGGCGGTGAGATCCACGTGGAGAGCGAGCTGGGCTGTGGATCCACTTGCATTGTTACGCTGCCTTGTGCGATCGCTTCCGATATCGCTGCTTCAAATCCAGAAGCGCCGCTGCCCAAGACCACATCGGGATCTCGCCGGCTGCTGGTGGTGGAGGATAACCTGGTAAATCAAAAAGTAGTCACCGCGGTCCTGCGCAAGCGGGGTTTTGCTATCGAGCTGGCCAATGATGGTAGAGAGGCGCTGGCCAAGCTGGAATCCGGCGTCGATTTCGACTTGATCCTGATGGATGTCCAGATGCCCGGATTGGATGGTTTGGAAGCCACACGCATCATTCGGAAAGACCAGCGCTGGAAGGCTCTGCCGATAGTAGCCATGACCGCGCATGCTATGACCGGCGACAAGGAACGGTGCCTGGAGGCGGGCATGAATGGCTACATCTCCAAGCCGGTTCACCCTTCGCACCTGCTAGCCACCGTGGACGAATTTCTGGCGCATCGTTCGGCGGTTCGTTAGCCGGCCCGCGCCAAGATCGGCGCAGTTGGCAGGCGAAAGCGCCTGCCCCATCTGTCTCCAAAGTCTTGCATTGCAACGTGGGGCAGGCGCTTCGCCTGCCAACTCCCTACGTCGCCTGCTGAACTTCTCGCGCCGCCGTCTGCTTCACCAGATCCCAGACTTCTTCCAAATCCTGCCATTGGGTAGCTATGTTGCCGATCGCCAGTCTCAGCACGAACTGGCCGTTCAGCACGGTGTGCGAAAGGAATGCTCTTCCCGATGCATTCACCTTTTCGAGCAACGCGCGATTATCTTCGTCCGAACCGCGATAGCGGAAACAGATCAGAGAGAACGGCGTAGGCGCGGCAACTTCGAAATCAGGATGCGAGCGGATGAGAGCGGCCAGCTTCTGCGCGTACCCGATGTGCGACCGAATGATGCCGCAAATTCCCTCATGCCCCAGATTCCGCATCACGAACCACAACTTCAAAGCGCGGAATCGCCGGCCCAGCTGAACACCATAATCCATTAAATTAATCGCACGCGGATTCTCGCCCGTCTTCAGGTATTCGGGCACCAAAGAAAATGCCCGGCGCAGGATTTCGGGGCGGCTGGTATAGAAAACGCTACAGTCGATGGGAGTGAATAGCCATTTGTGCGGATTCACCACCAGCGAATGAGCGCGCTCCGCGCCCTTGAGGATCCCGCGCAGTTCCGGCACCACAGCAGCGGCGCCACCGTAGGCTGCGTCCACATGCAGCCAAGCTCCGAATTCTTCCGCGACATCCGCGATCGCCGGCACCGGATCGATGCTCGATGTTGACGTGGTCCCAACGGTCGCCACCACCAGGAACGGCTTGCGGCCGGCTCCGTGGTCGGCTTCCATGCGCTCCTTCAATATGTCCACGCGCATCCGAAAGTTATCGTCCACCGGGATTTGGCGAATATTGTTCTGGCCGATGCCGAGGGTGATGCCGCCCTTCTCGATGGAAGAATGGGACTGCTCGGACGTGTACATCGTCAGGCGCCCGCTGTTGCCGCGCGTTCGCACTTCAGGGTCCGCCATCTCGCGCGCCGCGGCGATGGCGTGCATACTGGCGATGGAGGCCGTGTCGTAAATGATGCCGAACAATTCCTCAGGCAGGCCCATCCATTGCCGCAGCCAACTGAGCGTAACTTGCTCCAGCTCCGTCACCGCGGGGCAGCTTTTCCACAGCATTCCATTGACGTTGAGCGTCGCCATCAACATCTCGCCGAGAATTCCCGGCTGCGAGCCGGAGATGGCGAAATACGCCAGGAAGCGCGGATGGTTCCAATGCGTCAGCGCAGGCACGATGGATTGTTCGAAGTCTTCGAGAATTGCATCCATGGGCTCGCCGCGCTCGGGAGCTGCCGCCGGCAAGCGATCCACCAACTCGCCCGGCTGCATGCTGGCCAGCACCGGATACTCCCGGATGTTCTCGAGATAATCCGCCATCCAATCCACCACCTGGTGACCGTAGCGTCGAAATTCGTCGTTGTTCATTTGGTCTCCCTGCACTCACGCAGCACTGCCGGCAGCCAGCCTCGAAACCACTCCGAGAATTCAGCCAGCTTGCGCTCGCCTTGCGGGCTCAGCGGCGTGGCTAACGCTCCGCTCTTGAGCTTACGTTGTTTGAGCGCCTCTTTTGCGGCCGTGGGCCACGGAATCTGGTCAGACCACCTCAGAAACTCCATCAACCGAGCCTCCAATCGCTCGATCCGCTCAGCGCCTCCAGCCGCGATGGCATGGTCCAACGCCACCATGAGCTCGGGCAGCGCGGAAGCCACTCCGGACACTGCACCATGCGCACCGGCGCGCCGTTGCTGGACGTAGATGCGTTCCTGGCCGGCCAGAAACGTGAACGGCTTCCCGGCGGATTGTTCCAGTAGTTCAGAAAAATATTCCAGGCTTCCGCTGGAATCTTTGATTCCACAAAAACGCCCACTGGTCAGCAGTTCGGCGGCGGTGGAACTAGCGATCTCACTGGTGAAAGCCGGGATGTTGTACAGATAAGTTGGGATGCTGCCATCCATAGCGTCCGCGTAAGCCAGATAAAAGCTCCGAATCTCTTCCTGGCTATACCGGAAGTAGTGCGGCGGCATCAACAACACGCCCGCCACGCCCGCGCTGGTGGCTTCGCGCGCCAGTTCAACAGCGCCATCCAGCGTGGAGTGTGAGACGTTCACCAGCAGCGGGACGCGGCTGCGTTTAGCCGCGAAATTCACCATGTGCCGCCGGTCGTCCAGCGCAAAGTGTACGAACTCGCCAGTGGAGCCAAGCAGGGCGATGCCGGCGATGCCGCTTTCAGCCAGAAAGTCGATCAACTCAAGCGTAGCGCCTAGATCGATCGAGTACTCCTGCTGACGGCGCGGCGTGATAGCGGCGACAAAAATGCCTTGGACGCGGGCGCGCGTGGTAGCGACAACGGGGGGCAAATTGAATTATATCGGCTAGTGGAGCAGCGCCATGCGCTGCTGGATTGGTCGGCAGCGCTATGCGCGACTCGCTGACGGCAGCGCACGGCGCCGCCCCACACATCAGTTAGCCAGCTTCGATATCCGATTTACGGTGCGGAGAACCAATCGCCGCGGATCTAACATATGCTGCGGCTTGAACTGCTGCTCGGACCAACGGCAGCCCGGCTCAAACTCAATCCCCAGGAAATAGCCGATCTCCCGATACACGCAGTACCGCACTTTGCCCATTAACTCGCCCTTGGGATAGTTGATCCGCAGATCGGTCTGCAAAGGGATGGGTTGATCGAACTGCAGGCAGGCGCCCGACAACGAGATATCTTCCAGGTTCGCGACGCCCTTACGGATTCTGCCGGTCTTGTCCTTCCATTGGACATCCACCATGTCCGCACATAACATCCGGGGTTCCACGCGCCTGTCGAACATACACTATTTATCGACCAACCAAACGGTAAGGATTATGACAGAGCCGGTTACAAAATTGCCCTACATGCAGTAAGGTAGCCTCCAGCAGCCACGTACTGTCAGCGTACCACTACCAGCACGGTATACTAGTTCGGCGACCGATGGCTAAGCAGGCCCTGATCATACTTTTCACGGTGTTGGCGTTCGGAATACTGGTTCCCTGGTATAAAGGTTTTACCTTCCTCGACCCCAGAATGCTGGCAGCCTATGGCCTGCTCGCGGTGCTTTTTGTAGCCCCGGCCAGCGCGGAATCCTTCGCCGGGGAACGGGATCTGGCGTCTCCGGGGGCCATCCTGGCCCGTCTGATGGTACTAATCGCCTTCGGATGGGGAATTACCGTGCTCGTTCTTCTGACCGCTCTAGCTACGCTCAACCTGTCCTACTGGCATGGGACCCTCATCGCGCCTCCGGGCCAGCTTTTTGCAGCCGTTATTTTATGCAGCCTAACCGCCTGCGCGGCGGTGGGGACTTTGGGCGCGCTGCTGGCTCGCACATTCTCAGCCCGCATGGTAAAAACCATTCTCCGCTTCGGGTTTCTGCTGATTCTCCTGGCATTCGTTGGCAGTTCGCGCCTTCCGGATGCATGGCAAATCTGGCTCGAGGAACACACCACCCGGAGGGCCATCACGCATCTGGCGTGGGAAACTTCGGCGGTATGTGCGCTGCTGGCCGGGCTGCTGTTGATCCCTCTACTGAGAAAATCCGGCAAAGCGCTCGCGTGATCCATGACTTGCGCCGTCTCGAGATCATCGGCTCTGGCACGTGAAGTTGGCCGCATCGTCAATGCTACCGGACCCTTTGTATCGCGCGACGCTGGGATACGGGCAGAGCGGCCTGGTGCGGCCCGGGCGCGATGCGATGAGCGATGCGGGCGCGGTGTTCTTGGTCACCCATTCGTCGAGCGCTGAGACGGTGTCGAACTGATTTGGCCCCACTCCTCCACCGCAGTGACCCATGCCCGGCGCCATGAACAGCCGCAAGAAGTCCTCGGTATTTCCCATTTGCCGATGGACCTTTTCAAAGTATCCAACCGTGTCCTGCGGCGGCACAGTGGGATCGGCCCAGCCGGCGTACATCAGCAACTTCCCGCCGCGGCGGCGAAAGGCGTCGAGGTTAGGATCAATCGCATTCAGGAAACTGAGCTTATCGTCGGCGTAGGCGACATCGCGCTGCCAGGCATCGGTGGTCCAATCGATGCTTCGCCAATCCCAGTTCGGATCGTGGAAGAGGAAGAACCGGAACAAATCGGCGCGCATCGGTTCGGAAGGATTCAAAAGGTACGGGCCCCAACTCTGGCCGCCTGCGTTTTCACTTCCCATGGGCCATCCGGTGAATGCGCCGTCGAGACCGGCCCAGACTTTCCGCACGGCCGCGATTTCCTCCGGCGTCAGGATCTTCGATAGATCGGGCTCCCTGCAACGGCGCGGATCTTCAATCAATCCGTCCTTGAGTCCATCGGATGCATCGCAGGAATCGGTGACAGCCTGGGTGACCAGCGCCAACTTCGGGAGCGTCAGAATAGGCGTGCCATCCTCGCGATGCAGAGCGCGCCAGGACCACAGGAATCCGAAGGTTTGGTGAGTGCGATTTATGGCGGGAGCTCCTGCGACGATTCCGTCGTAGTCTGCCGGATAGCGTTGGGCTTCCGATAGCGCCTGGTGTCCACCGGCCGAGCATCCCACGAAGTACGATCGGTCTGCGAAGCGGCCGGTCCGCGCGTGAATAATGAGCGCGGCGTTTTCGGTCATCACATGTACGGCGCGATATGCATAATCGATGACTTTTTCCGGATGTCCCTGTCCGAACTTGAGGCTGTCGCCGGGATGCCCGGTGTTGTGGCTGGCCGTCGCGTAACCCGAATTGAGCGCTCGCACCATCGCGCTATAGGCGAGCGCGCCGGAATAGCCGCCGTTGCCCACGCCCTGGAATTTGCCGTTCCACGCATCCGGAATCCAAACCTCAAATTCGATGCGCGAATCCGGCACCGGTGTTGCAACGGCCTGGACGCGGCAGAACGAGGGAAGCGATTCAGCGCCGGGAGCCGAGTGGGCGATGCCCGCCGAATGTATGACGACGTTCGGGATGGTCATTTCGATCAACTTTTCACAAGGCGTTCCGGCGAACGCTCGGCCGAGAGCGATCGAAAGGGTGAGGAGAGTGGATCTCATTCTTGCGATGATATCTCACGATTCAAAGATGGGCGGCTCTTCCCCCGCCATTCATCCCAGGACGTGAATGAATTACGCCCTTTTCGCGAACCGTTCTCGGTCGTCGTTGGTTACCTCGAGGATACTGTCACACGCGACCCTCTATCTCGGTGCGCTTATCTTTCAGGCTGATCTTCTGTCCAATCGCTTAGGCCAACTGCACGAGCGATGCGTTTTCGATTTCGAGTGCGTGTTTCAGGCGCAGGAGTGCCGGTAAAGTCGGGTTCTGCACCCGCGCCGGAAAGCCATCGTGAGTACGGCCCCGAAGCGTCCGGCCTGCGACCTTCTTACGTACGCCACCCCACTGCTTGAAGAAGAAAGGAACGCTGGCGGCCTCGCACTGCTCTCGAATGGAAACGACCCACTCCTCTTTCATCGATCGAGCGCCAGGTCCGCTTTCGCCGCCGACAATGACCCATGAGATGCCACCCAGCGGCAGCTTCCCCAAGTCTTCCAGAAGCGGTTCCACAGAGAGGAAGCGTACAGCCGCGGGAGTGGCTTGAAGGTCGGCTATTCGCGGCAGACCGTACTTACGATCTTCCACCGACACACCCCACCAAATATGAGCGTCCCTCGCCGCCGTTCGAAGGGGCCCACAGAGCAGGTCCCGAAGTCGCTGGGAGCGCTTCGTAAGGACTTGATAGGTATGCCAGTTCGCAATCCGCATCGTCGCTGCCACCTTCTCGATATATCCGAGCGGCACAGCTTCGTGGAACAGATCGCTCATCGAATTGACAAAGATCATCCTCGGCTGGCTCCAGCGCAGAGGCTCACCCAGCTTTGTTGGAACGAGAAGCAAATCAAAACCTTGCTCGAATGGATGTCCCTTTACCCCGCGGAATCGCTCGGCGAACCTTTCCGCATAACAATGCTTACAACCTGGACTGATCTTAGTGCAGCCGCGCACCGGGTTCCACGTTGCGTCCGTCCACTCGATCTTTGAAAGCAGTGACATCGAAGCTCAATCCCAAAACGTCGTTTGATCAGTACCGTACTTGAGCACACCGTCCCAAAACTTGAAGGCTGTTTCATTCCGAGAAAATAGCGCGAGATAGTAGAGTGGCAAGTTTTTCTCCAGGGACCGGACGTGCTTCATCCGATCCAGAGGCGTCTTTAGATAACCAAGGGATTCCATGCTACTAGAGAACTCGTCTGCCAAAAATGGCCTGAAGTCGCTCCTCTTCACACCAACCGCCTTCCAGCGCTCCCGCCATTGCTTATTTCCGAGCGCTTCGTCAATCTTCGTGGAATTGCCCTCAACATAATGGTCATAGTTACGATTCGCATCCATGCCGATGGCAAGCAGGACGACAAAATCCACGAAGACCGTGGCAAGTCTGCGCAAGGTTTCGAACTTGACCCCGAAGTCGAACGGATCGACGAGACAAAGGCTCAGTACTTTGTTCGTGGCTGACGCCTTCGGTATCTCTTTGTAGATCTTCTCGATTTCGGCGTCGCAGTTACCGAGGACGTACGCAACATTGGCTTGAGGCGCGATCCGCTGAGCTCGGACCTTCAGGACGTCTATCAACTCTTTGCCTTCCTCGCAGAAGACATACTTGTCGAAAGGGTCCGTAACCGTTAGCGCAATGACGGGAGAGCCTTTTAAGAATCTGCTGGTTCCCTGAATCCGGCTGTGCCCGGCCCCGGCATACAAATCGATATAGACTCGCTGATTCCATTTGTTCTTCATGCCGGTCGAGAACAATTCGTCATAGAGGGCCAGAAGGCGATACTTCGTCTCGGCCCAGCCACCGACTTCGGGAGTCACCAGGCCGTCATCGTCCACACGGAGATTATCCGAAGTAAAGGCCATTATCCTATTGTATGAAACATCCGCGCTATTAAATGTACAGAAAATCCCTCGCAAAGCCGGCCAATGCGCGGACCGGATTGATCAATTTAAGCAAACTGGGCTCGGTTGTGACGAGGTCAGCATCGAGCTCCATCAAGTGAACGAAGGAGTGGGCGATGGCCGCAGAGCGAATGGCGACGTCGGGGATGGTCGATCAGCTTTCGCAAGGCGTGCCGGCGTGTGCGCCTCCGCGCGCGATGCAGAGCATGAAGAGGGTCGATTTCATTTCAGAGATGATACCTCACGGGTCAAAGAACTGCGCCATTCACGCCGCGCTATTCCGCTATCCTCATCCAATGGAGACTTTCGATCTGCAACAAACCGCCAAGCTCGCCGCGCTGGCCCCCACCCCTCCGCCACAGCGCGACCAGGCGTGGTGCGACAGCGTCCTCCACGCAGTGCCGAACGCGTCTCTGGCCTCCTTCAACCCGCA
>DASYNU010000138.1:0-49751 GCA_036008345.1 Bryobacteraceae bacterium
AATAACCAGGTGGTCAGCTCGCTGGAGCTGGCCGATGAAGTTTTCAACGCGCCGGTTAACGAGCATCTGCTGTACGAAGCGGTCCGGCATTCCCAGGCCGCGCGGCGCGGCGGGAACGCGAAGACCAAGACGCGGCACGAAGTTTCCGGATCCGGCAAAAAGCTGTGGCGGCAAAAAGGTACGGGGCGGGCGCGCATGGGCTCCATACGGTCGCCCTTGTGGCGGCATGGCGGGACCACGCATGGTCCGCAACCGCGCGATTACAGCTACAAGCTGCCGCGGAAGATGCTGCTGGGCGCGCTGAGATCGGCGCTGTCGGCCAAACTGCGGGACGGTGAGTTGAAGATCGTGCAGGAATTTTCGCTTCCGGATCACAAGGCCAAGGGCATGCGCGCGGTGTTGACGCAGCTCGAGGTGGCCAATAAAGTTCTGGTTGTGGAGAACGGCGAGAATCGCAACCTGTCGCTGGGCACCCGGAATCTGGAAGGCGTGACATTGGTGGAAAGCAAAGACGTCAGCGTTTATCTGTTGCTGGGCCACAACCAGGTGCTGCTGTCTGAAACCGCCGCGAAGAAATTGTCGGAGGCGCTCGCGAAATGACCATCTACGAAGTGATTAAGAGGCCGGTGGTAACTGAAAAGGGCGTGACGAAGAAAGAAAACGAGCGCACGCTGTGCTTTGAAGTGGCCCTGGATGCCAACAAGGTGATGGTGAAGGCGGCTGTGGAGAAGTTATTCAAAGTGAAAGTGGACGGCGTTCGAACTACAAACCAGGTGGGCAAGCTGCGCCGCCGGGGAAGATTCGCCGGTTATCGCTCGGATTGGAAAAAGGCATACGTGACGCTGAAGAAGGGCGAGAAGATGCCCGAGTACGCGGAGATCTAACACCATGGCGATGAAGAAATACAATCCGACCACGGCGTCGCGCAGGTTCATGAGCGTGGTGTCGCGCGAGGAAATCACCAAGCAGAGTCCTGAGAAATCGCTGGTGGAAGGCGTCAAGAAACGGACCGGCGGGCGCAACAGCGTGGGGCAGATTTCGTCCCGTTTCATCGGCGGCGGAGCGAAGCAAGCTTACCGGACCATCGATTTCAAGCGGGATAAAGTTGGTATTCCGGCGAAGGTAGCTGCGATTGAGTACGACCCCAACCGGAGCGCGCGCATTGCGTTGCTGAACTACGCGGACGGCGAGAAGCGCTACATTATTTGTCCGGTGGGATTGACCGTGGGGCGCACGGTGAGTTCAGGTGCTGAAGCGGACATTCTGATCGGAAATGCGCTGCCTCTGCAGAATATTCCCGCGGGCACCGTGGTACACAACGTGGAGTTGCGGCCGGGCAAAGGAGCGCAGATGGCGCGCTCGGCGGGCGCTCAGGCGCAATTGGTATCGCGCGAGAGCGGCATTGCGTTGTTGAAACTTCCGTCGGGCGAAATCCGCAGAGTGCAAGTGGAGTGCATGGCGACCATCGGACAGGTGGGCAACGTCGAGCACGAGAATGAATCGCACGGCAAAGCGGGAAAGTCGCGCTGGCTGGGGAAGAAACCGCATAACAGAGGCGTTTCCATGAATCCAGTGGATCATCCGCATGGCGGCGGCGAAGGCAAGACTTCGGGCGGCCGGCATCCGGTGACGCCGTGGGGCCAGCCGACGCGTGGGTTCAAGACGCGGAATAACAAGCGGACGGATAAGTGGATTGTGAGTAGGAAGGGCAAGAAATAGGGCCTCGGGGCTGGGGGCTAGGGACTGAACGATGAGCAGATCACTAAAAAAGGGACCGTTTACCGACGACCATCTGGCAAAGAAGGTGGCCGCGATGAATGAGAAGAGCGAGAAGAAGGTGCTGCGGACGTGGTCGCGGCGTTCCACCATTTTGCCTGAGTTCATCGGGCATACGCTGGCGGTCCACAACGGCAAGAAATTTATTCCGGTGTATGTCACCGAAAACATGGTGGGCCGGAAGCTGGGCGAGTTTTCACCGACGCGCCAGTTCCGGGGCCATTCGGTGAAAGCAGCAGCAGCGCCGGCGGCAGGTGGCGGGACGGAGAAGACGGCGAAACCATCGTAAAGACCGTTTCTCGTTTCTCGTTTCTAGTTAGGAACGGTCGAGCGCTCCTAACCAGAAACGAGAAAACGAGAAACGATCGACTGAGCGAAGCGAGGAAGATTTTATGGCTAAGGCAGAAGCTAGATACGTTCGAACGTCGCCGCAGAAAGCGCGGCTGGTGGTGGATATGATCCGCGGCCAGAAGGCTGGGACGGCCATCAACATTTTGCGCTCCGTCAATAAGCGCATGGCGCCGGTGGTGGAGAAAGTATTGCGGTCGGCGATTGCGAACGCGGAGAATCGCTCGAACGATGTGGACGTCGACGAGCTGTTTGTAACTGAGGCCTATGTCAACGAAGGGCCGCGCATGAAGCGCATCCGGCCGGCTCCCATGGGGCGCGCCTACCGGTATCAGCGGCGCATGGCGCATATCGTGGTGAAGGTAGGCGAGAAGTCGAGCGGGGAGAACAAATAGTGGGACAGAAAGTTCATCCATACGGATTTCGGCTGGGCGTCACCAAAACCTGGCGCTCGCGCTGGTTCGCGAAGGCGGACTATGCGAAGTTGCTCAAGGAAGATCTGGATCTGAAGGATTCGTTGCGCGACCGGTTGAAGGCCGCGGGCGTGAGCTCGGTGGAAGTGGATCGTCCAGGTAACAAGCTGCGCGTTACCATCCGGACGTCGCGCCCGGGCATCATCATCGGCCGCAAAGGCGCCGAGATCGAGAAACTGAAGCAAGACCTGGCCAAGAAAACCAAGCGCGAGGTCTTCATCGATATTCAGGAAGTGCACAAACCGGAATTGGACGCCCAATTGGTAGCGGAATCCATCGCTCTGCAGCTTGAAAAGCGCGTGGCGTTTCGACGGGCGATGCGAAAGGCCGTAGATTCGGCGCTGCGTTTTGGATGCAAAGGCATCAAGGTGCGTGTTTCGGGGCGTTTGAATGGAGCTGAAATCGCGCGCAGCGAATGGTATCTGCAGGGGCAGCTTCCGTTGCATACGTTACGCGCCGATCTGGATTATGGATTTGCCCAGGCTTACACCACGTATGGCGTGATTGGCGTCAAATGCTGGACGTATAAGGGCGAGATTATTGAAGGGCAGACACGCCGGGATTCCATGCGAAACGATCCGGAGCCGCGGCGGCCACCGCTGCGGGACCGGCGGGAACGGCGTCCACCGGCTCCAGCGCCGATCGCTCAAACGGAACCAACGGCGCCGGCGGTGCAAGGGGCTCCGGATCTTGCGTCCGGAAAATCGGCCCCAATTATCCCACCGCTGGCTCCGCCTCAGCCGACCTGGAAGCAGGAAATGAAACACGAGAGCGCGCCGCCCGCGGTTGAGACCAGCGCGACGCCTGAGGCCAGCGAACCACCGGCCGAGAAGAAGGAAGAATAACACCTTTATGCTGATGCCCAAGAAGGTCAAATATCGGAAACAGCAGCGCGGGCGCATGACCGGGAAGGCCTGGCGCGGGTCCACGCTGGCGTTTGGCGACTACGGATTGAAGGCCATGCGCTGCGGCTGGATCACCGATCGTCAGATTGAAGCCGCCCGCGTGGCCATGACGCGTTTTATCAAGCGCGGCGGCAAGGTTTGGATTCGATTATTTCCGGACAAGCCGATCACCAAGAAGCCGGCTGAAACCCGCATGGGAAAAGGCAAGGGCGCTCCCGAACAATGGGTATGCGTGATTCGTCCAGGTAAGATCCTGTTTGAAATGGAAGGCGTGCCCAAGGCCACCGCGGAGGAGGCGTTCCGGCTGGCTGCCGGTAAGTTGCCCATGCCGACGAAAGTGGTCTCGCGCGACTTTGCGGGAGTTTAATTTATGAGAGCGGACAAGGTACGAGAGTTGGATAGCGCTGAGCTAAAACGCCAGAGCAGCGATTTTCGCGAGCAATCCTTCCGGTTGCGTTTTCAAATGGCCATGGGGCAGACCGACGGTTTGAAGAAGCTGCGGATTCTGAAGAAGGACCGGGCGCGGATGTTGACCGTTTTGCGCGACCGCGAATTGCATCCGGAAACGGCGCCGGAGCCGGTGGCCAAGAAAAAGAAGAAGGGAAAGTAGGATATGGGCACCGGAGACACTACAGCGGGTACGGGCGCGCCGAAGAAAATCGGCAACAAGAACGAGAAGATCGGCCAAGTGGTTTCCGCCAAGATGCATAAGACCATCGTGGTGGAAGTCACGCGCCGGGTTTCGCATCCGGTTTACAAGCGGACCATCAACAAGCGCAGCAAGTTTTACGCACACGATGAGGAGCGGACGGCACAGGTTGGCGACGTAGTACGGATTATCGAATGCCGGCCTCTAAGCAAACTCAAGAGATGGCGGCTCAGTGCAGTGATCCGCAAAGCGGTGCAGGTAGCGGTGGCGCCTGAGGCCGTGGATATGGACACTACGCAGCCGACCTCCGGCTCGAAGTCGTTGAGGAGGAAATCGTCATGATCGGGATGCGGACCTGGCTGGACGTGGCCGATAACAGTGGCGCGCGCAAGCTGCAATGCATTCTCCCGCGGGGCGGCGATCTGGGGCTGAGAGCCGGCCTGGGCGACATAGTGACGGCCGCCGTGAAGGAAGCCACTCCCGAATCTCCCATCAAGAAGGGAAAAGTGGTGCGTTGCGTGATCGTGCGGATGCGCAAAGAGACGCGCCGCAAGGACGGCACCTACATCCGGTTCGATTCGAACGCGGCGGTGCTGATCAATGAAGTGGGTGAGCCGGTGGGTACGCGCGTGTTTGGGCCGGTGGCCAGAGAGCTTCGAGACAAGAAATTCATGAAGATTGTTTCGCTCGCGCCGGAGGTGATCTGATGCCTCGCCCGAAACCGATGATGAAGCGTGGTAAGCACGTGGTGCGGAGCAAGCGGCACAAGGTTCGGATCAAGAAGGACGATCAAGTGAAGGTGATCGCGGGGCGCGATAAGGATAAAACCGGCCGTGTAATCGAAGTGGACCGGGTGCGTGGGACCGTTCTGGTGGAAGGCGTTTCGATGATCAAACGCCATACGCGTCCCAACCCGGGCAAGCAGATCAAAGGGGGAATCGCGGAGAAAGAGAGCCACATCGCGATTTCGAATGTTATGGTTCTGACATCCGGCGGGCAGGCGTCGCGGGTGGGTTACAAGGTGGAGGGTACGGGCGCTTCCGCGCATCGCGTGCGCATCGCCAAGAAGACCGGCGAAGTTCTGGAGAAGAGAGCTTAGCGCGTTACAGAGCCGCAACCGTGAGGGAGCGGTAGATACTTAGCGCGTTACAGAGCCGCAACCGTGAGGGAGCGGTAGATACAGGCGAAGGATTCTGAAGATGACCGAGGCAAGACTCAAACAGCACTACAAGAAAAACGTCGTTCCGGCGCTGGTGAAGGAGTTCGGCTACAAGAACGTGATGGCCGTTCCAAAGATCAACAAGGTAGCGGTGAACATTGGGCTGGGCGAGGCTACCCAGAACGGCAAGCTGATGGATGGCGCCGTGAACGAACTCGGGCAAATTGCCGGTCAAAAGCCGGTGATCACCAAAGCCAAGAAGTCGATTGCCGCGTTCAAACTGCGCGAAGGCATGGCGATTGGAACCATGGTGACGCTGCGGGGAGACCGCATGTACGAGTTTCTGGATCGTCTGATGAACGTGGCGCTGCCGCGCGTGCGCGATTTCCGTGGCGTTTCGAGCAAGTCCTTCGATGGACGCGGCAACTATACGCTCGGAATCAAGGATCAGTTAATTTTTCCCGAGATCGATTACAACAAAGTTGAAAAGGTCAAGGGGATGAACATTTCGATAACTACGACGGCGCGGACGGATGCCGAGGGGCTGGCGCTGTTGAAACACATGGGGATGCCGTTCAGGCAATAACCGCTCTCGGCGGTTATTGCGAATTCAAGAATTCCAGGAATTCAAGGGAGTCGAGGAAGAATAAGGTACATGGCAACTACAGCCAAAATCGCAAGGGAATCGAAGAAGTTAAAGTACAAGATTCGGCATCGCAACCGGTGTTTCCGGTGTGGGCGTCCGCGCGGGTATCTGCGCAAGTTCAATTTGTGCCGGATCTGTTTCCGGAAGCTCGCATTGGCCGGTGAAGTTCCCGGCGTGATCAAGGCCAGTTGGTGAAGGCGAGGTAACTATGGGCACATCCGATCCAATCGGCGACATGCTGACGCGAATTCGCAATGCCGCGCTGGCGCGCCACCCCAAAGTGGACGTCCCGGCCTCCAAGCTGAAGATGGAGATCGCGCGGATTCTCAAAGAAGAAGGCTTCATCATGAATTTCAAGATGACCGAGGACGGCGCGAAGAAGAGCATCCGCATTTATTTGAAATACACGCCGGGCAACGTGCCGGTGATCTCCCGCATCGAGCGGGTGTCAAGGCCGGGTTGCCGAGTGTATGTGGGCAGCCGGGAGGTTCCCAAAGTGTTGGGGGGCCTGGGGATTAGCATCCTGACCACCGCGCGGGGCGTGATGACGGGCAGCATGGCGCGCAAAGAACATGTGGGAGGCGAGATTCTCTGCCAGCTTTGGTAGGGAGGGAATTATGTCCAGAGTAGGAAACAAACCCATTCCGCTGCCGAAAGGCGTGAAGATCGTTATCGGAAATCCGATGCTGGTGGAAGGGCCCAAAGGCAAGCTCGAGGTTCCGCTTCCGGACGGCATCCATGCCAAGCAGGCCGATAGCACGCTGGAATTCACGCGGGACGGCAACAAACAGGCGCCTTTACATGGCCTCACCCGCGCACTGGCGGCTTCGGCCGTGCAGGGTGTATCCACGGGCTTCACGCGCGAGATGGATATCACCGGCGTTGGCTATCGCGCCGACGTGAAGGGCAAAATCGCGACGTTCACCCTCGGGTATTCGCATCCCATTGAAGTTCTGTTGCCGGACGGCGTGGAACTCAAGATCGACAAGCAGACCCACTTGGTGCTATCCGGCTATGACAAGCAAATGGTGGGGCAGGTGGCGGCGAACATCCGCGCGCTGCGTCCGCCCGACCCGTACAAGAACAAAGGCATCCGGTATACAGGAGAAGTCCTCCGCAAAAAGGTCGGCAAGACCGGAGCGGGCGGAGCGGGAGCTAAGTAAATGCCGAAATCCTCTAAGAATGACGTTCGGGTTCGCGTACACAGCCGTATCCGCCAAAAGGTGCGAGGCACCGGGGAGCGCCCGCGCCTGGCCGTGTTCCGCAGCGTGAAACACATTTATGCCCAGCTGATTGACGATCGGAAGGGGCACACGCTAGCCGCGGCATCGTCGGGCGAGAAAGCCGGCGATAAGAAATCGGAAGAAAAGAAGAGCAGCGAGAAACCGGCGAGCGAAAAGAAGCCCGAGAAGGCTTCCAGCGAAAAGGCCGCGAACGGCGGGAACGTGGCCGGCGCGAAGCAAGTGGGTAAACTGATCGCCGAGCGGGCCAAGGCCCAGGGCGTGACCAAAGTAGTATTCGATCGGGGCGGTTATTTGTACCATGGACGCGTGAAGGCGCTCGCGGATGCCGCACGCGAAGCGGGACTGGAGTTTTAACGAATGGCTGCAATACCGACACAAAAGCGCATCGACGCCGGCTCTTTGAATCTGAAAGAGCAAGTGGTTTCGATCAACCGCGTCACCAAGGTGGTTAAGGGCGGCAAGAATTTGAGCTTTTCGGCATTGGTGGTAGTAGGCGATCCGGGTGCCCGGATTGTGGGCTTTGGCACAGGCAAAGCCAAGGAAGTCCCGGCTGCTATCAAGAAGGGAATTGAAGCGGCCAAAAAGAATCTCCGCAAGGTCAACGTCCTCGAAACCACCATCTTGCATGCTGTGTTGGGGCGTTTTGGAAGCGGGCTGGTGATGCTCAAACCGGCGCCGGATGGAACGGGCGTCATCGCCGGCGGCCCGGTACGCGCCGTAATTCAGGCGGTGGGGATAGCGAATGTACTGACCAAATCCATTGGCTCGCGCAATCCACATAACGTGGTGAAGGCCACCATAAACGCGCTGGAGCAGCTTCGCGATAAGGCGCAAGTTGCCGAGATGCGCGGGCTGACGGTTGAGAAGGTAATGTAAGACCGTTTTCTCGTTTCTCGTTTCTCGTTAGGCACGATCGATCGCACCCAACGAGAAACGAGAAACGATGAACGAGAAACGATTTTGAAAATGGCTGAAGCAACGATAAAGATCAAACTGATAGGCAGCACGATCTGCTGTCCCGAGAAGCATAAGTCCATCGTCCGGTCACTGGGGTTGAAGACCATGAATCGCACGGTGGTGCGGCCGGATACGCCGTGTTTCCGCGGCATGGTGGCCAAGATCCCGCATCTGCTGGCAATTGTGAAGGACTAATTATGAACCTTAGTAATCTGAAGCCGCCGGCTGGGCAAAAGCAGAAAAAGCAGCGTATCGGGCAGGGCATGGGCACGGGCCGCGGGAAGTACTCGGGGCGGGGCGCTAAGGGCGCTCGCTCCATTTCCGGCTACAGCATCATGCGCGGGTTTGAAGGCGGCCAGATGCCGCTGCACCGGCGCTTGCCGAAGCGCGGCTTCAAGAACATCTTCCGCAAAGAATACGCGATCGTGAATATAGGGCGCCTGGAACAGTTGGAGGGCAACAAGTTCGATCCAGGCCGGCTGTTGGAGTTGGGAGTAATCAAGAAGTTGGGAACGGGGCTGAAGGTGCTTGGATCGGGCGATCTGACGCGCAAGATCACGGTGCAAGCGCATGTGTTTTCGAAATCGGCTCTGGAGAAGATCCAGAAGGCCGGGGGCAGTGGAACCGTAATCGGGAACGAGTTGTAGTTGCTTGGCAGGCGAAAGCGCCTGCCCCAAGTGGACAGGTTGAGGTAGTCGAAAATGAAGTTCTTCGAAGCCGTCGCAAACATCTTCAGGATTCCGGATCTGCGTAAGCGTATCTTGTTTACGCTCGCCATGCTAGCCATATACCGGCTGGGCGGGCACATTCCTACGCCGGGTATTGACGGGAACCGGTTGCAGGCTTTCTTCCAGCAGAATTCCGGGACGCTGTTCGGGTTCATCGATTTGTTCAGCGGCGGCATGCTCCGCAGGTTGACCATCTTCGCGCTCGGCATCATGCCGTACATCACCGCGTCCATCATTCTGCAATTGATGACGGTGGTGGTGCCAACGCTCGAGAAGCTGCAGAAAGAAGGCGAGCTGGGCCGCCGCAAGATCACGCAGTGGACGCGCTACCTCACCGTGATCCTGGCTCTCATCCAATCCTTTGGAATCGCCGAGGGGCTCATGCGGTCCGAAGGTGGTTTCGTACTGAATCCGGGTATCGGGTTCGTGCTGATGACTATGCTCAGCCTGACCACGGGCACGGCTTTCATTATGTGGCTGGGCGAGCAGATTACCGAGCGCGGTATCGGCAATGGAATGTCGCTGATCATCTTTACCGGGATCGTGGTGGGCATACCGAACGCCATCAACAATATTTACCAGCACGTGTTCCAGCTCAAGGATTGGACGCCCATCCACTTGATTGTGATTTTGGCTGTTATGATCGCGGTGGTTGCGTTCATTGTGCTGGTGGAGCGCGGCGAGCGCCGGATTCCGGTGCAATACGCCAAGCGAGTAGTGGGACGGCGCATGATGGGCGGGCAATCCACGCATTTGCCGCTCAAGGTAAATGCTGGCGGAGTTATTCCGGTGATCTTCGCTTCGTCGCTGCTGGCGTTTCCGCAGACGCTGATGAGCTGGCAGGTGGTGAAGAACAGCGCGTTTCTGAGCGGCTTGCTGACCTCCATCGGCGGAGCCCAACCGTTGTACTACGTGTTATTCACGGTGCTGATCATTTTCTTCTGCTTCTTTTACGTGTCCATCATCTTCAACCCCAACGAAGCGGCAGACAACATGCGCAAGTATGGCGGGTTCGTTCCGGGTATCCGGCCCGGTAAGAACACTGCCGATTACATGAACAAGATTCTGACCAAGATCACGGTGGTGGGCGGATTGTATCTTTCAATCCTGTCGATCATTCCCACCATCATGATCCAGGGCATTAAACTGCAACGGCTGCCGGTGATTGGTAACTTCATCGACACCTACTTCCCGCGCTGGCTGCTGGACGGGTTGAACGTGAATTTCTTTTTCGGCGGCACGTCGCTGCTGATCGTCGTGGGCGTTGCCATGGATACGGTGAATCAAGTGGAGGCGCAGTTGATCATGCGTCATTACGAGGGATTCACGCCGCGGTCCGGGCGCATCCGGGGACGCCGAACTGGCACTTAAATCATGACTTCCGGGCGTATGCTACAATCAAAATATCAAACGTCCTTCGCGGCGGCGGTGGTGTGCGCCGTCGGCCCCGCTTGATCGGAGATGATTATCCGGAAGAACAGCAAGGAATTGGAGCAGATGCGCCGCAGCGGCCTGCTGGTGTATCAAATTCTGCAGCAACTGGAAAAGATGGTGGAGGAGGGCGTCACCACCCAGGAACTGGAGGACGCAGCCGAGAAGATGATGCAGGACGCCGGCGCGAAGCCGGCTTTTAAGGGTTATTACACGCAGGCTGCGGGCAGCAAATATCCATACGTGCTTTGTACGTCAGTGAACGAGCAGATTGTGCATGGGATGCCATCCGCCAGAACCAAGCTCAAGCAGGGTGATATCGTTTCCATCGACACGGGCGTTCAGTTGAACGGCTATTTTGGGGATTCAGCGATCACGGTTCCGGTGGGAGAGATCAGCGATTCCGCCAAGCGGCTTTTGAAAGTTACGCAGGAATCGCTGGAACTGGCCATCGACAAGGCGCGGGCGGGCAACCGGCTGTTCGACATTTGCGGGACCGTTGAGCAGCACGTGGTGGAAAACGGATTTTCGGTGGTCCGCGAGATGGTGGGGCATGGCATCGGCACCAAGTTGCATGAGGAGCCTCAGATCCCGAATTACGTGGATAAGAGAAATGAGAATCCTAGGCTCAAAGAAGGCATGGTGTTGGCCATAGAGCCGATGGTGAATGCCGGTGCAGCGGACATGAAAGTTTTGAAGGATAAGTGGACGGCGGTTACCAAGGATGGATCGGTTTCCGCGCATTTTGAGCATTGCGTGGCTGTGACGGCCAACGGGCCGTGGGTCTTGACGCGGCCCTGAGAGAAGCCCGGTCGCTTACGCTTACGGAGCCCCGACCGTCAGGGAGTGGGTTTGTTTTGTGGGAAAAGCCACCGTGGTTGAGGCGGTTGTGGTTGAATTGATGCCGCATGCGGTGGTTCGGGTGAAATTGGAGAACCAAGATTTGGTTTTGGCCCACCCGGCGGGCGCCACCAAAACGAATTTTGTTAGGGTGCGGCCGGGAGATCGGGTGCAGGTGGAATTATCACCGCACGATCCGGGCCGCGGAAGAATTGTTCGATTGTTGGAGAAAAAATGAAAGTTCGAGCGTCGGTGAAAAAGATGTGTGACAAGTGCAAGGTGATCCACCGCGAGGGCGTAGTGCGCGTCATCTGCACCAATCCGAAGCATAAGCAGCGGCAAGGATAAAGAACAATATGGCGCGTATTGCAGGTGTCGACCTACCAGCGAAGAAGCGGGCTGAAATCGGGCTCACATATATCTACGGCATTGGGCGGACCCGTTCGCTCTCCCTGCTGCACCGGGCCGGCGTGGATGCCAACAAGAAAGTTGCCGACCTGACCGAGGACGAAGTCAACAAGATCCGTACCTTGATCGAGAACGAAGGCGCGGTGGAAGGCGACCTGCGCAAGGAAATTTCGATGAACATCAAGCGGCTCATCGAAATGGGTTCCTACCGGGGCGTGCGACACCGCCGCGGGCTCCCGGTTCGCGGTCAACGGACGCATACCAACGCGCGCACGCGCAAGGGTCCACGGCGCGCCACTATCGCCGGCAAGAAGAAGGCGACTGCCAAGACATAAGGAATCCAGATGGCCAAAGCTCCGGAAAAAAAAGCAACCAAGAAAAAGACTTTCAAGAAGAAAGAGAAGAAGATCGTATCCACCGGACTGGTGCACGTCCAGGCCTCGTTCAACAATACGATCGTGACCTTCACGGATTTGATCGGCAATGTACTGGCCTGGTCGAGTTCGGGATCGCTCGGGTTTCGAGGATCCAGGAAAGGCACTCCGTTCGCCGCCCAGCAGGCATCTTTGACGGCCGCCAACAAGGCCAAGGAATACGGGCTGCGGTCAGTAGAGGTTCGAGTGAGCGGCCCGGGCGCCGGCCGGGAATCGGCTGTGCGCGCGTTGGCGACCGCGGGAATTGAAGTGAAGTCGATTAAGGATCGGACGCCGATACCGCACAACGGTTGCCGTCCACCGAAGCGCCGGCGCGTTTGACGCGCCTGAAGTAAGCAGGACGAAGGCTCTTGCGAGAGCCGTAAACTGCACCTTTTGAATTGAGGAAGGTATTGAAATTGAATGGCTAAATATATTGGCCCCGTCTGCCGGCTGTGCCGCAGAGAGGGGATGAAGTTATTTCTGAAAGGGGAGCGCTGCCATACGGAGAAGTGCGCCATCGAAAAGCGCAATTTCGCTCCCGGCCAGCATGGCAAGGATCGCAAGCCCAAGCTGGTAGGTTACGGTCTGCAGTTGCGGGAAAAGCAGAAGGCGCGCCGCTATTATGGTTTGCTCGAAGGCCAGTTTCGCAACCTGTTCGAGAAAGCATTCGCCACCAAGGGCGTTACCGGCGAACATCTGTTGAATTCGCTCGAGAGGCGCCTCGACAACGTGGTGTATCGCATGGGCCTGGGCACCAGCCGCAACCAGGCGCGCCAATTGGTGAGACATGGCCATGTTCTGGTGAACGGCCGCAAGGTGAACATCCCATCGTTTGAAGTGAAGCCCAACGACGTTCTCGAGATTCGCGAGAAGAGCAAGAACAATCCAACCATCCTGGCTGCCCGCGATGCCACCGCGCACGCACCTTCGCCCAACTGGCTGGAGGTGGACCGCGATAATCTCAAAGGCCGGATGATCGCCCAGCCGAAGCGGGAAGAGCTTGTACAGATCCAACTGAATGAGCAGTTGATCGTGGAACTTTACTCGAAGTAAGAAGCCGTTTCTGGTTTCTGGTTTCTAGTTTCCGGTTCCCATCCACGGGGACGATAGAACGCTACGAACCAGAAACGAGAAACGAGAAACGGATTTTATGTTTAAAGGATTTCAGAAGCCGAAAAGATTGGTCGCTAACACCGAAACGCTCACGGAGCGCTACGGAATGTTTACTGCGCAGCCGTTCGAGCGCGGATTCGGGTCTACCATCGGAACCGGACTGCGCCGTGTGTTGCTGAGCTCTATTGAAGGCGCCGCCATCACTTCGGTGCGGATTGAAGGCGTGGCGCACGAATTCAGCCCCATCCCGGGCGTGGTGGAAGACGCCACCGACATCATCCTCAACCTCAAGCAGGTGCCTTTCAAGATGATTGGCGAAGGCACTCGCGTGGCGCGCCTCAAGGTGGATCGTCCGGGGCAGGTGTTGAGCGGGCAGATCGAAACCGATGCCGATGTCGAAGTGTTGGATCGCAACATGCCCATCGCGATGGTGGGCGAGGGCGGGAAGCTGAATATCGAAATGCGCCTGAAATCGGGGCGCGGCTATGTGGCGGCCGATCGAAACTACGATGAGGACCTGCCGCTCGGATACATCCCCATCGACTCAGTCCATTCGCCGGTACGCAAAGTCAACTTCACGGTAGAGGCCGCGCGCCTCGGCCAAATGACCGACTACGACAAGCTGACGCTGGAAGTTTGGACCAACGGAGCCATTTCTCCGCAGGACGCCATTGGCCAGGCATCCAAGCTGCTCAAAGATCACATGACCATCTTCATCAACTTTGAGGAGTTGCCGGAGACCGCGGAAGAGCCCGCCGAGCGCGCGCTGAACCAGATGAACGAGGTGCTCAATCGCTCGGTCGAAGAACTGGAGTTGAGCGTGCGTTCCTACAACTGTCTGAAGAACGCGAACATTCAGACCATCGGCGACCTGGTGCAGAGAACCGAAGCGGAAATGCTGCGCACCAAGAATTTCGGGCGCAAATCGCTGAACGAGATCAAAGAGATTCTATCCAATCTGGGGCTGGGCTTCGGAATGAAGTTTGACGCGCAGGGGCGGCTGGTTCCCGCACCCGGCGGCTCGTCGCTGCCGCATTATGGCGGACCGGAATCCGATATTGAGGACGAAGAGCCCGAGCAGGACGAGGTAACCGAATAGTCATGCGCCACAAAGTCGACGGATACAAGCTTAAACGTAACGTTGGGGCGCGCAGAGCGTTGCTGCGCGGGTTGGTGACCAGCGTGATCGATCAGGAACGCATCATCACGACTGTTCCCAAAGCCAAGGCCGCGAGGCCCCTGGTGGATAAAATGATCACGCTGGCCAAAGAAGATACGCTGCACGCGCGCCGTCAAGCGGCCGCGTTCCTGATGACGCCAGCTTCGGTGAAAAAGCTTTTCGACAAGCTAGGAACCCGCTTCGGACAGCGGAACGGCGGTTACACGCGCATTGTGCGTCTAGGTTTCAGAAAGGGTGACGGCGCGGAGCAGGCCATGCTCGAGCTGGTGGGCTCCGAGCTAGTGAAGCGCGCGGCCGAACGCGCCAAGCGCCGCGAAGAACGCCTGCAGGCTGTGAAAGAGGGCCGGCACGACGAAGAAGAAGGCGGCGAGACCGAAGAGAAGTCCTAAGATCTAGGCCGCGAATAAACGCGAATGCACGCGAATAAAACGTTTTGCGTTCATTTGCGTTTATTCGCGACCAGAGTAATCCCCGCGGCGATTACACTAACGCCGAAGCCCGCCAACACATCCACAGCATAGTGATATCGTCCATAGACGGCGGCCACGCTTACGCTGGCTGCATAGATCAGCATCCCCACACCATAGCGTTTTCGATTCGGCAGATATAGCAGCAGCGCCCAGCCCGCGGAAAATGCCGAGGAGACATGCGCGCTCGGGAAAACACTGGAGTGGATGCCGTAGCCGTTCACGATCCATAGATTGAATCTTCGGATCGCTGTCATTACGGTGGGAAGGTCGCTATCGCCGAATAGCGTTCGCGGCGGCTGGGATGGAAAATATGGGAATAGTGCGTACGCTAGCAGCGTGCCCAGCAGGTAAAGAAGCAGAACTTGGTTCACGCGATTGCGGCGATGCTCCAGGTAGAGAACGGTGACGGTGAAGGGTCCCACGGCGTAGACCAACAGGTAGCAAAATTCCAGATAACTGGGAAGCAGCGCGCCTACGGATTCGATGGAATGCTGCAGACCCCATCCGTAGAGCAGGGAACGGTCGAATTGGATCCACCGGAATTCCAGATGATGATCCCACGCGATCGGCGTGAACCAATCCATTTCGCGGTAGGCGATCAGCGTGAGAAGTAGCGGAGCCCAATCGCGCGCGATGCTAAAGAATAACGGATTCCCGCGGAATTCGCCATATGCGAGCACCGCCACCAGCGCTATCGCCAGCAGCAGCACCAAAAGCGGCGAGCGTGTGGGGGAGATCAACGCTACGTAGCTGAAATAGCCGATCAGCAGCCATTCGGTGGAACGCAGCGCTCTCACTCGTTCGTCAGAATAGCACTTTGAAACTCACGGATTGAAACTCACGGATATCTGGTTCCCAGCAATTGCGCGAAGCCGGCGCAGCTTTTGAGCTTGGCGGCTGCCACCGCTCTCAGCACTCGCGCGGAGCCTCGGAGTTGCAAATCAGGTGCGCGCTCGATCAGAGCTTTGATGGTAGGGCCCTGGCAATCTACCGCAGTGAAGCGATCGATATCGTTGGCGCCGAGCACGGCGAAGGTCAGCGCGTTCGTGCCGTCGCTCATTTGGACGTGGGCATCCGCGCCGCGATCCAGCAGCAGGTTCACGATGTCTGTATAGCCGTAGCCTGCGGCCATCATCAGCGCGGTGCTGCCGTCGGCGCCGCGGCCGTTCACATCGGCGCCGGCGTCCAGCAGCGCGGCGACGGATACTTTCTGATTTTTGTGGATGGCATGCATCAGCGGCGTCCAGCCGTTCACGCCAGCGCGCTGGTTGGGATCGGCGCCTTGTTTCACCAGTACGGGGATCAGGTCGGTGCGGCCGTCGCGGGCGGCTTGGATTAGGGAGGGCGAGGTACTGCGCGTGGCGCAGGCTGCCAGTAGAAACGTAAACGCCAGCGATCCGATTTTTCGCATGTCCAATATTATAATAAAGTACTTTGTATTGTCAAGATGTACGACATTTGGCAGACGAAAGCGTCTGCCCCACGTTGGGGCACAAGGATTTACGAATGAGTGGCGCCGGCGCTTTCGCCTGTGAACCGATTTTTTACGGGTTCTGTCCTACGCGGATCAGGTGCTCGGCGTGCTTGAGAGCTTCGGGCGTCACGCGCTGGCCGGAGAGCATGCGGCCGATTTCGCGCGTCCTGGCTGGGCCGGTCAGCTCTTCGATTTCGGCGATGGTTCGGCCCTTGACCTCGCGCTTCTCGACGAAATAATGATGGTCGGCGAATCCGGCTACTTGCGCCAGGTGCGTGACGCATAGAACTTGGTTCGATCCCGAAAGTTTCTTGAGACGGCGGCCCACAGCCTCGGCCACGCCGCCGCCGATGCCACTATCGATCTCGTCGAAAACCAGGGTCCGCTGCGCGGTTTTGGCGCGCGGCGCGCGACCAGCCGACGTTTTCAGAGCGAGTGCTATTCGCGACAGCTCGCCGCCGGACGCCACTTTGTCCAGCGGACGCGGCTCCTCGCCGGCGTTGGCTGAGATCAGAAACTCGGTGCGGTCGGCGCCATGCGCCGACCAGCTAGCGGCCTGCACGTCGACCCTGAATACCGCATTCTCCAGCGCCAGCGAGCCCAACTCGCCTTCCACTTTGCGCGCCAGCTTCTCCGCCGCGGACTTGCGCTGTTTGGTAAGCGACACGGCAGCATCGCTATAAGCCTCGCTCGACCGCGCGAGATCCTGCTCCAGTTTCGCCTTCCGTTCCCCAGCCGTTTCCACGGCTTGGATTTGCACGCGAACGTTATCGAGGAACGCCAGCACTTCCGAGAGGCTGGAACCGTACTTGCGCTTCAACTTGTCAATCAACGCCAGGCGCGATTCAACGTGTTCCAGGCGATCCGGATCAGCCTCCAGGCGATCCAGATAATCGCGAATGGCGTAGGACGCCTCGTCAACGCCGATGGCTGCGGATTTCAGTGTTTCGAGCACCGGCGCAAGGCTGGCATCGATCCGGCACAGGTCCTCCAGCTTCTTCATGGCCGTACGAACCTGCGCGGAAGCGCTCTCGGGCGAATCATACAAAGCGGAATAAGCGGCGTCAGCGTTCTCCTGCAAGCGCGCGACATTCTTCAAAACCAGCCGTTCGTTTTCAAGCTCCACATCCTCCTCCGCCTTCAAGGAAGCAGCTTCGATCTCTTTCCGCTGGAAGCTCCACAGATCCGCGAGCCGGAGTTTCTCTTGCTCGGATTTTTCGAGCTCGGCCAGTTCGTGTTGCACAGCGTGCCACTGACGGAAAAGGCCCGCGACGCGGTCTCTCGCATCATCCAAACCCGCAAATTCGTCCAGCAGTTCCAGTTGAGCGTCTGGTGAAAAAAGCTGCTGCTGCTCATGCTGGCCGTGGATGTCGCCCAGAAACGGCGCAAGCTCGCGCAGCAGGGCAACTGTTACCGGGCGATTCCCGAGGAAGGCGCGCGATTTGCCGCCGGCCAGAACCTCGCGCTCGATTAACAGTTCGCCATCTTCTATGGGTATACCCGCGTCTTCCAAGAGCGCCCGGCAGGCAGGCTGCTGCGGCGCTTCGAAAATGGCCGAAACCCGGGCGCGGTCCGAATCGGAGCGCACCATGTCGGCCGAGGCGCGCCCTCCCAAAACCAGGCCAAGTGCATCCACCACAATGGATTTGCCGCTTCCGGTCTCCCCGGTCAGCAGATTCAGGCCGCCATGGAAGCGGACGCGGACGCGCTCCACCACGGCATAGTTCTCCACAACCAGATCCAACAACACTCGATGAAATTATAGTTGGTTTTGCTTCGTCTAAATGTAGGCTGCACGTTTATTTGCGCCCGGAAGGCCGGATACTGTAAAACAGAGTAGGACACTTTTGTTTTTTAGAGCGCGAAACAACAGCGGCCGCACGCTATGATGGTGGAAGCTATTGGAAAGGAGCCTGAAACTGAGCCTTTGGGACCTGGTTGAACAATCCGCCCCGTTGCCCCGGGTGGTAATGGCGATTTTGTTGATCTTTTCATTGCTCTCCTGGGCCGTGATCTTTTCCAAGTGGGCGGGGTTCAGCCGGGTGCGCAGCGCGAATCGCGTGTTTCTACGCGCGTTCCGGAAAGCCGCGAATCTGGATGCGGTCGCGATGGCGAGCGAACAGTTCCGGCGATCGCCGCTGGTGACGGTTTTCGATTTTGGCTATACCGAAGTGGCGCGCCAGATGAAATCCCGCGGCAGCGTGACGAATCCCGTGGCGCTGGAGCGCACACTGCAGTTGGGCATGAGCGAAGAGATCACGCGCCTGGAGCGCAACATGAGCCTGCTGGCCACTACTGCTACGGTCTCGCCATTCATCGGACTGTTTGGAACGGTGTGGGGCATCATCGATGCGTTTCAACAATTGTCTACGGCGGGTGCGGCGAGCTTACGCGCCGTCGCGCCCGGAATTTCGGAAGCTCTCATCACCACCGCTTTGGGATTGGCGGCCGCCATTCCCGCCGCTGTTTTTTACAACATGTTCGGAACCGCCATCAAAGAGTTTGGGGCGCGCATGGAAGACTTCATGCTGGAGTTCATGAACATGCTGGATAGAAGCTTCGAGTAAACCACTATGGCTTTTTCAGCCGGTAGTTCGTCGAGCGGAGGAAGGCGCGGCAGATTCCGCGGGACTACTTCGCTTGCGGAAATCAACATTGTGCCTCTGGTGGACGTGGTGCTGGTGCTGCTGATCATCTTCATGCTGACGGCGCATGTGATGGAGTTTGGGCTGGAAGTGGAAGTTCCGAAGGTCAAGCCGGTCAAGGAAGACGTTCAGGATTTACCCGTAATCGAAATGGATAAGGAAGGCACTACGTTTCTGAACGGCAAGCCCATAAATATCAACTCAATGGCGTCGACCATCCGCCAGCGCTATAAGAAAGCGACGTCTGTTTATTTGCGAGCGGACCGCCGGACTACTTGGGATCCGATCGCGCAGGTGATCGCGACGCTGGGTGATGCAAAGCTGGGCGTAAACGTAGTCACGCAGCCGGAGGATATGACCGGCAAGAAACGGAAGTAAGATGCGGACTCACACGGATATTCTCGACCAACAGGAATCGTTGCGAGGGCCGTTTGTGCAGTCGGTAGCGTTACACGCCGCCGTGGCGGGGTTGCTGTTGGTTTCAACTCTTAGCTTCCAGAGCCATCGCGAGGTCTTCGGCGGCGCGACGCACGCAGGCGATGCAGTGGCCGTCAACGCGGTGAAGAGTATTCCACTGCCATCGCGCAGCGGACGTGTCAACCCAGTGGCAAACGATACCGAATCGCAGGTGCAGCAAGCACCCAAGCCGGAGCCGAAGAAGCAAGTGAAGGTTCCGGACGAGAAAGCGGTCCAGATAAAGAGCCGTACTGCGCAGAAGCAGCCCAAGCAGCAAGCGCAGCAGCGCTACCGGCCAGAGCCGTTGCGTCCGAACCAAGTTACTGCCGCAGAAGCGCCCTCCGCACGTTCGCCACTTTTCCAGAAACCAGGCGGTGCCGTCGGCTTGGGGCAGAACAACACCCTGGGCAGTAGGTTTGGCGCTTACGCGGATCTGGTTGCCCAGCGCGTAACTGAGAAGTGGCAGACCAATGGACTCGCCGGACAGTCTGCTCCGATGGTGATAGTTACTTTCGAAATCCAGCGCGATGGGTCCGTCAAGAATGCTAAGGTTGCCCAGCCCAGCGGTAACAGCACGTTGGATTATTCCGCTTTGCGCGCCGTCATGGACGCCGCGCCATTTCCACCGCTTCCGGCTGAATACGATCGGAACGCGGCCAACGTTGAACTAGATTTTCAATTACAACGATGAAACGATCTATTATTTTCCTCGGCAGCATTCTCAGCATGTGTGCATTCGCGCTTGCGCAGACTGACTTCAAAATTCAGCTCGGCAAACACGGCGAAAAGCCTAACATCGCTGTCCCCGATTTCCGCGGCGCCGGCGATGCGCAGAACTTCATGAACACCTTCAATGGCACACTGTGGAGCGACTTGCAGGGCTCGGGCCAGTTGAAGATGATTCCGAAGACCACTTACCCACTGACTGTTCCGCAACAGCCTTCGGATTTCAAACCGCCATTGAATGGCAAGAGCCAGGGGCCATGGCTTTCGGACTGGTCCGGACCTCCCGTCAACGGCAACTATCTCGCTTTCGGTTACACCGCCGCGCAGAATGGCCAACTGGCGCTTTATGGCTGGCTTTACGACGTAAAACAAACGAATCCGAGTTCTGCGCAGTTGCTGGCAAAGGTTTATGTCGGATCGCCGGATGAAGCGGGAGCGAAGAAAATCGCGCAGGAGTTCGCTGCCGACATCCTGAAATTGTTTGGCGGGTCAAGCCTCATGGGGTCCAGGATTTACTTCATGTCGGACCGTACCGGTCACAAAGAGATCTGGTCCATGAACTACGATGGCTCCGATCAGAAGCAGTTCACCTCTTACAAAACCATCACCAATTTCCCAGTGGTTTCTCAGGATGGAACTAAGATCGCGTTTACCGTTTATCCCATGCGTCCTGCATCGCCAGGCCACCCGGCAACGGAGGGTCAGCCTCGAATCTATATGCACTCGCTCGAAACTGGACGAAAGTTAGTCTACTTGAACCAGGATGCATCCATGAACGCGGCGTCCGACTTCATGCCCGACAGCCGGCATCTGCTGATTTATTCCACGGCGTCCACGGGCATTTCTCAGATCTTCATGACCGACATTGACGGCGGCGGTTTTCATCGCATCACTAACACCAGGGCGCTTGAAGTGGAAGCCAAGGCGAATCCAAAGACCGGCGCGGACATTGTCTTCACATCGGGACGCGGAGGCACGCCGCAAATATATAGAATGAATATTGATGGCACCGACGTGGCGCGCCTGACCACCGGCGAAGGGGACGCGGTGAATCCATCGTGGAATCCGGACGGCCAACACATTGCGTTCGCGTGGACGCGCGGGTTCGAGCCGGGCAACTTTAACATTTTTATAATGGATATAGCTAGCCAGGAGCTTATACAACTTACTCATGGAGCGGGCCGGAACGAAAATCCGAACTGGGCGCCGGATGGCGTCCATCTGGTGTTTTCATCCAAGCGTGGACGCACTTCGCAAATCTTCACGATGTTGGCGGATGGCACGGGATTGCAACAACTAACTACACAAGGCAATAATGAAAAGCCCGTTTGGACCAAGGGAACTCAGTAGACTTGAAGAAGAGGAGATTGTCAGGATGAGCGCAAGTGACAGATTGCACGCTTCCAAGATTGCAGCCACACTGCTGGTATTAGCGATGGCAGTGGTGGCTCCGGGTTGCAAGAAGAAAGTTCCGCCGCCCCCGCCGCCGCCCCCCAGCACGGCCCCGGCGCCGGCGCCGACCGTCGCGCGAGCCACGATTAACAGCTTCACGGCGGAGCCCTCCACCATTGAGAAAGGCCAGTCATCCACATTAAGCTGGTCCATCAGCAACGCCACCGATATGTCCATCGATCAGGGAATTGGCGCGGTGCAGAGCCGCGGACAGCGACAGGTATTTCCGACCAGCTCCACCACGTATACCTTGACGGCGAATGGGCCGGGTGGATCCGACAGCCGGACAGTAACCGTGTCGGTCACTACACCGCCTCCACCTCCGCCGCCCGCGAATACGGGACCGAGGCTATCCAGCGCTGAGATGCTGCAGCAACAATCGCAGGATGCGTTCTTCGATTACGACAAGAGCGACATTCGCGCGGATGCACGCGACGCGTTGACCCGCGACGCCGGCCTGTTGAAGCAGATATTCGCGCAGGACCCGAACTTCACCGTGGTAGTGGAGGGTCATTGCGACGAGCGCGGTTCGGCTGAATACAATCTTGCGCTCGGCGACAAGCGCGCCAGCGCAGCCAAGGATTTCCTGGTGCAGTTGGGCGTGGCTGGTGACCGTATCAAGACCATCAGTTACGGCAAGGAACGTCCGCAGTGTACCGAAGCCAATGAGGAGTGCTGGCAGAAGAATCGCCGGGCACATCTTTCGGCCGGTCAGTGAAGTAATTAAGAAATAGCGGGCGCCGGCCCTGGCGCTGGCGACCCGCTTCCGATGACAGGAGTTGCTATGAGCTTGTCCCGCACGACATCAGTGTTTACGGCGGTATTTTTTGCGCTAGCGCCCTTCGCATTTGGCGCGAGCAAAGAGATTCAGGAGCTGCAGCGCGACGTGGCCATGCTGCAGGACCAGGTGCGTACTCTGCAGCGCGCGCAAGACGAGAAATTCGCGGCGATGCTGGCGCTGGTGCAACAGACCCTGGAGAGCGTAAATCGAACCAACGTCGCAGTGGGCGTGATGGAGAACAAGTTCAATGACTCGATGAAGCGGCAGGAGCAGTCGCTCACGGCTCCGGTGGCCAACGTCGGCCAGAAGCTGGACCAGATGTCGGAGGATTTCCGAGCGGTGCGCGAGTCCGTGCTCGACATGAATACCCGCATGGGAAAGCTGGATGCCAAGATGGCTGACCTGCAGAACCTGATCAACACCATGCAGCGTCCGCCAGCGCCTGCGCCCGGCACAACACCGAATTCCGGCGACATCGGGACCACCACTCAGGCACCCTCCGGCCCACCCGCCGGTATGTCGGCCGGGGAGACCTACACCAACGCCTTCCGCGATTACAGGGGTCAGAAATATGACCTCGCTCTGCAGGAATTCTCGGACTATGTGAAGTATTTCTCGAAGCTGGAGCTCGCGCCAAATGCACAATACTACATCGGCGACATCTACTATCGCAAAGGTGACTATGAGAACGCGGTGCAGGCTTTCGACGCGGTGCTGGAACAATATTCCGGCAACTCCAAGACGCCCGATGCCCACTATTTGAAGGGCATGAGCCTGTTGAAAATGAATAAACGGGATTCGGCTGCGCGCGAATTTCGCGACGTATATACCAAGTACCCTGACTCTGAAATTGCAGCTTCAGCCAAAGAGCAGTTGAAACTGTTGGGCCTCCCGGTGAGCGCCGCCTCCAAGCGCAAACGAAATTGAGCAATTCCGAAATTCCAGAACCGATCTCAGCCGATCTCGCCGGGCTGATCGACTACGCGCTGACTCGCACCCAGCTTTCGGAAGCGGATGTCGCGCGTGGGTGTGAGCTCGCCAAGCAGCATGCTGTCGCGAGTGTGATCGTTCGCCCCTCGGATGTGGATCTGGCAGCGCGTTGGATGGCCGGCTCAGGGGTGCAGCTGGGCTCGCTGGCCGATTCTCCGCATGGATATTCAACCACCGCCGCAAAGACCTACGCGGCTCGGGATCTGTTGCGGCGCGGCGTCCAGGAAATCGACACCGTGATGAACACCGGCAAGCTGGTATCCCGCCAGTTTCAATATCTCGAGACCGAGCTGCTGCAAATGGCCGAGGCTTGCCACCAATCCGGCGCGTTGCTGAAAGTGAACCTCGAAAGTGAATTTCTCACCGAGGAGCTGAACATCATCGCGTGCCGGATCGCACGCCGCGCGGGCGCCGACTACATCGGCACCAGCAAGCTGGAAGATGTCGCTCTATTGTTAAGCCATTCGCGCGACCGCCTGAAGATCAAATGCCACGCTCCGATCGGGGATCTTGAGCGCGCGCTGGGCTTTCAGAGCGCCGGGTGTGCGCGGATCGAGATTGCGGAGCCAATTCCCGTTCTGGAAGCTTGGAAAGCCCGCTGCGGGGCTGGGGGCTCGGGGCTAGGGACTCCTGAGTGCTCGCAGTCCCCAGTCCCGGGTCCCTAGCCCCGAGCCGGCAGTATGTTATCCTGTGTCCCTCCCGCAGCCATGCCGCATTCAATTTCTTTTCCGCGTATCTGCATCGCGATGGGCTTTCCGGATGCGCAGAAGCTCATCGAACATGCCCGCCGCGAAGCGGATGCCGGAGAATCATTTTTCGAATTCCGGCTGGATCACCTGGCCACGCCGGAGCAGGGCATCGGGGTGATCCGGAAGTTTCTCGCGGCGCATCCGGATTGCTGCATCCTGGCCACCTGCCGCCGTCATCAGAATCACGGAAAATACAACGGCAGCGTGGAGGAGCAGTTCCGGCTGTTGAGCGCCGCCATCCAGGCCGGGGCTAGCGCCGTGGATGTGGAGATTGAAAGCGCGGAGAACGCGGGGGGCGGCCTGGACGTCTTTCGCAATCAGGCGCGCCTGATCCTTTCCTATCACAACTACGACGGCACGCCGTCGCCGGAAGTGGTGCTGCGCCGCATGCTGCGCATTCCGGCGGATGGTTATAAGATTGTCACCACCGCGCGCAAACCGTCCGACAATTACCGCGTGCTTTCGCTCACGAAATCGCATCCACGGACGCCGTTGGTCGTGCTGGCGATGGGAGAAGCCGGCTTTCCTACGCGTGTGTTATCCACCGCGTGGGGAGGATTGTTCACCTACGCCGCGCCCAACGCTTCGGAAGGAACCGCCAGCGGCCAGGTGAGCGCCCGGTTGTTGCGACACTTGTATCGCGCTGAGAAGTTTACTCACTCCGCCAAGATTTACGGCGTCATTGCCGATCCAGTGCGCCACTCCATTTCACCCGCCGTTCACAATCGAGCGTTCCAGTCGCATCGGCTGGATGCCGTATATTTGCCGTTCCTGGTGCAAGGGACGCAGTTGAAGGATTTTTTTATCCTGGCTGAAAAATTGCCAGTGGCCGGTTTCAGCGTGACTATACCGCATAAGCAAAAAGTCCTGCGCTATTTGGATGTTGTGGATCCACTGGCGCGCCGCATTGGCGCGGTGAATACCATCTGGCGAAAATCAGGAAAATGGCGGGGCACCAACACCGATGCCGAAGCCATCACCATTCCGCTGGCGCGCAAGTTGCGGCTTCCGAAATCATCCGTTCTTTTGGTCGGCAATGGCGGCGCGGCTCGCGGGGCGGCGTATGCGCTGGTGGCGAGCGGAGCGAAAGTGTCTATTGTCGGCCGCAATCCGGATCGCGTGCGATCGCTCGCCAAGGCTTGCGGCGCGGAGCCTCTGCTGCGTGAACAAATCCTAGCGCGCAAGTTCGACGCCTTGGTGCATGCCACGCCGCTCGGCATGTATCCACACGTGGACGGATGCTTCTTTCCGGATTCACTTCCCGCTGAGTTGGTCTTCGACATGGTGTACAACCCGCTCCAGACAGCCTTGCTGCGCCGCGCCACCGAGCAAGGGCTGACCGTGATCTCAGGCCTTCAAATGTTCCTGGAACAAGCCTCCCGGCAATTTGAAATCTGGACGGGATCGTCGGCGCCACGGTCTGTCATGGAGAAAGCCGCTATGGAAGCGCTAGCGACCGGTTTCTAGCGCCAACGCTTCCGGTTGTTCGGTTATTCAGTTATTCGGTTATTCCGTTCGCGCAGCCGAACAACCTATAATAGACCCAAATGTCCCAAGAACGAGAAACGAGAAACGAGAAACGAGAAACGAAGCTCACCCGCCGCGAACTCGCTTTGGCGGTCTCAACGTCGGCCGTCTTGCTGGCGCAAGCGCCGGCGCCCTTGCCTTCCAATCCCGATGAGGAGTTGAAAGCGGTCAAGGACGCGATCCAGCAAACTTCCCAGCAACTGGCCAAGTTCGATTTGCCGATGTCCACCGAACCGGCCGTGCATTTCAGAGCGTAAAGGATTCGAATGGCCGCCTCCATACCGGACGACATTTTCTTCGCCAGCATCACCGAAATCAACCAGAAGCTTAAGGCCAAGGAGTTTTCCGCCGTTGAGCTGGCCAAGGCTTTTTGTGGCCGCCTGGAACAGTTGGGGCCGCGGTATAACGCGCTGGCCTTGTCATTACGCGACAAGGCGGTGAAAGCCGCGAAGGACGTGGATGGCGATCTCAAGCGCGAGCGCTATCGCGGACCGCTGCAAGGGATTCCATTCGGCGCCAAGGATCTGCTGGCGTACGCGAAACATCCCACCACTTGGGGCGCCAAGCCGTATGCCGGCCAGGTGTTCGATTACGACGCCACGGTGCTGAAGAAGTTGATCAAGGGCGGCGGCATTTTGGCCGGGAAGCTGGCCATGGTGGAACTCGCCGGAGGGCCCAGCTACCGCTACGCCAGCGCATCACTCACCGGGCCGGGACTGAATCCGTGGGATCCGACGCGTTGGTCCGGAGGATCGTCGAGCGGCTCGGGAATCGCTGTGGCCGCCGGGCTGGTTACGTATGCGCTGGGTTCGGAGACATCTGGATCGATCCTGACGCCCGCGGCTTTTTGCGGTGTCACAGGGCTGCGTCCAACTTATGGATTAGTTAGCCGCCACGGGGCGATGGCGCTTTCGTGGACGTTGGACAAGATTGGGCCGCTGTGCAGGTCCGCCGAAGATTGCGGGTTGGTGCTGCACGAAATAGCGGGCGCGGATGGGGAAGATCCGGCATCGGCTGGAAAGAGTTTCTATTACGCGCCGCAATTCGCCCGCGATCTGAAAGAGGTTAAGGTAGGATTCGCTCCCATAGACTTCGCGGAATGGGCGGACCCGGCCGGGCGTCCCGATTTCGCCAAGGCGATCGAAACGGTGCGCTCTTTGGGCGTGCAATTAGTTGAGACCAAGCTCCCGGAGTTTCCCTATGGCCCGGTGATCGGCACCATCATTTCATCCGAAGCCTCGTCGATTTTTGAGCCGCTCATTCAAAGCGGAAATGTGGACCAGTTGGCCGATCAGAAGCAAATCGCCGGGCTGAAGGCCGGTCTCGAAATTACAGCTAAGGATTATTTAAAGGCTATGCGTATCCGGAGCCTGATGCAGGAGGGGATGCGCACTCTGTTTGACGACATCGACGTGCTGCTGGCTCCGTCGAGACTCGCGCCAGCGCCGAAAATCACGCAGCCGCTGGATCGCCCATCGAGTGACCGTCCCACGCCCAAGGAGCGCGGGCTCACGGCGCTGATCCCCGCGGGCAATTTAGCGGGACTGCCAGCGCTCTCGCTGCCGTGTGGTTTTGCGGATGGAATGCCGATAGCGATTCAACTGGTGGGCCGGCCCTTTTCTGAGAACCTGCTGCTGACGCTTGGAAAATTCTTCCAGGAGAAAACGGACTGGCACAAACGGCGGCCGGGGGCTTCCGAACCGCGAGCGTAAGCGACCGGTCAGCAAACGGTACCGACTCCCTTACGGTCGCGGCTCGGTAACGCACGCGGTTCAGACTCCGGGCACAACCACACGCAGGATTGCCGCGCCCGCGGCGCCGGTCAGAGCCGGCATCCAGGCCGTCCGGAAGCCTCTCTGCTGATACTCGCTGTCCACCGCGTGATAGCCCAGGTACACAAATGCTCCTGCAGCCACGGATAAGAACGCAATGGTCCATTGTGGCGCCAGACGATCGGCCAGCAGCATCGCCACCGCGCCTCCCCCGAGCATCATGGATTGCGCCGCCGTCGCGCCGAGCATCGCACGCCGTTCAGTGCCGAGAGCCGCTATCAAGAGCGCGCCGAGTGCCAGGCCCTCCGGCAATTTGTGGACGCCGATACCGGCCAGAAACGCAACCCTGAGGCCCTCGAAGCCCTTTTGTTGCGAAACAGCCAAACTCCAGCCATCGAAAAAACTGTGGAGTCCGGAGGCAATCAGCAACGGCGCGGCGAATCCGTGCAGGCTCTCGCCGCATTCTGCATGCTGGTGCGTGTGGGAGCAGGTGGGGCACACCGGATATAAGTACCGGTCAATCAGAAATAGCAGCGAAAATCCGGCAATCAGACCCGCGCTTCCTCCCAGCCAACCATCGCGTTCGGCGATTTCAGGAAGGATCCAAAACAGCGCGATACCCACCAGCAGCCCTCCGCTGAATGGCAGAACGCGGCGCGAAACAGACGGAATTTCGGCCAGCCGCATTCCCGCGAAAGCGCCCAGCAACGTGAGCAAAAATAGACCAATCAGGATTGGATAGAGGCCGGCCAAAGGTGCTCTCTTTCATTTCTACTGTACCGGAAAGCGGCTGAGGTTCATGCTAAAGTCGAGGCTTGACGCGCGTAATCAGCCGCCGGGCGTTCACTGCGGGAATGGCGGCGGCTGCGATCGCGGCCACGAAGGCGCCCCAACCGCAAATCGCCATTACAATTGACGATTTCGCCTGGAAGCAGATTCCGCAAGACGGCGCTGAGCAGGCAAACCGGAAGATACTGGACGCGCTGGCGCGGCATTCCAATCTAAAAGCGGCAGGCTTTATCTGTGGCCAAAATGTGGATGATGAGACCGGCCGCCGGCTGGTCCGCTCTTGGAACGACGCTGGTCATTTGATCGGCAATCACACTTATTCGCACTTGTCGTACAACGATCCGGACGTGAGTTTTGCTACCTTCAGCGCCGACGTGCTGCGCGGCGAACAATTCATCCGCGGACTTTCCGGTTTCGAGAAGATGTTCCGCTTTCCGTTTCTCAAAGAGGGTGACACGGCGGCCAAGCGGGATCAGATGCGCGCTTTCTTGACGAAGCACGGTTACCGCAACGGGCACGTCACTATTGACGCGTCTGACTGGTATTACGATCAACGGCTGCGAGCGCGCCTGGAACAGAATCCGGCGGCGGATACAAAGCCGTACCGCGATCCATACCTGGAGCATTTGTGGGATCGCGCAACCTACTACGATGGGCTGGCGCGCAACCTGACTGGCCGGAGCATCTCGCACACCATCCTGCTGCACTACACGCTGCTGAATAGCCTGTTCCTGGACGATGTGCTGAGCATGTTCGAAGCGAAGGGTTGGAAATTGATCTCCGCGCAGGCCGCGTATCAGGACTCGGTGTTTCAGAATGCTCCGCGCACGGTCCCGGCTGGCGAGAGCCTGATCTGGGCGCTCGCGAAAGAGTCCGGCAAGTTCGAAGGCAAGCTGCGTTATCCAGGAGAAGACGGCGATTACGAGAAGGACAAGCTGGATCGCTTGGGTTTGTGAATGGCGTGTTATGATCGTTCGGGCTATGGCAGGTTCCAAGAATCCGTGGGCGATCGATCTTGAGCAGCACCTGGCTTTCGAACTGACGCGTGTGGTGGAAGAAGGCGCGGTGGCCGCGGCGCGGACCATGGGCCAAGGGGATCGCAAAGGCTCCGACCAAGCCGCGGTCCAGGCCATGCGGCGGGCCTTCGAGACTGTGCCGATCGCAGGCAACATCGTGATTGGCGAGGGCGAGCGGGACGAAGCACCCATGCTCTACATCGGAGAGCCGGTGGGCGCGCCCCCGCCTGACGGCGTGGAATTTCCGGCCATCGATATCGCAGTGGATCCTTTGGAAGGCACCAATTTGTGCGCCACGGGAGCTGCCAATTCCATCGCCGTATTAGCGGCTTCTGAAGCCGGTGGGTTGCTGCACGCGCCGGATTGCTACATGGAGAAGATCATCGCCGGCCCGGCCGCGCGCGGCGCTCTGGATATCGATGCTCCGGTGGTGGATAATCTGCGGGCCATCGCGCGACGGCTGGAACGGCATGTGATGGATCTGGTGGTGATCGTGCTGGATCGCCCGCGCCACGAAAAGCTGATCGCAGATATTCGAGAAGCCGGAGCGCGGATTCGTCTAATTGGTGACGGTGACCTTTCCGCCGGCATCGCCGCCGCCGTGCGAGGCACTGGTGTCCATGCCGTGATGGGAATTGGTGGCGCTCCCGAAGGTGTCATCACGGCCGCCGCATTGCGCTGCCTGCATGGCGACATGGTGGGGCGTCTAGTGGCTGCGAATCCCGAGCAGGAGGAGCGCATGGCGCGCATGGGCATCACGGACTCGCGCAAAGTTTACCGCGCCGAAGATCTAGCGCCGGGCAAGCAAATCATCTTCGTGGCCTGCGGAGTCACGCCCGGCAACCTGCTGCAAGGCGTCCGGTTTTTCGGGGACGGTTACCGGACGCATTCGGTGGTGATGACCTCGAATCCGAACAAAGTGCGGTTTTTGGATACGGTGCATGCTACTAGGAAGCCCGGTCCAAGAGGCGTTCGCCTCTATTGATCCGGGCTTCGTTCTTCGGTTACTCAGTTATTCGGTTCGCGTTCCTCAGCTTTGGTTCAAGAGTTTCGGCATCCTTCAACGGAATAACCGAACAACCGAATAACTGAACAACCGCTGGCTAGGGCGCCTCAGTTGAGGCGCCCCAGCCAGCGATGGATAGCTTCGAGCTGTCTCGTAATTTCCGCCCGGTCTTCCGCCTTCGGCGAGCATTTTAGATACTTTTCCAGATCGCTCTTGGCTGCCACAAATTCGCGCAGATGCAGGCGGGCTACGCCGCGCGCTTTGTAGTAGTCGGCGTTGTCGGGGAATGCTTCCACCAGCAGATCCATCACCTGGGCGGCCTTCCCGAATTGTTTCGCGCGGAAATAAGCTGAGCGTAGATTGTTCAGCATCCGGACCAGAATATAGCGGTTGCTGACTGGCGCTAGCGTAGAAGGCTCCCTGGACAACTCCACACCCGTGATCGCGTGGGCTAGTTGGCTGCAATCGTCCACGGTAAGAAGTTTTCCCGCGTGGAAAGGGTCGATGTATGTCGAGTATTCGAGGTCCGAGTATTGCACCACGAAATGTCCAGGCAGGCCAATTCCGAAAACCGGCCGCGCCAGCCTGCGCGCTACCTCTATATAAACCACCGATAGAGTGATCGGAATTCCGATTCTCCGATCCAACACGGCATCCAAGCAACTATTGGCCGGATCGTAGTAGTTGCTGTCATTTCCCCGAAAAGCCAGCTCTTCGAAAAGATACTGGTTCGCGATGCGGATGAACCTGCGGCCGTCAGCGCGGGAGTGGCCGGCCAGGCGCGTGTCCAGCTCGGAGGCAATACGGTCCAGCGTTTCCAGGTAGGGCGCGGAGTCCAAGCCAGGCCGTTCGATAGCTGCCATCTCGAGGGCGGCGGCGTCCAGCGCCACCCCTGGTTCGTTGCGTAAAGCTGCTCGTAACGCCTGCATTCTGCACCGGAAAGCTCCACTATACCGCCGTCGCTATTCAGGGTTTCGGGCAAACCGCCGATAGAAGATTGGGATGAGACGGATCTTGGTTATTTTTGCGTTTTCTGGCATGCTATCGGCGCAATCCGTACCCGCGCCCGCAGCGCCCGCGCCCGTAACGCCAGAACCCGCCCGCACTACGATGGCTTCTGCCATCGAGAAACAGCGCGCTTCGGTTCTGAAACAAGTGACATCCGTGACCGGCAAGCCTGCGGTACCCGGCACTTTCTTCACTGTCCCGTGGGTGGATGGGATGGCGGCAGGCCGCTTCGTTCCGCCTCCTTGTGATCCGATGGCTACGGCCGAGCTGGAACAATTGATTGAGAAGAATTCGAAGGAGCAAGGCGTAAAAACCGATCTGATCCGCGCGGTGATCAGCCAGGAGTCCGGCAACCGGCCCTGCGCGGTATCTTCCAAGGGCGCTCAAGGCTTGATGCAACTGATGCCCGAGACGGCTGACGAACTCGGTGTCGGTGATCCTTTTAATGCCAAGCAAAACGTGGAGGCTGGGACGAAACTGCTGAAGCAACTGCTCGCCAAATACAAGGGCGACGTCGCCCTCACCCTGGCCGCCTACAACGCAGGCTCCGGGCGTGTGGATCGCGAGGGGGGAGTGCCGGCCATTCCCGAGACCCTGGAGTACGTCACACAGATCCTGGCAAGGCTACCAAAGCGCTAAGAGATTCCGGCGGCGAATTAACGCGAATGAACGCGTTTGTCTTATTTGCGTTCATCCGCGTTCATTCGCGGCCATGAACCAAATACTCCTTTATTTTCAATAGCAAACGCGCGGCAGCCCGCTCCCATCGTTGTTAAACCTTTCAACATTTCTGACGATAGATGGTTTTGAGGCTCGCGACCCGGCTCTGCTCCGCATGCTGGCGAAGACCACACTAACGCCCCCTTCATTCGGGGTTAGACCCGCTCCGCCAGTGGCTTTCTTTGAAGCGGAGGAACATAGCGGCCCACCCTCCACCATCCTGATCGTCGACAGTGAAGAGATCAATCGCAGGCTGCTGAAAGCTATCTTCAAGACCGCACCGTATAGAATGCTGGAGTCCCGCAAAGCCTCCGAAGCGATGGCGCTGCTGCAGTCCGAAAAAGTTGACCTGGTTATTCTCGACCTGATGCTTCCGGAAATGAGCGGGCCGGAGCTATGCCGGTGGATGAAAGCTGATCGGCGGACTCAATTGATTCCCGTCCTGATGATCACCAATGTGCAGGGCGTGGAAAACGAAATCGTGGGAATCTCCTCCGGCGCCGACGAGTTCCTGATTAAGCCGTTGCATCCAGCGGTGGTGCGAACGCGCATACGCGCCATGCTGCGCAATAAGGCTCTCATTGACTCGTTAGAGGAGGCCGAAACCATTCTGTTCGCGTTGGCACAAACCGTGGAACAACGCGACGTTTATACCGGCCAGCATTGCCAGCGCCTGGCAGTTGCTTCAGTGATGTTGGGCGAGGCGCTGGGGCTTTCGCATGCCGACCTCACTGCTCTCTATCGCGGCGGATATCTGCATGACATCGGCAAAATCAGTATTCCCGATGCGATTCTCTTCAAGCAAGGCTTGCTCTCGGAGCAGGAGTGGGAGGTGATGCGCAGCCATCCTATCCGCGGCGAGGAAATTTGCCAGCCGATGAAGAGCCTGTGGCCGGTGCTGCCGATCATCCGGAATCATCATGAGCGCTGGGATGGCTCGGGCTACCCGGACGGTTTAGCCGGCGAAGATATTCCGCTGCTGGCGCGCATTCTGCAAGTGGCTGATATCTACGACGCACTCATCACCGAGCGGCCGTACAAGCCGGCCCTTTCTCAGGAACAGGCCTTCACGTTGATGGAAGAAGAAGTCCGCCGAGGGTGGCGGGATCCGGAAATTGTTCCGCTTTTTATCAGCACAATTCTAGCCAAGAACGCGGCCGATCTCAGCTCCATTGATCCCTCACTCGAAAACATGAGCATCGAAGTTTCCCGATAGCATAAAACGTGTAGCATAAAACCAGATCCTCAAATGCAGGCTCTGGAAATCCTGAATCGCAAGATTGTTGCATGTCACAAATGCCCACGCCTGGTGGAATACCGCGCCCGCATTGCGCGCGAAAAGCGCCGCGCTTACCGGGATTGCGATTACTGGGCGAAACCGGTGCCAGGCTTTGGCGATCCGCACGCGCGGTTGCTCCTGATTGGCTTGGCGCCCGGGGCGCACGGCGCTAACCGTACAGGCAGAGTTTTTACGGGCGACAGCTCGGGCGTGTTCCTGTACAAGATCATGTACGAAACCGGATTTGCATCGCAGCCTACCGGCGTTTCCCGCGACGACGGTCTCACGCTGATCGATGCCTACATCAGCGCTACTGTTCGCTGCGCTCCACCGGAGAACAAACCGCTTCCCGAAGAGATCCGCAATTGCCGTCCTTATCTGGAGCGCGAATTGGAATTGCTGAAGGATGTGCGGGTGATTATCGCGCTGGGTAAGTTGGCGTTCGACGGGTACCTCCGCATCCTGCGCGATGCAGAAAAAATTGCGCGCCGCGCGGATTTCGTCTTTGCTCACGACCTTGAGCATAATACCGGGCCTGGCCAGCCTGCGCTGATCAGTTCTTACCATCCGAGTCAGCAGAACACTTCGACGGGGAAATTAACGGCGGAGATGTTTCGAGCTGTTTTTGTAAGGGCTAGGGAAATAATAGGCCGCTAAGCACCGGCTCCCTTACGGTCGCGGTTCAGTAACGAAGCCGAACCGCGACCGTGAGGGAGTCGGTGCCCTTGAATTTTCTCGGATTCTAATGGTCGCGGCTTGGTAAGCTGCTCAACCCCGCTGACGTTTTCGGGATCAGCTTATACTCGCGATAGGTTTCGTCGTCAGTCGAGCTCTCGTCTAAAAATCCAAGGGCCGAAGCTTTCACATGCATGCTGAAACGCTTCGGAAGCCAGAGATTGTCCGCAATCGGCTCCTGCTCTAACAAAATCGAAGTGCCCGGTCCCACTTTCGCAATGAATCCGAAAAAGTTGACCGGCTTGAATACCTCAGCTTTCACGCGCACCCATTGATACTGGCCCTGGTCCACCCAAAGTTGCCCGCGCATACCGGCCAGAACTTTGGTCTCACGATCCTTGGGTTGATAGCCGCGCTTGGGACGCGCATCCAGAACCCAGCAGGCGTGCCCATTGACGGTTTCTGCTCCAACCAGTTGGAAATCAAAGGCGTCTACCATGTCCATCAGCATGGCATGGTCGCGGCGCCTTTCTTTTTCATATTTCGCGATTCGCTTCGAGCGTTCGCGGTTGGATTCATGCTGCCGTTTGAAGGTCTCGACCCGCAGCTTGCGAGCTTCTTCCGCTTGATCGCCGGCCGAAAGCGGTCGATCGTCAATCGCGATCAGGCGATTGTAGGGCGCCCCGTCAAGCATCACTACTTCGTAAGTTCTTACCGTGGATGGCGCGTCATGCTTGCTTTCCACATCGCGTTCTTGGAAAGAATAACCCGGAGCCAGACTCCAATCGGCTTCAATTGCTAGTACGGACCGCTGGACAATCTCCTTCGGATCGGGTGGGTGAACGGTAGCCGCGCGGCACGACATCGCGACAGGCGGCAGGGCGGCTGCCAACAACAGGAAAAATCGCATACTTCCCACAGCGCGATACTGCAATCAATTCGCCAATTCGCGCTGCGCCTAATTTCCCTGCTTTTATTGTAACTTAGCGGGCGCGCGCGCTAAGCGATCCGGGTACTTTTTACTGCGCCGTCCGCGCTGCGAATCCCACCACGTTCCCTCCCGGTTCACGCACCCAAATCTCGCGCATCCCGTAAAAAGTGGTCCGCTCCGCAACCAGTACCTCGGCGCCTTTCACCCTTGCGAGAGCGTCGCTGAAGCTATCCACTTCGATGTAAAGATGGGAGCCGGATGCGAGTATCTTATCGGCCACCGTGGGGCCTGCATCCTTGCGTACGCTGGCGCGAGATTGCAGCATCACCTCGGTCCCTTCCTTTTGCAGGATCACGAAGCCCAGCTTGTTACCTTCGGGAACTTCCACTGTTTTCTCAAAGCCGAGTTTCGCTACCCAGAAGTCGAGCGACGGCTCGATTTCATCAACAATCAAAATTGGTGTGATCTTCATAGGGCTATCGTATCCGGCGTGGATCAGGGGCGATTGGAAAAAACGGTCACCGCGGCAGCGCCGCAAATTCGCCCGGAGTGTAGCCGCTGAACTCGCGAAACTCGTTGATGAAGTGGGCTTGGTCATAGTAGCCGCAGTCCAGCGCCACCTGGGTCCAATCCCCGCGTCTGGCGGAGCGCAATCGCGGAAGGCTATGCCGGAATCGGATCACGCGGCAGAAATGCTTGGGTGTGAGCCCCATTTCTTCCAGGAAAAGACGCCGCAACTGCCGTGCGCTCAGGGCGGCGTCGAACGCCAGATCATCCACGCGAACCTGACCGCTGCAATCGACGATGTAGGCTGACATCTTCTGGACGATATTGGGATCCGACTCGGCTATTAAGTTCGCTTCCAACAGCGCCATACATTGCACGGCCGATTTCGCTTCCCCCATGCGCGCGCCCAATTCGCGTCCCTTCTGTCCCCAAACGTCGTCCAGCGGTAATAGCCGGTCCGTAGTTTCCCGCCCCGGCGCTCCCACAAATCCCGGAGCCATTCCCGGACGGAATCGCACACCGATTTGAATTTGACCAGCCGCTAGCGTAAATCGCTGCACGCTCGTCATGGTGCCCACTATCTGGGGACCGGCGCTGGGCGAATATACGATATCGACACAGCCATCGGGCAGAACCGGATAGTCGGTAAGCGCTTCGCCTGGTTCGATGGACCAGAAACATTCCACGTACGGCCGAAGCCGCTCGGGAGCAGCGTGCTCGCGATACAGCGCGCTCATATCTTGATGATAACCCTGTTTGACGGGCTCCCAAGTGCCCAATGTTGCTAGTTATTCCAGGATCAAGAGCCAGTGGAGCAGGGCCATGCCCTGCCGGGATCTGGAGAAAAGCAAACCATCGATTCGTCCGCCGTTTGCACCTGGCAGGGCATGGCCCCGTCCCACCCACCCCGCTCCTGTTCCTAGAGGGGAAACCAAGTGACATTGGGCGAAAACACAAGCGCTATTTATGCTTCCAACTTTGGATGCATAGTGTGCCATTTGGTGGCCTTCTCGAACGTCATCGCCACCCGCATTGGCCCGCCTTCTTCATACAATTTTCCCGTGAATACCAAGCCCTGCGGCAGTCCATTGACGAAGCCGCAGGGAGTGACGATTTGCGGATGGCCGGTGAGATTCGTCACTAGTAGAAGCCCGCCAAACGGCGGCGAGACCAGCACGTCCCAATCCGCCATAAACGTATCCATGCGATGCATCAACAATGTCCGGGCTCGCTGTGCGCGAATATATTCCACGGCTGGGATCAGACGCGCCGTTCGAAACGCGTTCGGCCAATCGCCAGGGCTTTGGCCTTTCAACTGGTTCACGCCGCCATTGCGCGTAAGATCGTCGAAAGCGGTGGCGGCCTCGGCTTCCAAAATGATCCGCAACGGCTGTGCTTCGAAATCAGGAAGCTTCACCGGCTCCAGTTTCGCGCCGGCAGCGCGCAGATCGGCCAGCGCCTGGTCGTAGATCGGCTTCGAATCCTTGGATGCACGTTCGAAATCGGCCTCCAGATAGCCGATGCGAAGCCGGGCGAGACCAAGCTGCGGCTGCCAATCGAAAGGAGCATTCACTACCGCGAGATCCTTCCCGTCCGGTCCGTGAATCGCCTGCAAGACCAGCGCGCAATCCTCCACCGTACGGCAGATGGGTCCAGGCTTGTCCATGGTCCAACTCAAGCCCATCGCGCCGTAGCGGCTCACGCGGCCATAAGTCGGTCTCAATCCCACGACACCGCAGGTGGTGGAAGGCGAAATTATGGAACCCAGTGTTTCCGTGCCGAGCGAAAACCCAACTAATCCGGCGGATGTGGATGAAGCCGATCCCGCCGACGAACCGCTGGAGCTGCGCTCCGTGTTCCACGGATTCTTGGTCATGCCGGCGAACCACAACCCGCCTTGCGCCAGTGCGCCCATCGACAGCTTGGCTAGTAGCACGGCGCCGGCTTGCTCCAGGCGATCCACCACGGTGGCGTTGTAGTTGAACACCTGGTCCTGATACGGCTCCGCGCCCCAGGTGGTCTTGATTCCTTTGGCCGAGTAAAGATCCTTCGCGCCCCACGGAATTCCGTGCAGCGGACCGCGGTAATGGCCGCGCCTGATCTCCTCATCAGCCTTGGCCGCTTGCTGAAGTGCGAGCTCTTCGGTCAGCGTGATCACGCACAGGAGCTTGGGCGAATATTTCTTCAGCCGCTCCAGGTACAGCTTGGTGAGATCTGTCGAGGAAATTTTCCGGGCCTTGAGCAGCGCCGCCAGCGTGGTCACCGGTTCGAACGCCAAATCCTCGATCGACGCGAAACTCTTGGACTTTTCGATGGTCGGAGAAAACTTCGCGGGCTTCGCGGCCGGCTTGGTTGGATAAAATCGCGTGGCAGGTTCGGTGTCGAGCGGCACATCGATCTTGCGCAGCGCTTCATAACCAGTCAGCGCTCGATTCAGCCCCGGCAACATCATCGCTTCCTGCGCGTCGGTAAAATCCAGCCCGATCAGCTGCAGCGCGCCACGCAGCATTTCCTTAGTTACGCGAGCGGGCGGAGCGGCCGGGGTTTGGCTTGGAGGAGCCTGCGCCTCACTGGCCGAAGCCGCCGACAGCACCGCGACCAATCGTATCCAATCGCGCCGATCGAGACCATCCAGAAGCATAGCCCGACCATGGTAGCAAGCCGCCGCAGCGCGCAGCCGCGCCCGTGTTAGACTGAATTGTCGCGGGCGGTTCTGCCTGCGCAAAACGTTCCTCGACACCCCGGAGAGATGGCCGAGTGGTTGAAGGCGCACGCTTGGAAAGCGTGTATAGGGGAAACTCTATCGAGGGTTCGAATCCCTCTCTCTCCGCCAGATTATCTGGTTTAGAATCAGCAAATTCGCATCCTGCGTATTTGCCTGTACACGATTTTGATCTACAGTGGGGTTAGTGCTCTCCATCTACCGCAGGCATCGGGAGAAGTGCAAGTACGCGCCCGACCGCGTAAGCAAGCAGTGCCGGTGTCCCTTGTGGGCGACCGGAACGCTCGAAGGGAAGCCCTACCGAAAGACGCTCAAGACCAGAAGTTTCGAGCGGGCGGAGCAACTAAAACGCCGACTTGAAGATGGAATCAAACCACCCCAAGAAAAACCGAAAGGCATCACCATCAAGGACGCGCTCGCCGCGTTTATCGAGAACTGCGAGCAACGCAATCTCACTCCGAAGACTCTCTCGAAGTATCGAACTCTTGAAACCAGACTTAACGATTTTGTGGAACTCGGGAGCCTACCCGGACTCCAACGACTTGCTGAGCTTACGGGTGAGCATGTACGCCGCTTTAGAGCAGGTTGGAAATTATCTCCACTCACAGCTTCCAAAGAACTCGGCCACCTCCGAACGTTCTTCGCGTTCTGCATCGAAAACGACTGGATCACGAAGAACCCCGCGAAAGCAAAAACGCTCAAGATAAAGGTAAACCCAAACCCTCGCCTCCCCTTCAGTGAACAAGAAATCCAAAACATCCTCGCCCAAGCGAAAAACGACCGGGAGCTTGCCTTTCTCCTTACACTTCGTCATACGGGTCTTAGAATCGGCGACACCGCACTCCTCAGAGTGTCGCATCTGTCGGGTTCACGCGTTCATCTGTACACTACTAAGGCTGGAACTCCGGTCAGCATCCTAGTCCCGCCCAACCTTGTTTCTCTACTGAAATCCCTCCCACTGAAAGGCGGCTATTTTTTTCTCCGGGGCGAATCCATCCACCCTCATAGCACTTCCGATGCATGGAGAAAACGCATCAAAGCAATCTGTAAGAACTTGAAGATCGTCCCTGACCATCCCCACCGCTTTCGTCATACCTTGGCGGCAGATTTGCTCACCAAAGGGGTATCAGTGGAGAACGTAGCAGCCATCTTGGGCAACAGCCCCGCCATAGTGATGAAACATTATTCACAATGGATCAGGACGCGCCAGGACGCTCTCGATGCAGCTTTGGAAAGTACATGGAAGCCTCAACTCGCGCTCGTGAAGAAATGAAAAAGGGAGGGGCTATCCCCTCCCTCCTTTTTTCACGGATGACCAGTAGATCTTGAACCTCTCGATCTCTTCCTTCTCGTACATCCGCTTCACGTTCTTGCCGCGGCCTCCCATCTTCGGGAACTCGATCCCCTTCAGCTCTCCATTCTTGTTGAGCCTGGTAATCGAATCGGGACTGACCCCGAGCTCGCCGGCGGCTTCTTTTCTACTGAGCAACATACTCTTCTCGCTTTCTACCAACTCGCCTTATCAGCGAATCACGAGAAGCCGACACTTGGTACCGCTGGGCGGACCTTCCTGCCGTCCCCCTTGCCCTTTAAAGGCAAGAGGTGATGTATGATAACATCTCAAGGCATTTATGTTCAAGTACCTTCGCATATCCCCGACAGGTACGCAAAAAAATTCGCGCGGGCGCGCGGCCAAAAGCCATAACGCCCGCATTTCCTTATCTCTAGCGAGCTTTGCCGGTTCGCCGTCCGTCCCTCGTCTACCGACGGGCAATTCTCCCTTTCTTCCTCATCGTTATCACTCTTCGTCAGACCCTATCGGGCGCAAGTACGCGGAGACTGCCCGTCGCTGCGCTCGCCCTAACGGGTTACTATTGTAAGGACGGGCGGCGAAAAGCAGTGTCAATGTCCTATGTCGAATTACAATCTGAAGGTTGGTATTGCCCTAAATGTGGAAAGCTATTTACAGTTTCTTTCTTAGCCAATGCCAATTTTTGCGACGCTTGTGGTCGCCCACTCCGTATAGTCGAGCAAAGAACGCCCACACCCTACGGCACCGCCATCCATAGAAACCTCGTCGACCATACCGAGTATGTCTACAGCCGTATTTTCAAGGAACTTAGACAAGGAAATCACAATTTACCTGGCATCATCAAAATGCTTGTTCCCGAGGAATGGATTGTGCGCATAGAACCTCCACCTTCACAACTAGCACCCCCTTCAATTCCTGATTCCGTCCGCAACCAACATATTTATATCCCTGGCAAAACGCGTCACGGCAAGTCAACTCTGATCCACTCGATCGCACTAGATGATATCCATCGCGGCGCAGGCGGATGCGTCATTGACCCAAAAGGCGATCTCGTTGACTCTCTAGCCCATTGGATTCCGGAACACCGCAAAGACGACTGCATTTACCTCTCGACGCGTGACCCCATTCCTATCGACTTCATGAATTATGCAGAAAACGACGAGAACGAAAAGCAAACGCTTGTTGGCGACTTGAAGTATGTCATCACACGCGGAATGGATGCTACAGCCGCGCCACTGATGGATGCTATCCTAACCGATCTCCTTTACACTCTTTTTTCCGCAAACGAAAATCCGAAAATGCCGAAACGCAATCGCACAACGTTTCTGGATGTATACCGCTTCCTCTCGGACGCCCAACGGCGCGCGTTCATTCTGTCTTATGTAACCGATCCTGACCTCATCCGCCGATGGGACCAAGGCAACTTCCCAAATCCTAAGGAATGCGCACCGACACTTACTCGCATGACACCGTTCCTTCGCAACGCATCACTTCGTAAACTTTTCGATTGCCCTGAGCCAGTACTCAATATAACTAGTGTCATGGATACGCGAAAGGTACTCCTCGTCGACCTCGGCGGAATTTCCGAACCAACAAAAATCTTTGCAACCCTCCTTATTGCAAAGATCAGGCAGGCAGCATTCCAACGAGCCCACATCCATGAATCAAAGCGCATCCCATTCAACCTCTACGTCGATGAGTTCGAATTTTTCCAAACTTCCGACTTTGACCAGATACTCTCCTTTGCGGGTGGCTACGGCCTACGCCTTACGCTCGCCAACCAATTCATTGGCCAACTTGACAATGTGATTCGCCAATCCATCTTCGGCAACGTTGGTTCATTCATTGTTTTCGCCGTTTCTCCCGATGATGCAAGATACTTCAAACATATCTCGACCACTACCCAATGGACAGAAGAACACTGGGGCGATGCTACGGCCACCACTGACCTTTCCAACCTTCCGAAATTCCGGGCGCTCTACAAAATTGCAGGCCACCCTCCTGTAGTAATGAACACACCTGCTCCCCCATACAATCCCCCTAAGACCAATAACGCAGAATACGTCAGGAAACGCACGTTGGAGCACTACGCCTCCAAATCTGCCCCGGTACCCCATACTCCTAAGGATGAGACAGAAAAGCCCGAACCAGAAGCCACACTTCCACATGACATGGGCAAAGCACCGAGCGCTCAACATCCTCAGCGAGTTTTTCGTTCTGACGACAAAGGCACTCGCCTCTCTACAAAGAAGCCGGACTCCAACTGAGTCCGACCAGCGTACCTCCCGGCGAACACTTGGACTCCTTCATAAAGCCGGCTACGTGAATCGCATTCCTTATCTCGCCCTAGATCAATCGCGCGGCGGTGCTACCTATGCCTACGGCCTCTCCGACAAAGGGGTGAAGGTATACGGCGGCAAGACCTTCGATGAGCATTCGCAGCGCACCCTTGATCACGAGCTCGCGATCAGTGATTTTCACATTTCCTTGCAACAGTTTTGCACCAACCAAGACCTTGATCTTCACTGGCGACAATCGGATCTTAAAAGAGGCATCCATCCCGATGCATACTTTTCAATTACGGACCCGGCAAAAGCCGGGAGGAACACCCACCATTTCTTTCTTGAAATCGAGCGCTCAAAGATCGGCAATCTGAAAAACGGGCAGCCGTCCATCCTGAGGAAGCTTGCCCGCTATTACGATGTGTATAACACCGCCGACTGCGAGCGCCAATGGAACTTCCAAACGTTCCGGGTGATCGTCCAAGTACCGAGTGCGGCACGTGCGACCAATCTGCTTGCTTCGCTCGCAGCTTTCTTCAAGCACTCCATGTTCTGGATCGGCGATTCGAACGAGGATCTTGTCTACCGTACACCGCGAGATTATTCCGAACGAACATATACCCTGCTCGACATCTGAAATCCAGCGCAGTGCGCGCCCATCGTGCGTATCGTGCGCGAAGGAGACATGCGCCATTCGGCATGGTTTTGTGCGACGCTGGTACTGCGACTGTGATGGGCAGGATTTACATCAATACAACACACATGAAAGAAGTAACAAAAGAACTCGCCACGGATTTAGGCAACGTCAGGGCTTTGTCGGATAAGACGAACGAGGAGCAAGACGCGGTTCAGCCGTTGCCAGCGTTTGCAGCGGTTAAGGATGAATTGTGCAGGATCTACGATGATGTGCGAGACCGTTTGGCGGAAAAGCTCAAGCCTCTCGGCATCCAAATGGTCCAATTCACGGTTCACTCCTTGATTCCTGCGGACGTGCGGGGATTGGCTGAAAAGCTGGCGCGAATCGTTCCTGAAGTAAAAGTCGGTACGACCGAGGATACCAATGGGGTTCCCAGTTGGCTCCTAGGGAATTTGTGCGACTAAAGACAAACTAACCCCTGCCCACCACAGCGCACCAAGCGTATCCTGCCCCATTCCCCCATCCACACTTATGTGAGATTCTTGAACTGCGACTGTGGCGGGTAGGACAAAACACACTACCAAAACCATGAAACAAGATGAAACAACACTCTCCGACTCACGCCGGACGGCATTTGAAAAGATGCTTGCTACGAACTACGGCAATCCGGTATGGGAACGGGCGAGAGATAAATACGAAACAGTTCGTCGTTCGAGGAAACAGGAGCTTATCAGATCTTCCCTGCCGGTCGAGGCGAAGAAGCTGGCCGGCGAGATCGAATCATTGAGAGCAGAGCTTGAGCCGCTTGAAGAGAAACTCTGGGCGGCTGGGTTCCAACTCGACAATGACCACTCTATCGAGATCTTGCATTCTGCCAAAAAGTTTGGGCAGGGCATCGAGAAGCGCCTTAACCAAGAACTTGGGACCTCAGAAAAAACTGTCACCAAACCTTTCGAGAATGCGCGGGCGCAGATCCTTTTTGTTGCAACCGCCGAAGAAGCGCGAAAGATAGTCGAGCCGCTTCTTCATTTCGAAGTTAAACTTAGCTAAATTAACCCCTACCCACCACAGCGCAACAAACGCATCCTGCAACTTTCAATCTCCACCGTTTGATGAGATTCTATTTCTGCGACTGGCAGGGCGGTGGCACAATTAGCGGTACGCCTTGAAGTATACCGGCGCAGGTGGCGTGAGGGTCATCGTTTTGTGGTAATCGCGAGAAAACGAGGATAGAACTTTCAAACCACTCCTCGGAGCGATCAAGCCGAGAATCCTGCTATGAACACGCCGAACCTGCCAGCGCAACCTAATATGACAATCCTAGAACAAGCCGAACAATTGCGCCAGCAGGCCATCACGATCTTGCTGCAAGAGCGTGACACCATCGACCAAAAGTTAGGGCAGTTGGGGCACGACGGAACGCCACGGGAAGCAAAGCGCTCATGCTCCATCTGTGGGGCAGCCGACCACAATGCACGGCGATGCTCCAAAAAGAAAGCCCCCGAAAACATCGAGGACTAATTCTAAGGCATGTGCAGGCGTGTCCAGCACACTTATGTTGCTTGCATTTGCTCTTCGAGTGGATTTAGCAGATCCATCTCAATGCAGTGCTGAAGCATCCATATGACGCTCATCGTTAGGATGGTTTCGCCCTCGCAGTCTGCGCAGTCACCCTTCAACGTGACATCCCCGGCGCCAGACATCAGGATCTCATCCACCGGAATCTCCTTGTCACATTGTGAACACTGGAAAGCGATTTTGTGCCAGCCGGTAGTCATCTCGATTTCTCCTATTTCTGAAGTTGCCGGAAGAACCCTCCGGCGAGAGACCCGCCGCATGGAATAAGGCGAGTGCTCAGAGGATCAATGGTCCGCTAAGCACTCGCCTCTATGGATTGTAAAAGAACCTAAGTACACTACCATACCTGTAAAATCTGTCAAGTCCCCTGCAATCTAGGTGCCCGCCTAGCCTATCGGCGTCCCCTATCGGGCTATCGGGTGTCAGCGTGCCTGTAGGAATGCCTGTATGAATCATTCCTACATCCACCCAAAACTACCGTGCGTGCCAGAAGGCCCGCAAAACTTGGGCTAGCGCGTAACTAATGCGCCCACCAGTCGCCGGCTTAACCGCCGGCTGACTGCCGTTTTCCTGCGGCTTCGCTATCGCTCGGGTCGCCCACCTTATCAGGAGGGACCACCAAACCGGCAGTCAGCCGGCGCTATCGCCGCCTCGCCAAGCGTACACGCCTGGCTTCGGCCTCCGCTCACCGCTCCGGGCGACTGGTGGGCGACAACAACTAATGGTCTTGTGCAGCGAGCGGCTACCGCTCGCTCTTATAAAGAGGTCTTGTGCACGGCTCGTACCCGAGCCGGAGATCATAGATTGCCGGATCAACCCGGCAAAACCGATGCAACGGATTTCAAAAAAGAATCAAGGGGAAGTCCCCCAGAGGGGAGCTGCCCGCTCCAAGCAGGCGAAGCATTTCTCAAGATGCCGCGTCTGCTCCAACCGCCGTTGAGAGCGGGTCCGATTGTTTCTGCCGTCGTGCGTATGCAAGCGCTGGAAACCGGCAACGGGGTCTTGTGCGATTTCCGTCGCCGCAAAACAATGCGCTTGCATATCCGCGCGGTTGACTTGGCGTAACCGGAGGCAGAAAGGAGCAGGCAGCTGCGCGTATTGAACACCAGAGTGGTGGAGCAGGTCAAGAAGGCCCGGTTTTCAAGACGCGGTACCGATGGTAGAATCCCCTGACCACCCTCTGGGAATAATCGTGCCACCATGCCAAGCACCGGCTTCCAATTCAACGAGCGGGACGCGGAGATCGTCAATTACGTCTACCAACTCCGCGTTGCGACGCTCGACCACCTGGCCGCGCTCACGAACCGCTCCTACAAAACGCTGGAGCGCAGGGTACCGAAGCTCCGCGACGAACGGTATCTCCGCCGCCTCAAGCCGCGTCCGCACAAAGGCCTCTATGTGATTGGTTCCGAAAGCGTCCCCATGCTCATCGAAGGCGGCTACGCTCCGGACGAGCTCGCCGAGCGGCGCCGACGTGAGAATGAATGGAGCGATCTCACCATTCCGCACGCGCTACTCGTCGCGAGCATCCACACGAAGCTTTTGCTGCTCTCACGGCACAACCCCGTCCAGCTCGCCCTATGGCAGCACGAGCAGGCGTCGATCCAGGACAGCGTGCAAACTCCCTTCGATGGGAAATTGCCCATCCGCCCGGATGCGTATTTTATCCTGCAGCACACCGGGCGGCCGGCAGGAAGAAATAAAGAGCATTTCTTTCTCGAAGCGGACACCGGCACGATGTCGCACACGAGGATCGCGCTCAAGATCAAGGCCTATGCCGCCTACCATCAGCAGCAGCTCCATGTCGCAAAGTTCGGCATGAACTATTTTCAGGTTGCGATCATCACGAACACTCGCGCGAGGGCGGAGAACCTCAAAGCGGAGCTCCACCATGGGATGTCTAGTGCGCAACAGCGGGCGTACCACTTTATCCCACTGGAGGATCTCACTCTTGATGCCCTACTCGCGGGTCTCGACAGATAGAGTGACGTTCCAGAGTCCCCTGGCAGTGCGCTAAAAGTGTGTGGGTCGGATAGGCACGCCATCGCCAGGTGCGATCCCGAAAAACTAAGCGCTATTCAGGAAGCATGCTCACAAAAGCGACCCACGCCTCTTGAAATCTTAAGACCCGCGTTGGGCGTGGTTCAGTGTCTCCAGCCGTGCCTATCGAAGATGGTCCTGTAGCCTTCTGGCATCTTCGGCTTGTGTTCGCGATCGCTCGGATTACAGGCTGGGCATGGCATGCCGGCCCCACCACAGTTGCAAGCGTCTGCGTCTTTTGATGCGCCTCCCCATGGCTTATCCGTATGGTCTTCGCACACCCAAAAGCATCCACCGCAGGGCTTGCATGGGGTGGTCACATTCATGGGGCCATGGTAACGTATGAAGTGAAATACACACGACTTGTGTGTAGTATAAACAGTATCAGCCTCCCGGCTGATGAACACCATGAGCAAACGCATCAACATTATTTTGCCTGACAAGACCGTAGCGGTCCTCGATCGTGTGACGACGAAGGGCAGCCGCAGCCGGTTTATTGACCGTGCCGTACGACAACTCGTCGCGATCGAGGGCAGAGCGAATCTTCGGTCGCGCCTCAAGGAGGAAGCGATCGCGAATGCCGATCGAGATCTTGCCATGGCCGCTGAGTGGTTCCCGCTTGAGGAAGAGGCATGGCGGACGTTCGAGGCATCCGGCACGCGGAGAAAAACCGTGAAGAACAAAAAGACATGACCGTTCCCCGGAGAGGCGACATCTACCTCGTCGAGTTCGATCCCGCACGCGGGCACGAGATTCAGAAAACACGGCCAGCCGTCGTCATTCAAAACGATGTCTCCAATCAGCACAGCCCGATCACGATCGTCGCCGCAATCAGTTCTCAATTCCGGGACCCGCCGTATCCGCGCGAGGTGCCACTTCGCCCAGGCGGAAAGACCGGCCTCGACCAACCATCAGCCGTGATTTTGAACCAGATTCGATCGATAGACCGTGAGCGTCTCGTGAAGCGCTTAGGCGCCCTCGACGCGGTTGCCATGCGGAAAGTTGATGATGCCCTTAAGATCAGTCTCGGGCTCGTTGAAATCTGAAACCAATGAAGCGGAAATCCTCCACACCAATCGACTTTCGCGGCGCTCGCGGCCTGGACAAGAGTGTGATCCGCGCTCTGGTGCAAGAATCGGCCTGGGTCGCATCTGCGTGACGCACTACATTAGCTAGAGCCGCGACCGGAGCTAGCGCTGTTCAATTCCAACACAAAACGCATCCCATCGAGAGCGCCGCGGCTGACCTGGAACGCGCGGCCCCGCGTTGACCCGCCCATTCCGGGCCCAGATCTTCGTGCCGTCGCGGAATACCACCGCGGGGCCGTCTTCGCAGTGCAGGAAATTCTCCGAATTCAGCCGCACCTTGGCTGGCCTGTCCAAGAGAACGACAGCCCCTTCGAATACCCAGCACTCGCCCGCGCTTCGAACGAATTCCCACGCCGCAGCAATCGCAGGTGTGACAGCGCGTCCGCTCGACGCCACAAATTCCTGGTCTTCCGCCATCAACGCGAATGTATAGGCGGACTGCTGGGTGTGGTTGTACGACATTTCGTGCCCGCATGCCCCTAGGATCGCGGCTCGGTAGCGCTTCTCAACACGCCACACCTCGTTACCCCTTTTCGGGCCACCAAAGAAGGGAGACATTTTTCTCTTCCAGTCATCATGGAGCGGATGGTCTTGCCGGGCGGCCTCCATGAAAAATTCCATGAGCCCGTGGGACTCGATCCGCTCCAGATTGAAACTAGTCTGCTGTATTCGGTGCCATCCCGCGACTTTGGTGAGCTTCTCCCACTTCAACCCAGCATGATCGCAAAGCTCAGCGCGGACACCATCCAAGAATTGGCGTCGCTCGGGGCGACGGGACTCCAGTTCCACGAACCCAGCCCACATTCTCTCCTGCGCTGCGTCCAAAAGCTTCACCGCCCATCCGGCGCGCTCCGGAGAGTTAAACCAAAATAAATGCTTGGGAGCTGGACGTTTAAGGATTATGGGATATATGGCGGCAAGCGCCGCCTCCGCGCGGGGACGTTCCGCCGGCTTCGTTGAAAGCAGCTGTTTGAGCAAACTAGATTGGATTTTGGTTAGCACGGAAGGGGCTCGATCCTTTTATCGGCAAGTCTTCAAAAATTCGATAGACTTCCGTTATAGGCCGTCTTCTGAGGGGGCCCCGGATAGATCACGAATCAACGGGGTTGGTGTTCGGGATCATCCCGGAATGCCGCTCGGATTCATCCCGGATTTGGCGTTCGGCTTCGTCGGAATCCCCAATCAGGAGCGTCAGTTGATTCTTCTTGCGATTGATGCCGCTGCATCGACCAAAAGGAAGAACAGCAAGTCGAAATCGAAGAAGTTGTAGGCCACGTGGCCATACTGAGATACCGGAAGCACGCTTTGCACATCTTTCCACAGCAATAAAAAACACTTTGGGGTTTATCATTAACCCCATGTCTCTCGAACCCGTTCCCATCGGTATTCAACACGACCCCGGAGCGCTGTATGAGCAGGGCGAACTCGTGATCAATTCCGAAGCCAGGCGCAAGCACATGGCGATTTTCGGCACGACTGGCGCCGGCAAAAGCACGCTCATGCGCAACATGATCGCGTTTGACATTGCGAGCGGTGTCGGCTGCACGGTTATCGATCCCCACGGCCAGCTCGTCGAAGATATTTTGAACAACCACATTCCCCGTTCCCGGATCGACGATGTGATCTACTTCAACCCAAAAGATCCAGATCGCACCATCCCCCTCAACCTCCTTGATTCTCCGGACCACGAGCTTGATGGCGTCGCCGTAGATAACGTCATCAGCATCTTCAAACAGTTGTGGCCGGATGCCTTTGCCATTGGCGCACGGATGGAAGACATTTTCAGGAACAGCTTCTATGCCTTGATCGAAAACCCTTCCCCTACTTCGCTCTGGAACCTGCCGCCGTTCCTCACGAACGACGCCTACCGGGCTGTCATTTTGCGCAAAGTGAAGAATCCCGCAGTCCGCGATTTCTTCGAGAACACCTTCAATAAATGGACCAACTCATTTCGTGAAGAAGCGGTCTCCCCCGTCCTCAACAAATGCCGTCCGTTTCTCACTGATCCGCGGATACGAGCCGTGATCGGTCCCGCGCATTCCACCTTCCGATTTCGTTCCCTTATGGACGAACGGAAGATCTTTTTATGCGACCTCTCCAAAGGCGCGATCGGGCAGGACAACGCGCGGCTTTTAGGATCGCTCATCGCAATGCAGGAAAAGCTTGCTGCGCTCTCCCGCTACGGCGTGCCGGAAGAAGACAGGGTCTCACATATGCTTTACGTTGAGGAGGCTCAGAACTTCATCGGTGACTTCGAATCGATTCTGTCCGAGACCCGTAAGTTCAATCTGCATTTGGTGCTCGCAACGCAGGCTATCGATCAGTTGGCGAAACCGGCTGCCTCCGCCGTTTTCGGAAATTGCGCCAGCTTGATATCCTTCAGGGTGTCGAGCACCGACGCCCAACGGCTTCACGATGAATTCGCCATGCTCTCCTATATCCCAGAAACGCTTCAAGACCTTCCCGATTACGAAGCATACGTCCGCACCCTCGTCGCGAATAGCGACGGAGTCGGCCAGCCAACCGGTCCGCACCTCGTAAGCACCTATCCCCCGTTCCCGAAAACCGCCCGAAATGCCGACCGAGAGCACGTGATTGAAACGAGCACGAGAAGTTGGACCCGGTCCCGAGCCGAACTCGAAGCAAATCTCGTCCGGTTTCTCAAGAGGGAGTTTAAGGGAAAGGGGAAATAAAAAACGGCCGGATGACCAGCCGTCAGAATCAAGCAACTCCTCTTCAGGTTATTCCGCATCCCCTTCTTTGGGCGGCACGAGCACCAGCTTGTTGCCAGGCTGAATCGTGATCGGAACACCGACGTCGAGAACGACGTTGATAGTGCCCCCATC
>DASYNU010000139.1:0-12645 GCA_036008345.1 Bryobacteraceae bacterium
GAGGGCGATTGAGATTCTGCATTTCTGGCACAGTTCCAGAAAAGAGCCCCAATTCTAAGAGTTAAGGTGACGCGACGCGGGTCAGCCGCCGCGGACGGGGATTGAGATTGCGGATGTGCAGGTGGCGGAGGAGTTGACGACGGCGGGGTGAAGGCGGGCGGCTGCCCAAACCATGCGCTGACTGCTCAAGAATCCATTTGCAGAACGCCGCTGATCCGGGCTACTGTGAAGATATGGCTAAGAACAGGAGCATCGATCCGTTTGTTTCTAATGAATCGGCTGTTGAGATCAACCAAGCGACCGGCTGCCTCCTGAAACAGCGCATGAAGACCGCCGTTGAAGGCCGATTGATTCCCGCCGACAAAGCCCGCCAGCGAATCCACGAATGGCTTTCAAGGTCCTCTACCACCAAGACGCGTTAGCCGATCTGGAAAGCTATTTTCGACTGGTCCAGAGAAAAGCATCCCGAAACCACAGAGCAATTTGCCGATGATCTGTTCGACCACATCGAATTACTTCGAGCACTCCCTTATGTCGGCACTCCTATAAAGGGACATCCTCAACTCCGCCGGCTTCTCCATTCCCCACTCTCACGTCTACTGCCGCCTCGATGAGAACCGAGGGCGATTGAGATTCTGCATTTCTGGCACAGTTCCAGAAAAGAGCCCCAATTCTAAGAGTTAAGGTGACGCGACGCGGGTCAGCCGCCGCGGACGGGGATTGAGATTGCGGATGTGCAGGTGGCGGAGGAGTTGAGGACAGCGGGGTGAGGGAACGGGCTCTCCTAAGAAAGGCACCGACTCCCTTACGGTCGCGGTTCGGTAACGGGTTGGGTAGTGTCCTAATGGTGCACTATAGGACACTACCACGGGTTGGCACCTGCCCCACGCGATAAACTAGAAGCCGTTGCTGGGACCTGCCGTTATCTTCGTCATGCTGGGCATCTTCCTGCTCATCGGAAGCATCGCCGCGCGGAAGGTTCGTGGGGGGACGCCTCAGGATTTGATTGTCGCTGGGCGACAGATGCCCTTGTTGTTGGCGCTGCTGACGATGACCGCTACGTGGGTGGATGGCGGCTATCTGCTGGGCACCGCGGAGGGCGCCTATAAATCCAGTTTTGCACTCGGAATCCAGGGCGGAGTTTGTTTCGGATGCAGCTTGATTTTGGGCGGGCTGATATTCGCGCGGCCCATGCGGCGGCTGGGATTCACCACGCTGATCGATCCGTTTGAATCGCGCTACGGGAAGCATTGGGCGCTGGTGCTGTTTGCGCCGGCGGTGCTGGCTGAAGTCTTTTGGGGCGCGGAATTGCTGACGGCGCTGGGTTCCAGCTTTGCGGCGCTGCTGGGCGTGAGGCTGGTGCTGGCGATTTTGTTGGCGGCATTGGTGGTAACCGCTTATACGATGGCGGGCGGGCTTTGGTCGGTTGCGTACACGGATCTGGTGCAGCTTGGCCTGGTGGCTCTGGGATTGATCGCGGCGCTTCCATTTGTGCTGGGGGCGGTGGGCGGATTCCACGCGGGATTCGTGAATTATGCCGCTCACTCGGCGCAGGGGGCGGGATTGATTCCGCATCACGCGGCGTGGGGATGGCCGGGAACAGTTGGATGGTGGGACGTCAGCATGATGCTGGTGCTGGGCGGGATTCCCTGGAACTGCTATTTTCAGCGGGTGCTGGGGTGCAAATCGCCTGGGCAAGCTCAGTCCATGTCGATCTTATCGGGGTTGCTGACGATTGCTTTTGTTGTGCCGCCGTTATTGATCGGCATGGCAGCGCTGGGGTATCACTGGCCGCCGGAGTTGGCCGCGCGCCTCAGGGAACATCCTTCGGAGACATTGCCGCTGATGCTGAGGGAAGCGGCGCCTGCGTGGGTGGCGCTGCTCGGGTTGGGGTCGATTGTGGGAGCCGTGACATCGAGTTTCAGTGCGTCCATCTTATCCGCGGCGTCCATGTTCAGTTGGAATTGCTGCAAGCGGCTGCTGCTGCCGGATTTGTCGATGCGCCGGATGAAGCTGGTGATGCGGGGGTCGGTGGTATTGTTCGCCGCAGGCGCTTTGTTGATGGCGCTGCGCGTCCAGAGCGTGCAAGCGTTGTGGTTCTTTACGAGCGACCTGGTGTTCGTGCTGCTGTTTCCGCAACTGGTGTATGCGATCTTTGATCCTAAGTCGAATCGTATCGGGTCCATGGTGGCGTTTTTTCTATCGCTCGCGCTGCGATTGGGAGGCGGCGAACCGCTGTTGGGGTTGAAGCCGTTTATCCACTATCCGGAGATCTTTGCGGCGTTTCTTCCGGGGCATCCGCAGGATTGGTACGATCCCGCAACGGGCGCGGTATTGTTTCCGTTCAAGACGCTGGCGGCCGGGGTTGGCTTCGTTGCGCTGCCGTTGGTATCGCGCTTGACGGGCCATTGGAAACCGGCGCGCGTGTTGGCGAACCTGGCGGACCAGGAAACTCTAGCAGCGGGCGCACGAAAAACCGCATGAGGCGCAGGCTGGCAGCGTGGGCCGTGCATGCATTCACGGCGTTGGGGTTGGTGGCTGCGGCGGGTATTGCGGCTCTGGTGGTGGAAGGCGGCGATCTTGCATTTACGCATGCATTCGAATGGATGATTCTGGCGACGGCGATTGATGCAGTGGATGGTCCGCTGGCGCGCTACGCACGCGTCCAGGAAGTTCTGCCTGGGTTCGATGGAAGGCGCTTGGACGATCTGATTGATTTCTTAAATTACACCTGTCTGCCGTTGTTGCTGATCTGGCGGGCGGGTGTTTTGAGTGGCGCGGAGTCCTGGTGGCTGGTGCTGCCGCTAGTGGCCAGCGCCTACGGGTTTTCGCAGGCGGACGCCAAAACCGAGGACGGCTATTTCTTGGGATTTCCGTCCTATTGGAATGTGGTGGCATTTTATTTATACTTTTTGAAGCTGGAGGAGTGGCTGAACGTCGCGATTCTGATGGCTCTCGCGTTACTTACTTTTGTGCCTCTTCGTTATTTTTATCCGACGCAACCGGGGTTTGGGAACCGTTTAGCGTGTGTTCTGGCGGCTGTCTGGGGCGGGCTGCTGGTGTTAATTCTCATGCTGCCTCAGGAAACGCGCGAACCTTGGCTGCTAACCTCGTTAGCGTTTCCACTGGGGTATCTTGTGTTTTCGTGGTGGGTAAACTGGTCCCAGAGGGCTAGGTAATGCCAGGGAAACCGATAGGCTCCGCGCAACGTCTTGTAGACGACACGGGAAACACGCGCACCCTCGCCGTGGAGGGATCCAGAGCTTGCCATTGACAGTCACGCCTACAACTGAAACGCTTTATCAGGACCGCGTGAATCCGCAGTGGGTGCGGCTGCTGAACGTGCTGCAGATGAACGTTCGCTATACGCGCTGTCTGGGGGCGGAACTTTTCGCCGAGGACGGGCGGCGATACATCGACTTTCTGTCGGGGTATTGTGTTCACAACGTGGGGCACAATCATCCTGCGGTGGTTGCGGCGCTGAAAGAAGAGTTGGACCGGAATGGTCCCGCGATGCTGCAGAGCCACGTGCCGGAGCTGGCGGGTGAATTGGCGGAGCAACTTTGTTCGCGCGCAGGCGGACGTCTCAAGAAAACATTTTTCTGCAGTTCCGGCAGCGAGGGCGTGGAAGCCGCCATCAAATTCTCGCGAGCGCGGACGGGACGCAATGGCTTGATTTATGCCAGTGGAGCGTTCCACGGGCTCACTTGCGGCGCCCTGTCGTTGATGGGCGATCCGTTCTGGCGCGATGGATTCGGGCCCATGCTTTCTGGCACCGCGGAAGTTCCGTTCGGCGATCTCGACGCGCTGGAACAGAAGTTGGCTACGCGGCAATTTGCGGCATTCATCGTGGAACCAGTGCAGGCGGAGGCGGGTATTCGCATGCCGCCGGCTGGGTACCTGGAATCCGCGCAGGCGTTGTGCAGGCGATACGGAAGCCTTTTTGTATTGGATGAAGTGCAGACGGGCATGCATCGGACGGGTCCGTTTCTGGCTTCCGAGAGCTTCCACGCGGATCCAGATATTCTGATTTTGGCCAAGGCGCTAAGCGGCGGTCTGATTCCTTGCGGCGCGGTTTTGATGTCGGATGAGATTTACGATGCGGTATATGGGTCGTTGAAGCGAGCCATAGTCCACACGTCGACTTTCAGTGAGAATGCTCTGGCCATGCGAGCTGGCCTGGCCACGTTGCAGGTGCTGGAACAGGAGCGCCTGGGTGAGCGCGCTTTGAGGATGGGAGACTACTTGCGCGATCGGCTGCGCCACGCCTTATCCGGATATGAGATGGTGAAAGAGGTTCGAGGCGTGGGGCTGCTGAATGGAATTGAGTTTACCGCGCCGCGAAAACTAATATTGCGCGTTCCTTTTGAAGCTTTCATGGCGATTCACGCGGGAATGTTCGGACAGGTTGTGGTGATGCGGCTTTTCCGCGATCACGGCTTTCTGACGCAGATCTGCGGGAACAACTTCATGGTGCTGAAAGCGGCGCCGCCGCTGGTGGTGGAAGAGCGCGAGCTGGATGCGTTCGCTAGCGCTCTCAGGGACGTGGTGGAGTTGATGCATTCGTCCAGTGCGTTTTGGACGGAGGCTTTGGGAATGGCGCGGCGGGTGATGGATGTTTGAGAAAAGGCACCGGCTCCCTTACGGTCGCGGCTCTGTTACGCGCGCGTGGCGGGCGGGAGTGGCGCTGCTGCTGGTGGCGCTGCCCTGTTTAGCTGGGTCGGTGACATCGATACCGGCGGTAGAGTCGGGTTACCGGCAGATGTACAACCTGGATTTCGATGAAGCGCACAAGACTTTCGGGGCATGGGAGCTGGACCATCCTAAAGATCCGATTGGGGTGGTATCCAACGCGGCCGCGTATCTGTTTGCGGAATTCGATCGATTGAATATCCTGCACTCGGAGTTTTTCGTGGAAGACAGCATGTTCCGGCGTAGGCCAAAGGTGACCGCCGATCCGGCAGCCCGCAAGGCGTTCGATGCGGAGCTTGCGAAGTCCCTGCAACTCGCGGATTCGATCCTGGCGCAATTGCCTCGCGATCCGGACGCGCTATTCGTCAAAATCATGGCACTGGGTCTGCGCGCGGATTTCATAGCGCTGATTGACCGGCATTATTTGGACTCCTTCAACGTTATGAAGAGCAGCCGTTCGACGGCCGAGCAACTGCTCGCGATTGAACCGGGTTATTACGATGCGTACCTGGCGGTAGGTGTTGAAAATTACATGCTTAGCCTCAAATCCGCTCCGGTGCGCTGGTTTCTACAGCTGAACGGCGCCGAAACGGATCGCGACCGCGGCATCCAGAATCTGCGCCTGACCGCCGAGAAGGGCCACTACCTGTGTCCCTACGCGCGGCTGCTGTTGGCGGTGGCAGCGCTGCGCAATAAGGATAAGACGCAGGCTCGAGAAATCCTCAGCAAGCTGGCAGCTGAATTCCCGCGTAACCGGCTCTATTCTCAAGAACTGGCTCGACTTCAGTAGAATACTCAAATGACCATCGCCGGCGTCCAAAGCGCTTTACCCAAGCACCAATACGATCAGCGGGTTCTGCTATCGGCACTGCAACGGCATTGGGGACCGAAGGTTGATAATCCTGTTTTCATGGAGCGGCTGCAGGCTCGAGTGGGCGTTAACACCCGCCATCTGGCGCTTCCAATTGAAGAATACTACGAGCTGAAGACCTGGGGAAAAGCCAATAATCATTGGATTGACGTGGCCACGGAACTGGGCGAAAAGGCGCTGTGCGGAGCGCTGACGCGGGCAGGCTTTGCGACGTCGGACCTGGGTGCGATCTTTTTCGTATCCATCACGGGGATATCCAGCCCATCCATCGACGCGCGGCTGATCAACCGGATGAGCCTGCCGGTGAATATCAAACGAGTTCCTATTTTTGGATTGGGATGCGTGGCGGGTGCGGCGGGCATTTCGCGCGCGGCGGATTACGTTCGGGCTTATCCCAAGCAAGTGGCCGCAGTGCTGGCTGTGGAACTTTGCTCGCTTACGCTGCAACAGGAAGATCTGTCGGTTGCGAACCTGATTTCCTCCGGGCTGTTTGGCGATGGCGCTGGCGCGGTGCTGGTGGCGGGAGCGGAGCGCGAATCCCAGGGCCCTGAAATTCTGGCCACGCGATCGGTGTTCTATCCGAACTCCGAGCATGTCATGGGATGGGACATTTCCGAGAAGGGTTTTCGGATTGTTCTGTCGCGCGAAGTGCCGGAAGTGGTGCATGATCACCTGGCGTCCGACGTGGACGCGTTTTTAGAAGACGAAGGTCTCTCGCGTGCGGATATCGGGAGCTGGATACTGCATACTGGCGGTCCGCGCGTGCTGGAAGCGACAGCTACGGCACTCGACCTTCCGGAGGATGCGCTGGCCGCATCGTGGGAATGCCTGCGCCGGACGGGGAACTTGTCGTCGGCGTCCGTATTGTTGGTGCTGGAAGAGGTGATGCTGCGGCGGCGTCCGGCAGCGGGAACGCACAGTATTCTGGCCGCGATGGGGCCGGGCTTTTGTTCCGAACTGGTTTTATTGAGGTGGTAGTTTGATTGGATTTTATTGGGGTGTGGTTTGATTGCAAGGCCGGACAAAACGGATGTTCTGGTGGTGGGCGGCGGGCCCGCTGGGCTTGCGGCAGCGATTGCTGCGCGCGTGAAGGGCTTCGACGTGACGGTGGTAGATGGAGCGCATCCACCCATCGATAAGGCTTGCGGCGAAGGCTTAATGCCGGATTCATTCGGCGCGGTACACCGGCTGGGTATCCGGCTGGATACCGAACAATCGTTCGCATTCCGTGGAATCCGGTTTCTGGACGAGGGCGCGTCGGTGGAGGCGAATTTTCCCAACGGTTCCGGGATCGCGATGCGGCGTCCCTGCCTGCATCAGGCGCTGATCGATCGTGCAAATGAAGCCGGAGTGTCGTTGCTGTGGGGAAGCCGCGTGGTTGGTTTGACAGCCGGCGGCGTGGCGCTGGACGGGCACAGCATCGGATGCCGTTGGGTGGTTGGCGCGGATGGACAGAACTCCCGGGTTCGACGCTGGGCGGGTTTGAATGGCGCACGTCACGAATCGTTTCGCTTTGGATTCCGGCGGCACTTTCGCACGTCGCCGTGGACCGACTACATGGAAATCTACTGGGGCTGGGGATCGCAAATGTACGTAACGCCGGTCAACCGGGGGGAAGTGTGCGTGGCTTTGATCACGCGCGACGCGCACCTGCGGCTCGAGCATGCCCTGCCGCAATTTCCGGATTTGAGCCGGAGGCTCAATGGCGTGCCGGCTTCCACACCGGAACGCGGTGCTGTCACGGCGTCGCGCAGCTTGCGGCGAGTCTTTCGGGGACGCACCGTTTTGATCGGCGATGCGTCGGGATCGGTGGATGCCATAACTGGGGAGGGCCTCTCACTTTCGTTTCATCAGGCTATTGCGCTGGCGGATGGGCTGGCTGCGGGCGATCTTGCCGCTTATCAAACTGAGCACCGGCGGTTGGCCGAGCGTCCCAACTTGATGGCGAAACTGATGCTGTCGCTCGACCGCTTTCCGCGGCTGCGGCGCCGCGTGTTTCGCGCACTCGCATCGGATCCTGAGATTTTCGCGAACATGCTGGGGATGCATATGGGCGTCGTCTCGCCGGGGGATTTTTTGATGCATGGAATGTTGCCTTTGGGACGCCACTTGCTGACCGCAACTTGATTTTGGCCGCGAATGAACGCAAATAAACGCGAATGCTGAAGATCGTTGTGGGTTTGGTTTGCGCGGGGGCTTTGGCCGGCGCCGATACGGTTCTGGAGCTCAACCCAGCTAAGACCGAGATCGCATTCATGGTTGATTCTACGCTGCATACGGTGCATGGGACATTCAAGCTAAAGCGCGGCAGTATTCGATTCGATCCGGAGACCGGAAAGGCATCGGGCGAAATTGTGATCGATGTTCTTAGCGGCGATAGCGGCGGTGGAATGCGCGATAAGCGGATGCAGAAGGAGGTTCTGGAGAGCGCGAAATATCCAGAAGCTGTTTTTACGCCGGACCGCGTGGATGGGCGCCTGGCGGCGCAGGGGCCGTCGGAAGTGGATGCGCATGGAAGGATCAACATTCACGGGGCGGAGCATGAGCTGACACTGCATTTCAAGGTGACGGCGGAAGGCGGCCAGTGCACGGCGTCCACGCACTTTAGCATTCCGTACGTGCAGTGGGGCATGAAGAATCCGGGTAATTTTGTGTTGAAGGTTGGGGATAAGGTGGATGTTGAAGTGAAGGCCGCTGCAAGTTTAGGCCGCGAATGAACGCGAATTTATTGCTGATAGCCCTGTTGGCTCTCGGCGCGGCTCCCTCCACCAGGGATGCGCCGTTTATTGAGACCTTTCAGCGGGACGGCAAGACGCTGATTTATGTTTTGGCGGTGCATCATTCGGCGATGCTATTTCCCGATGCCATGGCCGAACCGGTTTTCAAGACTATCCAGAGCGTCTTTTTGAAGACTCCACCTGACGCGGTGATTCTTGAAGGAGTGGACCCATCTCAGATTTCGGGATTCCTTGACTACGCCAGGCAGTGTGCTGACGCCAATTACAATCTGGCCGGCCGGGCTTGCGCCGAAAACGCGTTTACGGCTTATTCCGCCGCTGCGAACGGCGCGCAGGTCTACACAGGTGAGCCGCCTGCCTCCGCGTCGCTCGCGCTCTTTCGAGCGCAAGGGTATTCCGTCCAAGACTTCTTCGCTTTTTGGATCATGAATAATATTCCGCACGAGAAGCGGCACGGCACGCTGAGTGAGGGCGAGTTTACCCGATTAGTAGATCGCGTTGTCGGCTACGAAAACCAGTTGCTGGGAACCTCCACCAGTTTCATCGCTGAGGACTTCGCGGCGTGGTACGCGAAGAACATACGGACTCCCCATAACTATCTAGATATCGCGCAGGAAGATACCAGCCCCTATCCATCCTCAGGAGAGCCCAAGACACTGTTGCATACTCTCTCTGCCCTGAGCACGAAGGCGCGCGATGAAAACATCGTAGCCACGATCAAGATGGCGATCGAGAATCACAGCCGGGTATTGGTGGTCTACGGGGCCTCGCACTTCGATTCCGAGTGGGATGAACTTGTGCGATTTATGGGGATGCCGAAAAAGACCAAACCGTTTTAGGCCGCGAATGAACGCGAATGAACACAACTGCTTAAGGCGTTATATTTGCGTTCATTCGCGGCCAATCAGGCCTTCGCTGGGATGTTCCAATCGGCCGGGACCTGGCCTTCGGGTAGCAATTCGCCTTTTTCCAGATGGCGGGCTTTGGTGGCGAAGTGGGCGGCGTGCGGGTCGTGCGTGACCATGACGATAGTCTTGCCGAATTCTTTGTTCAGGCGCGAGAGCAGCGTGAGGACATCCTGGGCGGATGTGGCATCCAGGTTGCCGGTGGGTTCGTCGGCTAGGATCAGGTCGGGATCGGTTACGATGGCGCGGGCGATGGCTACGCGCTGCTCCTGGCCGCCGGAGAGCTGACGCGGCAGGTGATGCATACGGTCGCCTAATCCCACTAGATTTAAGGCAGTCTCGGCGTGCTCCATGCGCTCTTTCTTTTTCAGGTTGGTGAGCTTGAGCGGCAGCTCCACATTTTCGATGGCACTGAGAACTGGAATCAGATTGAAGGATTGGAAAACGAAGCCTATGTGAGCGTTGCGCCAATGCGCAATGGCGCGGTCGCTCAAGGTTCGCAGGTTTTCGCCGAGTACTAGAATTTCGCCGCCGGTGGGACGGTCCATGGCCGCGATCAGGTGCAGCAGAGTGGATTTGCCGGAACCGGAGGGACCCATCAGCGCGACAAACTCGCCGCGGAAGATGCTGATGTCCACGTCCTTTAGCGCAACGACATGAAATTCGTCGCGAATGAATTCCTTCTGCAACTGCTTGGTTTGAATTACGGTCTCAGGCATTTTAAGTTTTGGGGCGAACTCGCTGCCCGTCCTTCAGATCCGCGGGCGGATTAGAGATGATGTCTTCCCCGCCGATTAGACCATCGGCGATTTGAACTGCTCCTTGCGAAGTGGTTCCACTGACCTTTACTGTTCTTCGGACGGCCTTTCCGTTCACGACTACGAATACCGCATTATCCTTCACTGTGGAAGCCGGCACGACGACAATCGGCTTGGCTTCCGCCTGGCTGTTGCCGGACTTTTCGGTGGAATAGAACGCGACGCTCGCGTTCATTTCGGGCCGTAGATAATCATCCGGATTGACGACCTTCACTTTCACCTGCACGGTGGCCTTCTGGCGGTTGGCTTCGGGCGAGATCTCGCGAATCACGCCCTCGTATTTGCGGTCGGGATACGCGTCAGTGGTGACAATGCCGGGCTGGGTGGCACCCAGCTTGCCGAAATCGTTCTGGTTGATATCCAATTCCACATCCAGCTCACGCAGATTCGCCATGGAAACTACATAGCCCTTGGCGCCCTTGTCGCCGACGAATCCGGTGGTAACGAATTCGCCCTTTTCGACGTTGCGCTCGAGAATTGTGCCATCGATGGGGGCGCGGATGATGGTGTTATCGAGCTGGACCTGGTTATAGTCGAAAGTGCCCTGCGCTTGAGCCACCTGCGCGCGGAGAGCATCGATCTCTTCCTGGCGTGGGCCCAGGCGGACTAATTCATAGGCGCGGTCGAAGGAGCCAACTTTCGCGACAGCGCCGTCGTAGCGGGCCTGCGCGTCGTCCAAGGCTTGCGTGGAAAGCACTTTTTGATGGACCAGGTCGCGCGTACGTTCGAGCGTGACGCGGGCGTTTTCCTGATCGGCTTTGGCTTGTTCCAGATCGGCTTTGGCCTTGGCGATTTCCTCAGGACGCGAACCATGCACGGCTTCCGCGAGCTTGGCCTTCAGCATCTCGAGATTGCCCTTGGATTCCAGCAGGTGGGCGCGGTATTCGTCGTCTTCCAGGCGAACCAGCACATCGCCGGCTTTCACCTTGTAGCCTTTGTCGACTCCGATCCAGGACACTTTGCCGACCACTTTGGCGGCCAGCTCTATTTTGTGGGCGGCCACGATATATCCGGTGGCATTCAGGATGACGGCACCTCCGCCGGTTGCAAGCGGAGCAGCCGCGTGAACGCGCACGATGTCCACTCCGGTGGCTTCGGTCAGTTTCGCATAAATAAAGCGGGCCGCGCCCAGCAGAACGAAGATGGCTACACCGGCGACGATCCAGCGCACGGCCCAGGGCGAGGGCTCATGGGTCCGGCGCTTTTCGCGGTCGATCTGAAGATTCTTAAGTTCGGTTGGCATGGTGTATCAAATCTCGCGAAGAGCGACCATATTAATCAAATCTCGCGAAGCGCGACAAGGATTTCCTTTCTTGCGGCCATCCTGGCCGGGAAGAGTCCTCCGACAGCGCCCATGACAATCGCAAAGGCAATTCCAACCAGCATGATTTCGGGACTGACACGGAAATTGAAAGCGATCTCGCTGAACGTTACGAAGCTGCCGATTCCGGTGGTGATATTGTTGAGCGGGAGCACGAGCAAGCAACCTACCAGGCCGCCCAGCACCGAGAGCAGCAGCGATTCCATCAGAAAGCTCAGCAGGATGCTGGATTTCGAAAATCCCAAAACGCGGAGTGTTCCGATCTCGGTGGCGCGCCGCGCTACAGCCGCGTACATGGTGTTCATGGCGGCGAAGCTGCTGCCCACAGCCATGATGATGGCGATGAAGACTCCCAGAAATTGCAACAACGCGCCGGAGTTGGTCTGGGATTCGTAGTAGGCCTTTTCGGTTTGCGCCAAGACGGCCAGCCGCCGGTCGTCATTCAGCGAATTAACCAAGGCCGGAACGGTGGCCGCGTCGGTGGCGCGTAACAGGATGGAACTGAGGCCATCGGCACGGTTGAAGTCGGAACTGATCTGATTCAGGTCGCCAAAAATTTCGCTGTTGACGGCGGATTGGCCGCCATCCATCACGCCTACTACTTCCCATTCACCACGGCCAAATCGCAGCTTGTTTCCCATGTGCGCGCCCGGATAGCGCTTGGCGATGGATTTTCCCACCACGACTTCCCGCTGTCCGGCTTGAAACCAGCGGCCGTCCTGCAGTTTGAGATCGTCGCGCATCTGGATGCCGACCGGCAAAATCCCCCGCAGGGTCACGTTCATTCCCGTGGGGCTGTCGACGCTCGGCAGATTGATCACTGTGACCATTTCGAGCGAGGCCCTGGGTTCGTCGCCATTACGCGCGATGCCGGCCATCGATTTCAAATCCTGGAAGACCTCGCGCGTGACGGCGCTGCTCAGTTCAGCAGTGGCGCCTTTGCGCATTACCAGAATCTGTAAAGGATTTCCCGACGACTGGAATGCCGTTTTGAGACCGTTCACGAGCGCGAGAACTGCCAGGAGCACCGCGACGGTGAGCGCGATTCCGAGAGCGGTAATGACAGTGGTGGTTTTTCGAACCACCAGGTTGCGCAGATTGTAGGAAACAGGAATGGCCATATTAGCCGCTAAAACGCAGAGCCTCCAGGATGCTGGTGCGGGAAGCGCCCCAGGCCGGCACAAAAGAACTCATAACGCCGATGGCGAGCGCGACGCCCAAGCTCAGCAATCCAACCAGCGGCGTTACGCCTAGAGTTTTCAGCGCCGGCATGAACATGCTGCCCGGACTGTGGGCGATC
>DASYNU010000140.1:0-19321 GCA_036008345.1 Bryobacteraceae bacterium
ATCAGCGGGAAGCGCAGCTCGAAGCTGTTGAATAGTTCTGCCGTGCCACCGATCGGAAAACCTGTTTCCGTATCTCTGGGGCCGGCTTGGAAATCCGGGAAGGCGCGATCCGAATTCGATCCACCCCCAAAAAGCCGCTCCGCCAGCGGGATCTCCGGAAGGCCGGCATAACGTTCGATAAACCCGAAATTGGTGGTACGAGCAAACACCAGGCCTTTGGTCAGTTGATAATAGCTGGAGTTCTGCGCGATCAACCTGCCGAATCCGGTCTGGGACCCGAAGGCGCCGGCCGCAAGGGCCAGATCCACAGTGGTGTAGACGCCATGATGAGCGTCCAGAGGATCGTCGCGGCGGTCCTGGATGAAGGTGGTAGAAAAGAACCCCACGCGCACCGGCTGCGAGAGCAGGGGAATCAATTCAGGAGTGACTAGCGGGGTTCCCAGGACATTGACCTTGCGAAAGGTGTAGCGGTATTGAACGGAAAAAGCGCGCGACAGCTTTTGACCCAACTGTACCGTCCCTTCCTTGCGCAGCGATGAGAACGTGCGAATATCGTGCTCGCTATCGAACAACACGGAAAACTGCAGGTTCAGATTCGGGTTTCCTTCAAACTGCGGCGCCAGGTAGTTGGCCAGAACGCGCTGTTCGAGCGTCGAGATCCTGGTTTGCAAGCTCACCGTATGGCCCAAACCCAAAAAATTCAAACGGCTGACGCCGAGCGAGATTCGCGGACTAAATCCGGTGGTGCCCGCCGGTGAATCGAGCGAGGTGATGCCGCCGCCAATACGTCCGATCTCGGCTCCAAATCCGACGTTCGTCAAATACCGCCCGGCTTCCTCCAGCGAATACAGGACATACTTGTCGGGCTCGTCTCCATCCGGATCCTGAATAGCCGTGTTCACCTTGGCGAAAATGCCCAGGTCGTACAAGCGCCTTTGGCTTCCGTTGATCTGATCCTGGGACAGCGGATCGCCTGGCTTGAGGCTGATACGTTCCCGAACCAAATCGGGCTTCGTTCGCTCCAGGCCATTCACCAGGATGTCGCGCACATAAACCCGTTCCCCCAGCGTAACCATGAACTTCAAATCCACGCGATTGGGGTCCTCAACCCGCGTCGCGGTGAACTCAAACTTGGCCGACGGATATCCATCATCGAAATAATAGTCCAGGATTGCGTCGCGATCCGAGCCGATATTGTAATCGCTATAGGGCTGTCCTTCGGTGGAATGCAGGATTGACCGCAAGTGGGAGCGGTCGCCTTCCTGGATGCCCTCTATTTCCAGCTTCGACACAAACCACTGTGGACCCTCCTTGATTTCGATGGAGATGGCGATGTGCCCTAACTGTCCCTGGTAATCGTCGATCTCTTTCGACGTCACCTCGACATCCCGGAAACCGTTGGAAAGGTACAGCGCGCGGATCGCGTCCAGATCCCGCTCTATGTATTGGCGGCTGTATCGGCCGTGCCGGTAGCGTATCAGTGTCGCCGGAATCACAGTGATCCGTTCTCGAATTGTGCCGTCGTCGAAATAGTGGTTGCCTTGAATCTCCAGCTTGACGAGTTTGTGAAGAACCCCCTTGTCGACGTCGTAATCAATCAGTTCGTCCCCGTTGGGTGGAAGGGCGATGTTGTAGCTCACGCGGGCGTCGAAGTATCCCTGCGTCTGGAAGTATGCGGCCAGGTCCCGCGTGCCTTCCACCAGCAGATCTTTGTCCACGGTCCGTTCTTCATAAATAGGCAGCAAGCTCCGCAATTTTCCAGGGGACAGCTTGGCGCCGCGCACGCGCACCGTGATCAGCGGCCCGCTATCGATAGCCAGTTCCGGGGTGACCGTGTTGGTGCTGGGATGATAATCCAATCTCAGCAGCGACACCTTGGCCGCCAGACGATCGTGCTTGGGATACCAGGAGCGAACGTTATCGATACCGGACTGGGTGCGGCTCTCGGTCACTTGCCGCCATCCGAACCAGCCGAACGGGCGCAGCCAATGCGTGGATTTGATAATGCTCTCGATAGTGCGGCTCATGCTGCCGTTGGCGATGACGCCATCGTATTTGGCGCGCTTTTCCGAGTCGATCTGGAAATCGATTTTCACTTGCTGGGTGGCTTCCTCGAAACTGGTTTCCGGCCGTACGTTCACGTTATAAAAGCCGTTGCGCTTCATCACCTCCACCAGCCGATCCACCGCGCGCTTTATTTCGTCAGGTGAGAACTCAGCGCCTAATTCCAATTTTGTCGCCACCGCCAACTGGCCCTCATTGGGAGGCTCCGGCACGCCATTTACCCGAACGTTGCCTACGAAATAAGCTGGTTTGGTCAGGAATTTCAGGATCACGCCGTTCGGCCCCAAGGTTGCATCGGCGGCGATATCGGCATACTCGCCGGTGGCGTACAGGCGTTGGATAGCATCCTGGAGTTCTTCGGCGCGCAGGGGTTGGCCGGCGCGAATTGGCAGCAACGCCTTGAGTTGATCCATGGTTAACGGCTGCTTCTCGGGATCAAACTGGATATCCGCGATAGGCTGGCCCTCGTAACGGAGAGCGCCCATGGCGAGGGGTACCCCGATTAGAACGGCGAGCGCGGCGACACTGATCCGTAAGCCCAACCGGGTGGACACTAGGGACCATCTTAACGTATCGGCTGCTACCATTTTGTTGTATGACCCCACGGGATAAAGAGCGTTACTCGCGCCAAATTCTATTCCATGGGATCGGCGAAGCAGGGCAACAACGCTTATTGGACGCGCGGGTTGTGGTCGTGGGTTGCGGTGCTCTGGGTAGTTTCGAGGCGGGTGCCCTGGCGCGGGCCGGAGTGGGCTACCTCAGGATAATCGACCGCGACTATGTAGAGCTGAGCAATCTCCAAAGACAGTGGCTATTCGACCAATGCGATGTGGAACAGGCCTTGCCGAAATCCATGGCGGCAGCCCGCCAGCTGGCGGCTATCAATTCCGACATTCGGATAGAACCAGTGGTGGCGGATCTGACGCCAGCGAACGCCGACGAACTTTTGGGTGAATCCGACCTGATTCTGGACGGTACGGATAATTTCGAGACGCGCTATCTCATCAATGATTACTCAGTGAGCCGCGCTCGGCCCTGGGTGTACGGCGCAGCCGTGGGAAGCTATGGAATCTCAATGGCGGTGGTGCCCGGGAAGACGGCGTGTCTCAGGTGCATCTATCCCGATCCACCGCCCGGTGCGCAGCCCACCTGCGAAACGGCGGGCGTGCTCGGTTCCCTCACAGCTCTCATTGCGAGCTTGCAGGTGAGCGAAGCGATCAAGATTCTGTGCGGGGCTGAACCATCGCGCAAGATCACCACAGTGGATGTGTGGACGGGCGAAATCCGGCAGATCTCGCAGCCTGGCCCAGATCCGCAATGTCCAGCCTGCGGCCTCCGGCAATTTCCGTACCTCAACGGCGAGCATCGCGCGCCGGTTAGTTTATGCGGACGAAACGCGGTGCAGATCCACGAGCGTGCGCGTCCGCTGGATCTCCGTGAATTGGCGGAACGGTTAGCCCCGCTGGGGCTGGTGCGTGCCAACGAATTCGCGCTGCGATTCGAAATCCCGCCATATCTCCTGACCATCTTTCCCGATGGGCGGGCCATCGTGAAAGGCACAACCGAGGTGGGGGTGGCACGCAGTTTGTACGCGCGCTATATCGGGAGTTGAAGGGTGACCGGTCGCTTACGCTCGCGGCTCAGAGAGAATGTCTCATTTTTAGAGAGTGTTTCCGAACCGCGAGCGTAAGCGACCGGTGCCTTTGAATTTCCCACGGATTCTGAGGAGCCGGTTGGTGCGTAACTAATGCAACTTTCGCAACGCAACCGCAAATGTCTCCAGGTCCTGCTCATTGTTATAGAAATGCGGCGACACCCGCAGGTTGCCGCGCCGGGCCGCCACCAGCACTCGCTGCTCTTTGAGCGCTCTCGCCAGCGCGGAAACATCGCGATTCTCGAAGCGGGCGGCCACAATTGGCGATCCGCACAGATCCACGCTCGCTCCCTCGCGGCGCACAATCTCCCGAGTTTTCTCAGCCAGGCTGAGCACGCGCTGCTCAATCACGTCCGGGCCGATCTCCAGGATCAAGTCGATAGCTGCTTCCATCGCATAGATCACCGCGAAAGTAACCGAGCCGCCTTCGTATTTCTCCGCGCTATCCGCCAGTTCGGGAACTCCGTGATGCAAATTGTCCACATTGCGCCAATCCCGATGACTGCGCCAACCCAGCACATTGGGGCGCAACCGCTCCCGCAGCTCCGGCCGCACATACATGAAACCGGCCCCGTTCGGCGAGATCAACCACTTATACGCGTGGACGGCGAGCATATCGGGCTGGATGCGGCCCACATCAAACTGCAGCGCGCCCACGCTTTGCGTTCCATCAATGTAGAGCAGCACGCCGCGCTCGCGTAGAAATTCGGCGATCTCGGCCAGCGGCGGCGTGAAGCCGGTGTTGTAATTCACCGAGCTCATGCAAACCAGTCGCGTCCGCAAGTCCACGGAATCGTAGAAACGCTCCCAGGGGCACTCCATCATCTCCACCCCGAGGCGATGCAACAAACCTGGCGCGTAAAGGTTGTTGGGAAATTCGTGTTCGAGCGTCAGAATTCGATCGCCCGAGCGCCAGTCCAGACCAGCCAGCAAAATCCCAAGCGCCGTGGATGCATTCGCAATAAAGGCGATATCGTCCGATTGGCAATGCACCAGGCGGGCGGCTTTCTGGCGCACCCGTTCCATGTCGTCATACCAGTTGAGAAAATCCCAGCACGCCATTTCATCGCGGCGCGCAAAATGCCTGGCCACTGCTTCTGTGGCACGCCGCGGCAACTGGCCGAACGTAGCCGTGTTCAAATAGGTCCAGTTTCCAAGTGCCGGAAACTCGGCTCGGACCGCTTCCCAATCTACCCTCATTCGCGGATTTTCGAAGCCACAAAAGCCGCGGCGTAGTCCTTATCGACGTCCTCCATCGCTTTGGTTTTGCGATCGACGATCTCAACCTGGCCTTGCGCCAGTTTCTTGCCGACGGTGATGCGGTAGGGAATGCCGATCAAATCAGCATCCTTGAACTTGACGCCGGGACGCTCGTCACGGTCGTCCAGTAGCGCGTCCAGATCCATCTTGCGGCAGCTTTCGTAGATTTCCTGCGCGGCGGAACGCAGGGCGGCATCCCCATAATTCACCGGTGTCACCACCACGTCAAAGGGAGCTATTGCGGGCGGCAATGCCATGCCGTCTTTGTCGTGATACAGCTCAATTGCGACACTCAAAATTCGCTCGATGCCGATGCCGTAGGAGCCCATGATCACTTTGATCTCTTCGCCGGCTTCGTTGAGTACGCGCAGGCCCATGGAATCCGAATAGCGATACCCGAGTTTGAAGATGTGGCCGATTTCGACGCACTTGATCAGCGCGATCGTTCCGCCGCACGTCATGCACAAGTCGCCGGCCGTCACTTGGCGCAGGTCGAAATATTCGGCCGCGAAATCTTCGCCTGGCGTGACGTGGCGCAAATGATAATCGTCTTTGTTCGCACCGGCGATCATGTTACGCCGGCCTTTCAACGCTTCGTCCACGATCACGCGCATGTTTTTGACGCCGACCGGTCCAAGCGATCCAGCTTCGGCGCCGAACAATTGGCGGATTTCTTCCGGATGCGCCGGACGGAATTCCGTGGCCTTGACCACAGAACTGAATTTCGTTTCGCTGAGCGAATGGTCGCCGCGGAGCAGCGCCAGAACGGGCTTGCCGTCCGCGATCATCACCAAGCTTTTCATCTGCGACGACGCGGGCAGTTTTGTAAACGCTGAAAGCTGCTCGATTGTTTTTTGGCCGGGCGTATGGAATTCCTCGGGCGCAAAATTACCTTCGGGATCGGCCGCGGCGGGCGCCGTGGGACGCGCTGCCGCTTTCTCAAGGTTTGCCGCATAACCACATGCGGGACAGTTCACCACATAATCTTCACCGGCGTCCGACGCCACCATGAATTCGTGCGATTGCGAGCCGCCCATGGCGCCCGAATGCGCCTCCACTACCATGTACTTCAATCCGCACCGGTCGAAAATCTTGCAATAGGCAGCGTAATGCTTGTCGTAGGAGGCATCCAGGCCCGCGGCATCGATATCGAAAGTGTACGAATCCTTCATGATGAACTGGCGTACGCGCAGCAAACCAGATTTCGGACGCGGCTCATCGCGAAACTTGGTCTGGATCTGATACCAGATCTGGGGAAGCTGCTTGTAGCTGCGCAGTTCGCCGCGCGCGATGGACGTCATCACCTCTTCATGAGTCATGCCGAGGCACAGATCGCGGCCGAAGCGGTCTTTCAGACGAAACAGATTGTCTCCCATGATGTCCCAGCGTCCTGATTCCTGCCAAAGTTCCGCCGGATTCAGAGCCGGCAGCAACATTTCCTGGCCGCCGATGGCATCCATCTCCTCGCGCACAATTCGAGTAATCTTTAGCAACGACCGCTGCGCGAGAAACAGGTAGCTATAGATACCCGCGGCCAGTTGCCGAACGTAACCGCCGCGCAGCAGCAACTGATGGCTCACCACCTCGGCTTCGGCCGGGTTCTCGCGCAAGGTGGGAATGAAGAGTTTGCTCCAAAGCATGGAATTTCCAGTGTACCGTGGCGCAGGCGCTTCCGCCTGCGAATGTTGGGTAATATGAACCATTATGAAACCCCGATGGCTGGCCGCGGCGCTGCTCTTTTGTTCTACCGGTTTCGGCGCCGGCGAGGATGTGAAGAAAAGCATCCAGGATCTCTACGCCTCAACGCTCAACGCGATGAAGAATGCAAAAACGAAAGATGACATTCTGACTATCGTCAACGGTATGGATGTGCCGGAATGGGTCGGTATATCTCCCGCCGGCGAGACGCAGACCCGCGCCGAGACGCTGGCCTCGCTGGAACCACTCCTGGCGATTCCGCCCGAAAAGCGTCCCACGCCCACTCTCGACTTCTTGTACTTCAAAGAGACAGGCTGGAATGTCCTGGCCGTGTATTGGGTGTATCGTCAAACCGAGCATCAGATCTTGGGATCTCTGGTCCGTGACACCTGGGTGCGGACAGCGCTAGGATTGAGGCGCATCCGGCATGAGAAATTCTTCCCGGACCGGGTGCTGCTGGATGACGGAAAGCCGGTAATATTGCCGCCGCATAGCAACTAACTCGGATGGCGAAACGTTCTACCGAAGATCCGCGACTGGTCCGCTTGACCGGCATCTGCCTGGCGCTTCCCGAAGCCACGTCCGATCGCTGCGGCCAACATGCGGGTTTCTACGTGCGCAAGAGAACTTTCGCGTACTTCCTCAACGATCATCACGGCGATGGCATCGTCGGCCTCAACTGCAAAGTTTTGGCCGGCGACAACAAAATACTGGCCGCCGCGCAACCCGATCGATTCTATATTCCCGCGTATCTCGGATCGAAAGGTTGGGCAGGATTGCGATTGGACGTCAGCGAGATCGACTGGGAGGAAGTGACGGAACTTGTCAGCGGCAGCTACAGGTTGGTAGCGCCCAAGCGGCTAGCCGCGCTGGTGAAACAGGGTTGAGCGAACCAAGCGCCATCGACCTGCACCAACCCCTGCGCCGCTACTGGGGCTACGACCAGTTCCGGCCCATGCAGGAACGCATCATCCAGAGCATTCTCGCGGGCAAAGATACCGCCGTCGTCATGCCCACCGGCGGAGGTAAATCGCTCTGCTACCAATTGCCCGCCGTAGTATCGAACGGGACTGCCATCGTCATCTCGCCGCTCATCGCCCTTATGCAGGATCAAGCCGCGCAGCTTGCTGAAATGGGGATCGCCGCGGCTGTTCTGAACAGCTCCATCCCTTGGCCGGAGCAATCGCAAGTGATTTCAAGAGCTGCGCAGGGAGCGTACCGTCTGCTGTATTTGTCGCCCGAGCGGCTGGCGAAACCCGAAACGGTGGCGTGGCTTTCGCGCGTCCCTATTGCATTTTTCGCCATTGATGAAGCGCATTGCATTTCCGAATGGGGGCACGAGTTCCGGCCGGAATACCGGCAACTGAGCACGCTGCGCGCAAATTTCCCGGGCAAGCCCATCGCCGCTTTCACCGCCAGCGCCACACAGCGCGTCCGCCACGATATTTTGGCGCAGCTCCAGCTCCACGATCCGGCGAAGTACATCTGCAGCTTTCATCGGCCGAATTTACAATATCTGGTCCGGCAGTGCGAAAACTCCCGCACGCAGGCGCGGCTTTTGGTGGGTGCACTGCGCGCCCATGCGGGCGACAACGTCATTGTGTACGCGCCCACCATCGCGCGCGTGGAAGAGACCGTGGATTTTCTTGCGGAAAAGGGCATCGCTGCCGTCCCCTACCACGCCAAGATGGACAGCCGAGCCCGGCAAAGGAACCAGGAGCGCTGGATGTCGGATGAAGTACGCGTGCTGGTGGGCACCATCGCGTTCGGGCTGGGGATAAATAAGGCGGCGGTCCGGGCGGTGATCCATTTGTCGCTTCCGAAATCGGTGGAACAGTATTATCAGGAGGCTGGACGCGCCGGCCGCGATGGCCTGCCCTCCGAATGCGCGCTGCTCTGGCAAAAGAAAGACGCAGGGCTGTTAGCGCACTTCATTGAGGCCGTTACGGACCGCGCGGAGAAGGAACGCGCCTGGCAGCGCTACCATGTGATTCGCCGTTTCGCCGAATCCGCCACCTGCCGCCATCGGCAAATCTGCTTGCATTTCGGTGAAACTCCGAAGTGGGAGCAGTGCGGGATGTGTGATGTCTGCGCCGAGGTCCCAGGGTGGTTCGGCGAGCAGGCGGACGCCGCGACGGTGGCCGTTGAACGGCGGGACCGCAGGCGGCAGTCCGCAGGCGGCAGCACTCAGGCGGCAGGTGGCAGAGGTCAGGCGGCAGGCGGCAGGCGGCAGGCGGCGGAAACATCCGGGCCACCGATAGATTCCGAGCTCGTGGAATATCTCAAGGAATGGCGGCGTGGGGTGGCTGTGCGCGACAATGTTCCGGCATTTATGGTGTTGCATGACGCTACGCTCGAAGATCTCTGCCGCAAGCAGCCGCGAACGCATGCCGAGCTGCTGCACATCTCTGGAATCGGCGAACGAAAAGCGGTGGCGCATGGCGCAGAGATCCTGATGGCGCTGGAAGCTTTTCGCAAAGGAGCGCGTGCGGCGAAGCAGGAAGCGCCCAAGGTTTCACCTGCCGAAGAGACCATGCGGCTGCTGAAGGAAGGGCGCAATTTTGAAGAAATCGCACAGCTTCGCGAGCGCCGCCTGGCCACCGTGGTGGACCTTGTTGCGGAGCTGGTGGAGCGCGGACGCCTGGAGTTCGATCCAAAGTGGATCGCCCCCGAACGGCGGGAACAAATTGAAGCCGCTATCCAGAAGCTCGGCGCCGATCGCATGAAGACCATTAAAGACGCTCTGCCGCCCGAAGTCACTTACGGAGAGATCCGGCTGGTTGCCGCGAAGTTCCGCCGGGCTTTGAAGTAAACTATAAGTACCGCGGCCTTCCAGTCTCAACAGGAGAATCTTTCGTTATGCGGATTCTTGGCGGTCTTGTCCTTGCTCTCGGAACTGCGCTCGCTCAAACTCAGCAGCCTGCCATTGTGGGCGCAAACTATTCCGCGACGTTCCCCTTGCCTGTTGCGCCCGGACAATTGATCACGCTGATCATCGATGGGCTCCCTACGCCCCCACCTGGCCCGGCGCGCGCACCAGCCGGTTCCTTACCAACCTCATTAGCCGGGATTTCCGCAATTCTCCGGCAGGGCACTGATCTGGCTGCGCCTGTTTTGGAGGTTCTGCCGTTTTCAACGTGCTCCATTCCGCTGCCCAGCCCCTGCGCGACACACGTGGCGGTGACGATTCAGATACCGTTCGAGATCCAAACGGTTTGCCCACTGTGCGGACGACCTCAAATCCCGGCTTATCTCGCGATTGCTCAGAATGGGACCATCGGTACGCTACTGGATGTAACTCCACTCGCGAACCAGGTACACTTCTTGACCTCGTGCGATACCTTGGTCTCCGGCATATCGTCACAACCGCTCAACGGCGGATTGCCCTGCGCTCCCTTGGTAATGCATGGCGATGGCAAACCAGTTTCCGCGGCGAATCCGGCCCAAAGTGGCGAAGAACTTGTTGCCTACGCGGTTGGCTTGGGACAAACCGTCGAGCCCCAGGCAACCGGCCAAGCCTTGAAAAGTTCAGCGCCAACATCTACCTTGTACGGAGTGGACTTCAACTATCGTCCGAATGCGCTGGCGACGAAACCAACGGGACCCGGTCCGAACCAGATTCCACCACCCACCACCACCTATCCCATGCCTTTATTCACCGGCACAACGCCAGGATTCGTGGGATTGTATCAAATCAACTTCACGGTGCCAGCCGCTCCGGCCGACTTACCGCCCTGCGTGGATGCAACCACCGCGGGGCCTTACGCGAATGTGGTTCAGTCCAACCTGACGGTAAGTGTCGGCTCGGCATACTCTTTTGACGGCGTTGGAATTTGCGTCCAACCTAGTACTTAAACCTAGGAACTTTAGCTACGCCGCGCTTACCTGCTCGCTACCCGCATGCTCCGCGGCATGATGTTCAGCATGGTGTTCAGTGACATGGTGTCCATGCTCATTGGCATGATGTTTGGCGGCCTCTGTGGCGTGATGTTCCGCATGCAAAGAGTGGCCGTGGGCCGCGTGGGCATGATGCGCGCCCTTTTCGTGGTTACCGTTTTGATGATGTTCGGCGGCAGCGCGGTGATGCTTGGCCGCGTGTTCATGGTGCTCCGCGGCTTTGTGATGATGATCGATGTGGTTTTCGGACATGGAATCCTTTCTTGGTGTTGGGCGTAATTGCCCTGTAAGAGGATAGTTCGACCACGTGAATCCTTTATCACAAAAGCATGAACGAAAGGTGACGGAGATCACCTGTTGCGCTTGCTATGATACTAGTTCACACCAATGGACAATGAAACAATGAGCTTGCTCCAAACCGTCTGCGCCGCCGGTGGAGCACGCGCTGGATTCAATGGCGACGCTAATGCGCGGCTCGAGCAGTTGGTGGAAGAAGGTTTGCTCGATGTGAGCCCTCTCAGCGCCCACCGCAGTTTTTATCGGCCGACGAAAAAAGGCGTGACCATGGCTCAGACTTTCGACATTGCCGAAATTGCCCGCTTCCAGACCGCGGGCTGAGCGAAGAACTAACTTTCCGGCTCCTCCATCTCTAACCCGTCCAACTCTTCAGCCTGGCTGGAATAGCGTTTCAGCACGCGAATGGACGCTCCTGACGAGAATCCGGCGTAGCGCAAACGGCGGAAAGCGGCCGCAAGATTTTTCGGGTCCTTGAGAAATGGGCCAAGCTGCTTGCCGCGGAACTTGCGCTTGAGGAAAGCTTCGATCAGTTCGATTTCGTCGGTGGACTGGAAGGTTTGTTCGGCCACCTTTTCGGCCAATTGAGGAGCCACGCGGCGTTGGCGAAGATCGCGCAGCACTCGCATCTTGCCGAATCCCTGATTTTCTAAACGTGCGGCCGCGTAATTCTCGGCGAACTTCCGGTCATCCAGGTAGCCGGCCTCTTTAAGCTTTGCGATTACGCCGTCGATACTCTCCGCGCGCTCGGCACGCTGCCGCATTTTTTCGCGCAGCTCTCCCATGGAATACGCGCGTCCACCCAGCAGCCGGAGGGCATGATTCAACAGAGCTTCGGCATCCAGCAGCTTGCTTTTGCGATTGGCCACTCAATGGAACACTACCAGATTAGGAGGCTGCTATTGTAGAAGTGAGGGAAACCAAGGAACTCAAAACGAACTCAATGGAGGAACGCAATGGAAGACGACAATAAATTTTCGTATTTCTTTTTGGGGCTGGGCCTAGGAGTGGCGGTGGGCCTGCTTTTTGCGCCGAAAGCGGGCGCCGAAACACGCGATCTTCTGCTGACCAAAGCCGACGAGGGCAAAGAGTTTTTGAAGCGGCGCTCTACCGAATTGCGGGACAATGCGGTGGACGCGATGGAAAAAGGAAAAACCGCTGTCACGCGCCAGAAGGATCACCTGAGCGCGGCGATGGAAGCGGGCAAACAGGCCTATCGCGAGGCGGTGAGCACCGCACCATCCGGCGACACGTCCGAAGGAATCTAATGCACAGATAGGGGTTCACCATGGAACAGACCACACTGCTTTACGTCATGACGGCGTTTGTCATCATCGCCGCCGTTGCTCTCTCGATTCAAGCGGGAATGCTTGTGGCTGTCAGCAAGAAAACCAAGGAGCTTCACGATAAGATTACACCGCTGGTTCCCCAAGTGGAATCCTTGGTGCAAACTACCAAGGCCACCGTGGAGCTGAGCCGGACCCAGATCGCCGAGATCACTTCCCGCGCTAACGACGTGTTGGATTCTACCCGCAACCAACTCGCCATGGTGGAGGAAGTGGTCAGCGATGCCACGGCTCGCGCCAAAGTCCAGATGGACCGCGTGGAACTGGTGCTGGATGACACACTCAGCCGGGCTCACGAAACCGTGGCGCTGCTCCACAGTGGCATAATGCGTCCGCTACGCGAGATCAACGGAATCACCGCCGGTATCCGGGCCGCCCTGTCCTTCCTTTCCAGGGGCGAGCGTCCGAGCGTCGCGCAGGCCACCAGCGACGAAGAGATGTTTATTTGAAGCTGAGTATTATTGGTTAGGTTGACTGGGCGGCGGCTGAGTAGGAGTTTGTGGTGATGGCTGTGCCGGACCGCCTGGTCCCGTCGGGCCGCCGAACGGTGAGTTGGGTTGAGCGCCGCCTGGCCCGCCCGGAGTGCCCTGCATCATGTTCTGTTGCTGCTGCATCAATTGACCCACGCCGGTGGTCTTGTCTTTCTTGATGTCGTAGACAAACTCCCACTCCTGATATTTCTTGCGATCGTTGACCACGTGGATGCCTGGTCCTTTTGCCGTGCTCGCCACTCCAGCGAGGCCGCTGCCTCCACCCTGGAGACCCAGGCCGGAGGGCGGCTGGCGCGGCGTGGTGAGAATGGAGTTGATCAATCCCGTTGCCGAATTCTGCTGTCCTGCCGCTCCGTTTGATGACGCGGTTTGTGGACCGTTGCCAGGATACTGCGGCGGCTGAGCGGGCTGATTGGGACTATAGGGTTGATTTGGGTTATACGGCTGGTTCGGGTTATATGGCTGCCCCGGTTGAAATGGACTGCCCGCACCTGGAGGTGATCCGGGCGGCGCAGGCAGCGGATATGCAGGCTGCACAGGCTGCCCCGGATATTGCGGCTGTCCGGGCTGTCCAGGATACTGCGGTTGTCCTGGCTGCCCCGGGTATTGTGGTTGGCCGGGATACGGCGGTTGCACGGGCTGCGACGGATCAACGGGCTGCCCGGGTTGTCCTGGCTGCCCCGGATTCTGTGGTTGTCCCGGCTGCCCCGGATTCTGTGGTTGAACGGGTTGTCCTGGATATTGCGGTTGCCCCGGTTGTACTGGATATTGCGGCGGATTCTGCGGCTGCGGCGGATTCTGCGGCTGCGGCTGATTAGGATCGTCGGGCGCTGGAGCTTGCTCCGGACCGCCGCCGATCTGTCGATCGCTCGGCCGCCGCATCGCCATGTTGAGCCCCGGATTCACTGGTTGCCCGGTGGCAGGGTCGATGGCTGGACCGGAGCCGGACTGAGGCTGTGAGCTATCCGGTGTCGCCCCGCCTGGTGTTGCGTTACTCGCCGTCGCGCCGCCTTGGTTCTGACCGGGCTGGCCCGGCTGACCAGGCTGCGGAAGCGGCTGCACCAGCGAATCCGTCAGTTGCCCGCCAGGACCTACGTGGATCAACCGCCATTCTTCCTTGCCCGTCATCGGATCTTTATAGCGCCGGCGCAGAAAGCGCATGTTGCGCGTGGTTTCCAGATCGTCGAGATTCTGCGGATAAGTGTGGTACTTGCGATAGAAGAGCTGGATGCCGCGTTTGTATTGCTCACCGCGCGAGATCAGCAGTTGCTCACGCTGGCGCTGCGATTCGAATGCCAGCCGCGGCATTTCCATATACAAGCTGATGGCGATGGCCGCTGCCAGCACGAATACCAGCAGCATCGCAAATCCGGATTCGTCGCGGCGTTTCATCCCTGCAACTCCGTTTCAAGCGGCAGCGTCTGCTTGGTGTTGTCGCCTTTAAACTGGATATCTTCCACTTCGGCCGAATTTACGCCGATCCGCAGGATCTTGTAATGCTTCTTGATCACGTCGCCCTCGCCCGCCACGACGATCTCCTCGTTCTCGAGGAAGAATGCACGCTTGACATCCGGACGCGCGGGATTTACGAAGCCATAGAACTTGAGCGGAATAGCCGGAGCCCGCGGAGTGGGAGGTGGTGGTGGTTCGGGCGGAGGCGGTTTAGGGCCGACGAGTTCGAATTTCTGCTCTACCTTTATCGGCGCGGCCTCCTTGGCCGTGAGCACTGCTGGAGGCGCAGCGGAGATTTCAAACAACGACCGCGTGGTGGCTTCCAGTTTTACATCCTGCAATTTCGCCAGCGCATCCAGATGCAATGTAGGATCTACTGACGAGGGTTCCACGCCCTTGGGCGGCTTCATGGAGGGCCGGTATTCCCGAGGGTTTCTGCCCCCTGCGGCTCTTCCGACGGATCGGCTCCCTGGCCGCGCCGCCGATTTCGGACCCGTCGTTGCTGGACTCATTACGCTGCTCACCGGCGAATTCACAGAATGCACCGGAGCATCCGTTCCTCCGGAATTGCGGTTCGAGATGTAGAAATAAGCCGCGACAGCGAACAGCACTGCAACGGCCGCCACCTTCTTCGGTTCCGCTCCGACTTTAGCCGGGATCAAGTTCATTGCGCGGATCCGTCCTCCACCACAAAAGTGTCCAGCTTCAGCATGATGTTCAACTTCGCGCCACCCTGTTGCGGGGTTGCATTCAGGCCTTCGATTATCAGCAGGCGGTCCGCTTTGTCGATCAGATTCACAAAGTGGATGAGATTCTCATAGCTGGATTCAAAGTTGCGCGTAATCTGCATCATCACCAGCGTGTCGCTGCCTTCCACCGGCTCCAGTGTGTAGGCGCCTTCCTTGGGAGTAACCTTGGCCTGGTCGGCAATCTGATCCAGTTCCCCCAGGATCACCGAGTACGCCGTGCGGCGTGGCAGAAAATACTTGCTCATGAACTTATCGCCCTCACCGCGTCCGATCCCCACCTTGCCCGAGAGCAGCCGCGTCCGATCCAGTGCGTTCTGCTGTTGCCGAATCTGCAGACGCATCTCCATGGCCTGTTGCCGCAGCTCATCCGGCGACCCTCCGATGGGACGCAGCACAAAATAGCCGGCCACCAGATTCGCAGCCACCAGTAAACCAACGCCCAGACGCAGCACCGCAGCCGCGTTGTTAGGTGGCCAAACGTTCCAGCTAAAGTTTCTGAGCATAGGAAACCAGCACGTGATAACGGATAAACGGATCAGTTTGCGAAGGCGGCGTGCTGCTCTGTACGTCAGGCGCTCCGAACTGCGGCGAGGCTTCCAGATGCTGCACCAATTCACGCAGCTGCGGATTGTCCTTCGCGCCCACCACCATGTCGAGCAACACATGGTTGTCCGAATCCACTTCCGGCAATCGCACGGAAACTAGGCGCACGTTATAAGGCATCACTTTTTCCAGGTCCGCGAAGAGTTTGGTCCAACTGATGGCTTTGCGATCGATAAGAGCATTCAAAAACAGGCTGCGCTCCATCACCTCCGCATTCTCGGGCTTGCGTAGCAACGCGTTCAGCTTGGCCTGTTCCGCCGTGACGCCGCGCAGTTGGGTATTTAGACGATTGATGATGACGTGGATTTGCGCACCTTCCTGACGCTCGGAAACGATGGTCTTCACCGCGAACCCCAACATAATCGCGAGCAGCAAACCCAGAGCCGCTGACGCCACCAACATCGGACGGTCCCGCCGAAACGGCTCAGTCGCGAGATTGATAGGAATCTGGATGGCCATGCCTGTAATCATATTTTCTCACCCATCGCGTCTGTAACCGAACCGCGACCGGCAGGAAGCGCAACCACGGGTGCCGCTAGTTCTGCGTTCCTGGTATCACTCCGTTGAAGACGCCCGTGGCGCACGCACTCTTGCGTGCTGCGCCGAGACTCTCCAGAAACCTCGGCGCAAGCCCTTGGAAACACAGGGGCGGCTGTGCCGAAGTTTCTGCCGCTAGAGACATTCCCCACAGGGACCGTCCGTTGCTCATCTCGGCGTTTAGCGGACATCGACACGAGTGTCGATGCAGCACGCAAGAGTGCGTGCGCCACGGGCGTCTTCATCACCCTTGGTGGGCCAGCAGGCCCAGGATCACTTCCTACCGGTCGCGGTTCGGCTACATTCATATCTTTGTCACCCACTTACCGATTCCAGGTAGCCCAGCAGCCCTGCGTTGTTCGGTCCGGGATTTCCGAAGCGCGCCCGCAGCGGTTCCACCGCGACTCCCCACTCGGCCTGCCAGCGCTCCGCGCAATCCGCGCTCTGGGATCCGAATCCGCACAACCAGATCCGCTGCGGCTTGGCCTTGAGCTCGTCCTCGATGTAAGCCACCGTGGGATGCAGCACCGTTTCGATCTCCTCCGGCCTTCCGGCATCCATTTCCACGCAGCGCGCCAGCTTGATGACACTTCCGTCCAACACCAGTACGGACAGAATTCGTCCGTTGAGCTTCACCAGCATGGTCACCTGTTCCGGCTGCATGAGATTCAGCGCAGCCAGCGATGATGTAGTAACCAAGCCCGGATGAAAACCAACCGATCGAAACGGAGCTTCATAACGCCCCACGATTTCGGCCGACATTACCGCCGCCAGCACTTCGATCTTTCCCTTGTCTTTTTTGCGTGGCTGGGCCGCGTAACTGACAATCGCGGAATCCACATCGAAAGGCACGCTCTTCTTCATGCGGAAGCGCAGCAGAGCCAATTGCTCACCGGGATCCGTCGGGAAATTATCGAAATCCAGTACCGCGATGCGAGCGCAATAATCCGGCAGAATCAGAGCCGCCCGCCGTTTGCGATGGCCGTTGGGCGGCGCAATGGCGCCGATAACATCCAGCACCTGCTGCGGTTGATGAATATTGTCGTGGGCGGGCGAGACCAGCAGCGCCCCCGCGTCGAACGGCATGAAATTGTTTTCCTTCGGCTCATTGACGCGCGCGAACGCAATGCCCGCTTCCGACAACTCGAACGCGTGCGTCGGCGGCGGATCTTTCAGCAGCGTGGGAAGCAGATTGGCGAGCGAAGTCATGGCAGCGGAGTGGCGTTACCCTTCGATGAACGTCACCTTGTTGATCTCTTTCAGCGTGGTCACCCCGCTGCGCGCCTTATTGATGGCGGACTCACGCAGAAACGTCATACCTTCGTCGCGAGCAATGCGCTTGATCTCAGATGCCGGGCGCTTGTCCAGAATCATTTCGCGGATGTGCTCGCTCAGGTCCAGCAGTTCATGGATGGCGGTACGTCCGCGGAAGCCCGTGCCGCCGCATTCGAAACAGCCCGGCCCTTCGTACAGGGTGACGTCGCGCCATTCGTCCGGATTCAGCCCGCTCTCGATCAGATAAGCATCCGGATATTGAACCGGGACCTTGCAATGATCACAGATGATGCGCACCAGCCGCTGCGCCAGGATGCAATTAAGTGCCGAAACAAAGTTGTACGGCTCCACGCCCATGTTCAGAAAGCGGCCCAATACGTCGAGTACGTTGTTTGCGTGAACGGTGGTGAACACCAGGTGGCCGGTGAGCGCGGCATTGATCGCGATTTGCGCAGTCTCCTGGTCGCGGATTTCGCCCACCATGATCTTGTCCGGATCGTGACGCAGGATAGACCGCAACCCCCGCGCGAACGTCAGCCCTTTTTTCTCGTTCACCGGAATCTGCGTGATGCCCTTGATTTGATACTCCACCGGATCTTCGATGGTGATGATTTTGTCTTCATCGTTCTTGATCTCGCTCACCGCGGCGTAAAGCGTGGTAGTTTTGCCGGATCCTGTGGGGCCGGTTACCAACACCATTCCGTAGGGTTCCTTGATATAACGGCGGAACTTCACCAGATCATTTTCGGAAAAGCCCACCACGTCGAGCGACAACTTGGCGAACTTCTCGCTCATGGACTCTTTATCCAGCACGCGCAGCACGGCATCCTCTCCGTGAATCGTTGGCATGATGGAGACGCGGAAGTCGATCAGGCGCGTTTTGTAGCGCACCCGGAAACGGCCGTCCTGCGGGATGCGCCGTTCGGCGATGTCCAGCTCACTCATCACCTTCACGCGCGAAATAATAGTGGAATGCCAGTCCTTCGAGATAGGCGGCATGGCGTAGTGCAGCACGCCGTCAATGCGGTACTTGATGGCCACTTCCTGATCGCGCGTTTCTATGTGGATGTCACTCGCGCGCCGCTCCAGCGCGTTAAAAATGGTGGTGTCCACCAGCTTGATCACCGGCGCGATGGCGCTGTCGGCGGTGAGCTTATCGATGGAGAGGGTCTCGTCCTGATTCTCCTCATCACCCGACATCACGTCCAACGTGAAGCCTTCGGTGACCTCTTCCAGGACGCGTTGCGACTGCTCGGTTTTCTTCAGCAGATCGGAAATCTGCGAAAGAGTAGCAACCTTGACCTTGAGCTTTTTCTGCAGCAGCACCGAAAGCTCGTCAATGAGATTCAGATTGCGCGGATCCGCAAGCGCGATGTCCAGATGTCCGTTCACCGAGTGAATTGGCACGAAATTGTAGCGGAACATCAAGTCGACGGGGACGGAGTGGAACAAATCGTGATCGATCCGCACCTCGCGCAGATCTACAAACTCGCACCGGTACCGCGAAGCGACAGCTTTCGCCTGTGCAATTTCTTCGATTGGAGTGACGAGTTTGGTTCGATCGCTAGCGGACATCGAAAGTACCTCTGGAATACGAGGAAGCCGATGAATTCAACGAAGCCAATGAAGAAAATAAGGACGCGTCGCGCCTCAGCGCGCGCGCAACCATCTTCCCTGACGTCCTCGTATTCCTGGAATTTCTTGAATTCGTCATCTCAAAGTATCCGCCAGCGAGAAGATCGGCAAATACAGCGCTACCAGCACGAACGTTACAAACATTCCCATGAAAATCATGATCGCCGGCTCAATCAGCGATAACGACGCAGTCATTCTGGTATTCACGTCGTCTTCATAAAATTCCGCGACGCTTGCCAGCATCTGCGGAAGCGCGCCAGTGGATTCGCCCACTTCAATCATGTCGATCGACAGCCCAGGGAAAATCTTGGTCTTGGTCAAAGAGCTAGACAACGATTGCCCCTCCTTCACCATCTTGCCGGCTTC
>DASYNU010000141.1:0-16400 GCA_036008345.1 Bryobacteraceae bacterium
TAGCGGAACGGCCGATGTTTGCCGCTCTTCCAGAAGTACGCGAGGATGATCACACTCGCGACCGCGGCGTAGGCGCACCAAAGTGAGGTGAACGCGTACCGCTTGAGCACCATCACGGTCAGCAGGATAACCAAATTCGCCGCGCCGAAGATGATCATGTCAGGAATCTTGGAGAAGAAAAGCGATCCGCATGTTGCGATTACGTACACCACCGCAACGGCTTCATTATTCGTGGCTGCATTGATGTATACGATGCTGTTTCCCTTGACATACACCTCGGTTGGATATGCTGTCAGCGCCCACAATATATAAAGCGTCGTTGCGCCGCCGATCCCTAGGAACGGGAGCATGCGCCTGCGGCTTTTGTTGTTCGGCTCAAACAGCAGCACACTGAGCGGCAGCAGAAACGGCAGCAAGCCCTGAGCGTAGAGCATGAACGCCGCGCCCATGTTGTGCGCCACCGCGGGCGACATAGCGCCGTCCAACCCCAGCCACACGAACCCCTCGATGAATTGGTGAATTGCGAAAAGCGTCGGCAGCGTCGCAAAAAGCAATTCACGCCTGTGTTTGACCTTGGTCAGGGTGATCACCCCGATGGTCCCCAGAACGCCACTGCCGACAAAGTTGGCTGCCGCTGAAAAGCACATTTAGCTCGCCTTGCCCTCCAGAAATTTCGATAAGTTCCCCGCCATATGAGCAAATTCGGCGGGGATCATGATCACCGTAGTGCTGTTGTTCTCCGCCCCCACCTCGGCTACCATTTGCATCCGGCGCAATTCGAGCGCGGCGGGATTGCCGACCATCAGTTGGGCGGCTTCGGCCAGCTTCTTTGAAGCCTCCAGCTCCGCTTCCGCTTTGATAATGCGGGCGCGCTTCTCGCGCATGGCCTCGGCTTCCATCGCCATTACACGCTGCATGTCTTGCGGGATCTCGACGTCTTTCATCTCCAACAACTCCACGGCCACTCCCCAAGGGGCGGTGGTTTCGGTTACGTTTTTTTTGAGAAGAGCGTTGATCTTATCCCGTGCCTTCAATACCTCGTCGAGATCGTGCTGGCCGATCACGTTGCGCAGACTGGTGAGCGCGACCTGTTGCACCGCACTGCGAAAGTTTTCCACCTTCAGGACTGCTTTTTCAGGATCCTCAACGCGAAACCAGAGTACGGCGTTGACCTTCACCGTGACGCTATCGCGTGTGATGGTCTCCTGCTGCTCGATGGGATTGGTTATGATGCGCAGGTCGACGCGGCTCTTATTTTCAATTCCAAGTGGGATCAGCCAGAAAAGACCCGGTCCGCGCAGACCAGCGTACCGGCCCAGCCGGAAGACCAGGCACCGTTGATACTCGCGCGCAGTTCTGAGGCCGGAGATGAAAATGAGGAACAACAGCCCGAGGATCAAGAGCATGGGGATAGCGTACTACAAATGTGGTGTTATCTCGAAGCTTCCACTGGCTTCGTCATAAACCGTCACCGTGCCGGGACCGATGTGATAAACCCAACCATGCAAGGCCAGATCACCTTGTTGTAGACGATCCGCAACTGTGGGATGTGAGCTCAAGTTTTTCAGCTGTGCGATCACATTGTCTTCCGTCAGCGCCAGAAGAAATTCAGGGCTGGGTTGCGGCTCGCGGTGGTCCACTTTCGCGTATCGCAGCCACGCTGTCACGTTGGGGAAAGCCTCCAGCGCCTCGGGATTAAGTGCTCCTCTCATTACGCCGCAATCGGTATGGCCGCAGACGATCACTTCCGGCACGCGTAGCACACCCACTGCATATTCGATGGTGGCTGAAACACCGCCGATTGCATCGGGGTACGGCGGTACGACATTTCCAATCACGCGGCAAATGAAGAGTTCACCTGGTTTGGTTTGGGTGAGCAGGCAAGGGTCTATGCGGGAATCCGCGCAGGTAATGAAAAGTGCGTCCGGGCGCTGCCCCATGGCTAGCTTTTCAAAAAGTTCCTGATGCTCGGGATAGACGTGCTTTTGGAATCGTGAGATGCCTCCCAGAAGTTTGTTGACGGGCACATTCTTAAGGTACGCGATGTGAAGCCGTTTCAGGCGTATGCAGATCCGAGCGAGAATGTGCTCCCGCTAAAGGCCGAAATCCTCAGTCATATGCCGGTCGATGTCGCGCCACAGGAAGACACGGACGGCGCGAACGAAACCGCGCTGACGCCAGGAAGGGTCGTCCGGAAGATCGTGCCGGGCTCGCAAAGGAACGATGCGGTCTTTAAGCCGGCGTTTTCCGGGTCCGAGGATTTCCACGAAAGTGCCTTTACCGTACTTCTGGAATGGGCGAGCGGGAGTGAACTCCGGAATCGATTCGGCGGCTTCGAGTTCTCCCCGCCAGTCGAGCAGTTCCATTACCGGATACGCGCCACCTTTGTCTCGGTGCACGTGAAGCATGCGGAAGACTACGTAGTCTCCGGCGGGCAGCCGGAGTCCGATCAAGTCACCGCGTTTCCATTCGCAGACGGCGATCTTTTGTTTCGCGATTTTCTTAATGGCAGGCTGGAGCGATTCCAGGCGGCTCTTGGCGGCATCGAGAGCGGCCTTCCGTTTGCGCTCGTCCGTTGAGCCACGCCAGGGCAAGAGAGCAGACCCGTCGGAAATTACCTGGAGCGCCCTTTGCTTGACGCGTTCTTCGAGGCGTCCGCAGTTCCATTGAGTCACCGCGAGCGCGAGCCAAAATACCGGGGCGAGGGCAGGATCACCTTCCGGAGCCCATTCGCGAAGGAGGCGGTCGGTGGCTTCCGGGCCGCTCAAGCCGTCTCCGATCAGCGCGCGGTAATCATCCCGCAGATCGGCGGCGTTATCATCGGAAAAAATTCCCGGGCCCCAGGCTCCCATGTGCTATTACGCGGTCTGGATCCACGCAATGGTTTTGGTGGCCAGGCGGTCAAAGGCCCGGACGGCCATTTCCAGGTGTTCTTCGGAAGTGTCCTCAACTTTGTTATGGCTGATTCCGCCCAGGGATTGCACGAACATCATCACAGTCGGGATGCCGGCTCTGGAAACTTCGGCGGCGTCGTGCAAGGGGCCTGACGGAAGTTGGTGTGCGGCCCCGGCGGTTTCGGCGATGGCTTCGCGGCAGCGTTTGATGAGCTCGGGGTGGAATTGAATCGGCTCGATATTCCAGATGCGCGACCATTCCACTGTACATTTTTCTTCTTTGGCGAAACGTTCGCTCGCGTCGCGAGCTTCGCGATACATTTGAGCCAGCACTGTCGCGCTCAAGTCGCGCTGGTCTAACGTGCACTCCGCGCGGCCAACCACGGCCGTTACGATTCCAGGGAAGGTCTTAAGGCTGCCGACGGTGCACACGGCTTCCGGATGGCGGCCGGCGATGGAACGGATTTCTAGAGCCAGTTTCGCGGCCGCAGCCAGCGCATCGCGGCGGACTTTCATGGGCGTAGCACCGGAATGGGCTTCCTGTCCATGAAATGTAATGGCGTGGCGTTCCACACCCTTGGTTCCTAGCACAACGCCGAGCGGCATCATGAGGTTCTCGAGTACGGGGCCCTGCTCGATGTGGAGCTCGAGATAGGCAGCGGCGTTTTTCTGTTCGCTCGCGGCTTCAGGGAATTCATCCATTTCAAAGCCGCAGCGGCGGAGCGCGGCATCCATGCGGATACCGTCTTTATCGGTGCGGGCGCGGTCCGCTTCCACCGAGTGGGTGCCGGCGAAGGCCGACGATCCGAGCAGGCTGCGGCCGAAACGCGCGCCTTCTTCGTCGGCGAAATCCACCAGACGGATGGTGACGGGTGGGCGGCCCTTGAATTCGTTGGCGATGCGGCGCAGCACCTCCAATGCCGCGAGAACTCCCAGGCTCCCGTCCAGCCAGCCGCCGTTCGGGACAGAATCGAGATGGCTGCCGAGCAGGAGCGCGCGGTCGGAAGCTCCTTGCAATGTTACCCAGCGATTGCCGGCGGCGTCGAAGTGATGCTCCACCGGCAGGCCGTGGAGCTTGGATTCAAACCAGGTGCGGGAGGTAAGCCAGACATCGCTCCAGGCGACGCGCTGCGCGCCGTCTTCAGTGGCGGTGAGGGCGCGGAGCTCCTTTAGCTCTCGAACGGTGCGTTTTGGATCGAGGCCCATGATTATTGAGAGCTTAGCACTACTCTAATCCCGCTGAGGATTTTCGGCGAATTCGTTCGATGATTCGCAAATGGGCACGCGCTGATCGCGCTGGCTGGATACTTGCATTGCCAGAGTTTCGACCCGTATACTAGACGTTTCTCAATAAGAGCAAGTGGTGACTGAGTGCGGGAGGATCATCCTTGAGGTTATTCCGCTTGACGACGTTCACCGCCGTCTTATTTAGTCTGTGTTTACTCCCGCTGCTTGCGCAGCCAGAGAGCGCGGCCCTTTCCGCACTAAAATCAGTTGAGGTGCCGCAGCCGGAGCGGCCCGCAATACCACCTCCGCGCATCGAGTTTGGCAGCCCACTTCCAGATGCGTTCGTGTTGCCGCCACTCGATCGAACTGCGGCTTCGACTATGCCCGGCCAGGTGGGTGTGCGCCGGCTGATCGATCCAGGAGCGATGGAGTCCGCGCATTGGTATCCTCTGCCGGACGGCCGTTGGGTCTGGAGCATGCGGTTCGAAGCTCCTTCCGCCGAAGGGCTGCGAGTCCACTTCGATCGGTTTTCCGTGGGAAACGGCAGAGTGTGGGTGCTGGACGGAGCCCTCGGGAAGACCAAGTTCTTCGGACCTTATACGGGAACGGGTCCACTGCAGAGCGGAGAATTCTGGACTGAGATTGTGTTCTCAGACACAATCGAGATCGAATATGTACCCGAGAACGGCTCCGCTGATCGCCAGGCGCCCTTTCATGTGGTGTCGCTTTCCCATCTTTGGGATGTCCACAAGCTGATCTCTCGAACAGCGGCGGCTGACGCGACCACGCCCAATTATTCGTGCTTTTTGGACGCGACGTGCTATCCGGCTGATCAAGCCGCGGAGGCCGCCACATTGCAGTTGGGCCTGGAGCAGCCCTCGGGCGAGGTCGAGATTTGCTCCGGTACATTGATTGGAACTGTGAGCGGCTCGGGGTTGCCATACGTTCTTACGGCAGGTCACTGTATTTCTGACGCCGGCACGGCGGCAAGCATGGTCGCATTTTGGAACTACCAATCGTCCAGTTGCAATGGGCCCGCGCCGGGAGCGGGAAGTCTTCCCCAGCAAACCGGGGGTACCCTGCTGAGCAATTCAGTTGTTCCGTTCCAACTTGACTATGCCTTCGTGAAATTGTCAGGTCTACCCGGGGGAATCATCGCGACATTCTCGGGGTGGAACAGAAACGCCGTCGCTACGAATGAGCAGGTGGTATCCGTGAGCCACCCGCAAGGCCTTCCTACGAAGTATGCACTGGGGATTCGGAATCCCAGCGGGGATGACGATTCTTCCTATGACATCACCTTTTCAACGACCGGACTTACGGACAAAGGTTCATCCGGCAGCGGTCTGTTTGAGACGGACATCCCCGGTGCACTTCCGCTGATCGGTGCAGCCAGCGGAGCGCAGTTTCCGGTCGCGGAAACCGGGAGTCTGACGGTTTGCGACATTATTCCGGCTGGTGCTCCTCTACAGGCTTATTACACGAAATTCACGGCAATCTATCCGTACATCGCGACTTACCTGAACGATTCCGTAGCTCCTGGGGGCGTTACGTTCACAGCGAGTCCGAATCCGATTCCCGCCGCCGGCCAGAAAACCACTTTGAGCTGGAACGCACCCGGGTATTCGAATCTTGTAATCCGCATCAATTCGCCCACCGGCGGTGCGATGACCGGAAAACTTGGCAGCAGCGGTTCCGTGATGACAGGAACGTGGGTGACGGATGGCATGCAATTTTTTCTGGTAGATGTGACTACCGGCGCGAGCATCGCGAGCGTTGTGGTCCACGTGAACGGGAGCGGTGGTGGTGGAGGGACAGTGACGTTCTCGGCCAATCCGAATCCAATTCCCGCGGCGGGCGAGAAAACCACTCTCACCTGGAACGCGCCCGGGCATTCCAGCCTGGTGATCCGTATCAACTCACCCTCAGGCGATACAATGACCGGAAAATTGGGCAGCAGCGGTTCCGTGACGACAGGAACCTGGGTGACGGATGGTATGCAGTTCTTCCTGGTGGATCTGGAATCTGACGCCAGCTTGGCCAGTGTTGTGGTGCATGTAAATGGAAGCGGCGGTGGCGGGGGCAGCGGAATAGTAACGCTGGCAGCGAATCCGAATCCGATCCCCGCGGCGGGTGAGAAGACCACTCTCACCTGGAACGCGCCCGGGCATTCCAGCGTGGCAATCCGCATCAACTCCCCTACTGGTGCGGCCATGACCGGAGCGCTTGGGAGCGAAGGTTCCGCTACGACAGGCACCTGGGTTGCCGATGGTATGCGGTTTTTCCTGGTGGATCTAATCTCGGGCACGAGCTTGGCCAGTGTTGAAGTTCATGTCGGTGCCGGCAATATCTATTATTCGAACTTCGGGCTGGACGGCTCGTTCTCATCCACCGCATGGTGCGTATCCGGATCCGCCGCCATCGGCTGCGGACCCACCGTGGTGCGCGAGATCGCTGTTCCGTTTACACCCAACTTCACTTTCACGTTGCATGGGATTAGCCTCCCGTTGAGTTACAGCGGCGGCGACAATAACGCGACCATTTCGCTGCTGGTGGACTCCGGCGGCCTACCGGGAAATACACTGGATAGTTGGGTGGTCAGCAACTTGCCTTCCGACAGCCCACCGCCGGGGACCACTACTGTTCTCGATACATTCGATACGATGCTGCAAGCTGGTCAGCAATATTGGGTGGAAGTGCAGGCGTTCGGAGATACGTTGATTCAGTGGTACGAAAATGGTCTGGGATTCACGGGTGGCATGGAAAACAACGGCTCCGGCTGGCAGCCGCTGACCGGAGCGGGGAGCCTTCCGGCGTTCAGCGTTACCGGACTGCAGTGAGTTTTGATCCTAGCGGGAAGGCGCGTTTAGCTCTCGAACGGTGCGTTTAGGATCGAGGCTCATGATTATTGAGAGCTTAGCACTACTATAATCCCCACCAGCGTTTTCGTCGATTGACGGGTATGTCACGCCGGCCGGCGGCCAGGATTCGTTCGATCATTCGCTCGGTAATTCGCAATGGTTACGCCCTGATGGCGCTTACGATGGCTGTAATCATCGGGGTAAGCCGAACGGTGGGACGATGGATGGGTCCGACAGCCGGTTGGATTGTTTGCGCGGTGTTGGGTGGGGGCCTCGCCATCCGTTTCGCGCTCACGTGGCGCGCACGCCGGCGATTCGCGAAGCAGGTGAGGACGGCGGGGACCGAAGCGGATGCAGGCAGGTATCGGGAGGCTCTGCAACTGGCCGATGGCGCGATTGCGCTGGCGCGAAAGTGGAGATTTACTCCCGACGATGAAGTGGCGCTGGCTTTTGTGATCCGGGCCGAGGCGTTGAAGAATGCGGGCGACAAACAAGCGGCGCTGGAAGCTTCGGCACGGGCCTTCTCCTGCATGTGTGGAGTGGAGCGAGGGCATACTCAATTGACGATTTTTGATCAGTTGGGATGGCTGCTGCTGGATACAGGCCACGCGCGGAAGGCCATCCCGATTTTGGAGGCGGCGGTGGGCCTGGGGCATCGTGCACAAGCGACGACGCTCGCCACCGCAGGCCGGCTGGAACGGGCCGCAATGGCATGCTTCCGCGTGGGCGTGCATGCGAATGCAGCGGCTGCATTTGGAAAAGCGATCGACCTGATGACGAAGGAAAAAGGAGCCGATGCGCTGGCGTTGGCCAGTCCTTACATTAACCTGGGCAATTGTTATAAGAGGATGCAGAAGTTGGAGGACGCCGAGCGGTGTTATCGGGAGGCACTGCGGCTGCATCAGGTGAACAACGCCGAGACATCCGAGCAGCTTTCCACTATTCTGCTGAACCTGGGCGTGATTTGCGCGGAGCAGGGGCGCAATGAGGAAGCCGAGCAATACTACGGGCAGACGCTGGAACTACGCGTCCAAATGTTAGGGCGGAATCATTGGCGCGTCGGGAACACGTACAACAATCTGGCCGGATGCCGTCGCAGAGTGCGGGATTTTGCCGGGGCGGAAGGGTATATTCAGCAGGCCATCGAGATTCTGGATGCGAGTCCGGAGCAGTTGTGTAATGCGATCGATACGTTATCCAGGCTGCGCGAGGATGAGGGCAAAACCGAAGAGGCGCTGGCGGCGGCCACGCGCGCGCGGGAGATCCAACAAGCTCGGCCATCGCCGGACTTGAGCGAAATGGCGACATTGTTTGAGCGCGAGGCTGCGCTGGCGGAGCGCTGCGGCGAAGAAGAGCGAGCGCGGGAAAGCCGGACGCATGCGGCTGAAATGCGCCAAGCGTTGGCGGCTGCGCCTCCGGCGGATCGGGATTTGACGAATCTTCCCGAGTCGTTGAAGGCACTGGAGCAGCACCTGGCGTCGTCACTTGAGCGGGTGCGGGCGCTGGGACAACCGATTTAAGAAGGGCGCGGGTCTCCACGCCATCGCCAGGACTTCTAGTACCGAACGCTGGTAGACGCAGGCAATTCACCTTGACGCTTAAGGTGGCTCAAGCTATGCTAGGACCACTCTTGCCCAAACTCTAGGGCTCTGAGGCAATCACCATCTACGGAGGCACTTTGAAGACATTACTCGCGATTGGTGTCGCTACGGCGGCCATCAGCTTTGCAAACGTTGTTGACATTAGCACCGGGGTTGCCAGCTGGCAAGTATCCGGCCCAGGTGTGAGCGGTAGCGTAGCCGCGACAACGCTCAGCACCGGAGAAACTAATGGAAGCTGGGCACCCGCACCGGCCGGCAGTAATTGGATATCCTGGGGCTCGGTGCAGGGCACAAGTTGCGTCGTCGGCCAGACTCCCGGGAACGGATGCGCGAACGCCCTTTTCAACTCCAGCGGCGATACCTGGGCTTACTCCCTGACAATCAACTCCGCTGTCCTGGCAGGCGCAACAGCGGGAAGCCTCAATTTCATCTTCGGCGCGGACGACGCCGTCAACCTGTTCGTTGGCAATGAGCCTGCGGAAGTTTGGGGCAGCCCTAATCCTTTGGGCTGCTCCGGTACTCCCCCCACCAGCGCAGGCGGATCACAGGCTACCTACAACAACTGCGTCGGTACGGTGAATTTCAATGCCAGCGACCTGACCGGCGCCGGCGGTCTGATCCTGACAGGGTACGTCACCAACGCCGCGATCAACGGCTGCCCCGCGTGCGGCGACCCGACGGGGTTCGTTCTCGAAGGCGACATTACCACCTCGAGTTCGGCCGTCCCTGAGCCCGCCGCACTGCCCTTGATCGGGGTTGCCGGTTTCGCCCTGCTCTGGATTCGACGCAGACGGTAGTCGCGCGTAGGTTCACAGAAGCCGGAGATTCCGCTGCATTTAATCGCGCCTCAAGGGTACACCACTGCTTCCGGTTAAGTTCTGAAGCGGGTTGTAACGCTAGCCCCGTCATGTCCCCGGGTTTTCCCCGGATTTTCTGGGAAGAAACTGAAGCCCTCGGTCGTCTAGAGTGGTGGTTGAATGCTGGTGCTGGATTCTAACGACCGGGAGGTGATCGAGGCCTGCCAACGCGGGGATTCCGACGCTTTCCGTGTGCTGTTTGAGGCGCACAAGGATCGCGTGTATTCCATAGCGCTGCGCTATTCGGGCGATCCCGCGGCGGCCATGGATATCGCGCAGGAATCGTTTCTGAAGGTGCTGGGGGCCATTCGGGAATTTCGCGCCCAGGCTGGCTTTGAATCGTGGCTGTACCGGATTGTCGTCAATACCTGCCTGGATTACCAGCGGCGCGGACGGCGCATGGTGCCTTACCTGGGCGACTTGATTGACGCGGTGACTGCACACTCGGAGACCGTGCTGCATCGCTTGATGCGGGCGGAAGTGGAGGGCAACATCCAGCGGATTGTTGCGCGGTTACCTGCGGAGCAACGTATGGTGGTGGTGCTGCGATACACGGAGGGGCTTTCTTACGAAGAGATTGCCCGGATTCTGGGATGCTCGGCCGGGACGGTGGCGTCGCGCCTGAATCGGGCGCATAAGATTTTAGAGCGGCGGTTGTCGCATTTGCGAGGGGTGGTGGGAAATGCATAGGGAATGGTTTGAGCCGGTGCTGGCGCACCAATTGGACCGGGTTGCGGCGCCGGAGGAGCTTTGGGAGCGGGTACGGAATCCGGGGGTGAGGAGGAAGAAAGAACGCGTTCCCATGAGTGTGAACGCGGCAGCCATGAGTGCCTGCGCCACGGTGTTGCTATTGGCGATTTGGTTGTTTGTGGGGCATTCGGGGGTGAAGTCGGGAGATCCGGGAAAGATTCGGGCTTGGGTTAAGGCCCGGGCGGGGATCGATGTTCCGTTGCGGGCGCGGCCAGCTGGAATCCAGCTGATCGGAGCGAACTTCGCGAAGGGGTCGGTCGAGATTGCGTATCGGGTGGGTGGCCGCGACGGGCGGCTCCAAGTGGATGGGCGGCATTCAGCGCGCGGCTCCAAAGTTTTTACCTGGAGCATGGATGGGCACACCTACACCTTGGAGTGCGCGACACCTGAGGATCTCAAGATTGCATGTAATCTATGTCACATCAGTTGATGTACCCCAGCGTGAAATGCCCCAGTGGCTGGTTCTGATATATTGTTCTGTTTGGGTTATCGGTGGTCCCTGGATTGCTTCACGGCGTTATACTTAGGTTTTAGGAGCAAACATGAACACTTACGCGAAGTTTGGTGCGATGGTGGCAGTGATCATCGGCGTGCTGGTATGGCTGGCGATGGGGGGCATCAGCGATAGCAAGACTTACTATAAAACCATCGCGGAACTCGGCCAGATGGGCGATCAAGCCAAAGGAAAACGGCTACGCGTGGGTGGCGATGTGCAGCCGGGGTCGATTGTTCGCAATGGCGCGGAAGTTACCTTTATCATGCACCAAGAGGCTAAATCGTTGAAGGTAGTTTACAACGGGATCGATCCCTTACCGGACACTTTCAAGGACGGCGCGCAGGCGCTGGCGGACGGGAAACTGGGGCCGGATGGTGTGTTTCAAGCCAACAAGATCCAGGCGAAGTGCGCATCCAAGTATGAAGCCAAGCCGCAATTGAAGAAGGACGCGAACCGGGCCAGCATGTAGTGCGCGTCCGGTGAGATAGCAGGCGAGGTGCCTGCCGTGCATTCTAGAGGGATTACACTCGAATGGAAAACATAGGCGCTCTCGCGATACTGCTCGCGTTTTGCTTTGCCATCTATGCAGTTATCGGTTCCGTGGTCGGCAAGCTGCGAAAGAAACCGTTCCTGGTGGTAAGCGCGGAACGGTCCGTCTACTCCATCTGGACTCTGCTCACCATCGCGTCGGGCATCCTTATATACTCACTCCTCACCGGCGATTTCCGCATGGGCTACGTCGCGGCGCATACGGACGCATCCATGTCGAAGATTTACAAGTTCACGGCGTGGTGGGGTGGGCAGGAAGGTTCCCTTCTGTTATGGTCGTGGTTGCTCGCGACCTATTCTGCCGTGGTGGTATTCATGAACCGGCGGAAGTTCCGGGATATGATGCCGTGGGTAACGGCGGTGTTGATGTCCACCGAGACATTCTTCCTGATCCTGATCGCGTTCGTGTTCAGCCCGTTCCAGATTTTGGTGGCGGGGCGCGGCAACATCGTGGAGGGAATGGGGCGGGGGCTAAACCCGCTGCTGCAGTACTGGACCATGGTGATTCATCCTCCCATGCTGTATTTGGGATACGTGGGCTTCACGGTGCCGTTCGCATTCGCAATAGGATCGCTGATCACGAAGCAACCCGGCGATTCATGGATCCATACCACGCGGCGTTGGACCATTGTCACTTGGTTGTTCCAGAGCACCGGCATCCTGCTGGGGCAGGGCTGGGCGTACGCGGTGCTGGGCTGGGGCGGATATTGGGCCTGGGATCCGGTTGAAAACGCATCGCTGTTGCCTTGGATCACGGCGACAGCGTTTCTGCATTCGGTGATGATGCAGGAAAAGAAGGGCATGATGAAGGTCTGGAACATGGTGTTGATTTCCGCGACCTTCTTCCTGTGTATTTTCGGAACATTTCTTACGCGGTCCGGCGTAGTGAGCTCGGTGCATGCGTTCGCGCAATCACCGATTGGAACTTACTTCGTGGTGTTCATGGCCATCGGAATCGCGGCGACCATTTACCTGATTCTGGATCGGCTGAGTTATCTAAAGAGTGAAACGAATTTAGAGAGCGTGATATCGCGCGAATCCAGCTTCATGTTCAATAACCTGATCCTGCTGGCGAGTTGCTTCGCGGTGCTGTGGGGCACGTTGTTCCCGGTGATTTCGGAAGCCGTGACGGGCGAGAAGATCAGCGTAGACGCGCCATTTTTCAATCGCATCAACGTTCCCATTGGATTGGGGCTTTTGTTTTTGACGGGAGTGGGGCCGCTGATCGCGTGGCGCCGAAGTTCTGTGGAAAGTTTGCGGCGCGCGTTTTTCTGGCCGTCCATCGCCGGGTTGGTGGTAATGACCGGCCTCGCCATCTCCGGCATGTATGCGCATCCCTTCGCACTCGTTTCGTTCGGGATGTGCATGTTCGTTACGGCGACCATCTTTTCCGAGTTCTGGAAGGGCGCTTCGGCGATCCGAGCCAAAAGTGGGATCGGACTGATTCCGGCGACCATTGAGTTGACGCATCGCAACACGCGGCGCTACGGCGGGTACATGGTGCACATGGGCATCGTCTTCATGTTCATCGGCTACACGGGCGCGGCATTCAATAAGGATGTCACCAAGGAAGTTGCTCCCGGCGGCAACTTTCAACTGGGGCGTTACACACTGCGCATCGCTGACATGTTGAAGGGCGAAAACGATAACTATGTCTGGCAGAAGCTGGTGGTGGAGGCGTCTGAAGGCGGGAAATCGCTAGGGATCATGGAGCCGGAGCGCCGCCTATACAAATCCAGCCAGCAGCCGACATCGGAAGTTTCCATCCGTAGGCGAGTGAACGAAGATTTGTATCTCAACTTCGCAGGGATCTCGAATGACAATCAGCGCGCAGTGATTCAGGCTTACGTCTTTCCATTAGTCACCTGGATCTGGATCGGGTTTTGGGTGCTGGCGGTGGGAACACTGGTGTGCTTGATTCCAAGCAAGGTGCGGCTATCCTACGCGCGGACGCAAGTGATAGGAGTAACACAGAAACATGCGCCGGTTGAGAAATAGTTTTCTGGTTCTCGCTCTGTTTGTAGCGCCAAGTTTTGCTCAAAGCGCGGAGGAGTTGGAGAGCCCGGCGGTGAATCGCGTGGCCGAGAAATTGCTCTGTAATTGCGGGTGCAAGATGAATATGGCATGCCGCATGGAACCTTATCCTTGCCGGGTCTGCTGGGAAAACAAGAAAAAGATTTTGAAGCTGCAATCGGCTGGTTTTTCGGACCAGGCGATTCTGGACCAGTTCGCGCGGGAGCAAGGCAAAGAGGTGGTCGCCAATCCACCCGGGATGATGGGTTCGCTGTCCATGTATTCGGTTGCCTTCATCGGACTGATTCTCGTAGTGTGGGTGATACGCCGGTACAGCCGCAAAGGCGCCGTTGCAGGAGCCGCTTCCCTGGACGACCCTGAGCTCAGCCGGTATCACGATCAAATCGAGAAAGAAGTGGAAAAGCTCGATTGATGGTTCTCGTGGCTGCTGTCCTTCTTACTGCAGGAACAATCGTATTCACTTTGTTGGTCCGGGGCCGGGACATTCCAGAAGCGCCGGCGGTGTCGCCCACAGCGCACCTGGAACAGCGCAAAGCGCAAATTTACGAGAACCTGCGCGATCTGCAGTTCGAATTTCGTGTCGGAAAACTTTCGGACGCGGACTATCAAAAGACCAAGCTGGACTTGCAGCGCGAGTTGGCGAAAGTTCTGGCGGAGATTGATGCTACGGGGCCCGCGGTGAAGGCGAAAGCGGCTGCCGCGCCGGCTAATCCAGCGGCGAAACCGAAATCTGATGGGAAGAAGTGTCCCCATTGCGGGGCGACGTTCGCGCAGCCGCTGAAATTTTGTGGGGAGTGCGGGAAGGCGATGGCGTCATGAAAAATCTTAGGCCGCGAATGAACGCGAATGCACGCAAATGTCTTTTTGGATTCGCGTTCATTTGCGTTTATTCGCGGTTAATGTTCGCGGTGGACGGGACTGTGATCAATCGCACCACCGGGCAGCCGGCTCCTGGCACCATTCTGCAATTGGTGCAGCCTGGGCAGGGGGGGATGCAGACCCTGGCTAGCGCTAAGACGGATGCGGAGGGAAAGTTCAAGTTCGATAAGGATCCGCAAGGCCCGGCGCTGATTCAGGCGATCTTTAGCGGGGTTTTGTACACAAAGGTAATGATGCCCGGCTCGCCTCGCAACGGTGTTGAAGTGGATGTGTTTGAAGCCACCAACAAACCTGGTACGGCGAAAGTGAGCCAACATTTTATTGTGCTGCAACCGGGAACTAGCGAGATGGCGGTGAGCGAGGGGATCCTGTATCAGGGCAATCCACAACTCACTTATAACGACGCGGCCAATGGCTCGTTCCGATTTTACTTGCCACCTCAAGCCGATGGGAAAGTAAGCGTGACAATCAACGCCGCGGGAGGAATGCCCATCCAACGGCCGGCTCAAAAGACGAACCAGCCGAACGTTTACAAAGTGGATTATCCGATCAAGCCCGGAGAAACGCGGTTCGATCTCAACTACACGGTTCCGGTATCGAGCCCGCTCATCTTTTCCAGTAAGATTTTGCACGCGGAGGGATCATCGGATTTAGTGATTCCGGCCGGAGTTACCGTCAAGGGCGACAACCTGGAATTGGCCGGGCAGGAGCCGAAGACGCAGGCCAACATTTACCGCATCAAGGGCAATGAATTTAAGGTAGCGGTGGAAGGCACCGGTTCGCTGACGCCAGCCGCAGACGCGTCGTCGGGAGGCGAAGACGACAATGGCGCGCCAACCATCCAGGAAGTGAAGCCGCGCATTTACGACCAGCTTTATCTCATCCTTGGGATAGCGTTCGCGACGCTGGCGTTGGGTTCAGTGGCGTTGTATCGCAGCTCACCGAAAAAAGGATAGGCCGCAAATGAACGCGAATGAACGCGACTCGGGCAAGGGGTTATTTGCGTTTATTCGCGTTCATTCGAGGCCAGAGCTCGCATGACTGCGGTCGCGATTGAGGGCGTCTGGAAGTTTTACGGTGACTTTCCGGCGCTCAAGGATATTAGCTTCAATGTAGAGGGCGGGGCTTGCCTGGCGCTGCTGGGGCGCAATGGGGCTGGAAAGACTACGCTGCTGCGGATGCTGGCGGGGTTGTCCAAGGCCGCTAAGGGAAGCATTACAATTCTGGGTGGAGACGCCCGGGCGGAAAAGACCCGGGCGCGGATCGGCGTGCTGGGGCATGGCATCGGGGTCTATGAAGAGCTTTCGGCTTTTGAAAATCTGCGGCTGTTCGCGCGCCTCTACAGGATGGAGAATCCGCGAAAGGTGGCCACTGAGTGGCTGGAGCGTACGGGGCTGGGCCGCGTAAGCGACGGCCTGGTGCGGGAGTTCTCGCGTGGCATGCGGCAACGGCTGGCAGTAGCGCGCGCGTTTCTGCATAATCCTTCGCTGTTGTTGCTGGACGAGCCTTTCACTGCGCTGGACGATCGCGCCATCGCGGTGTTGCAGGGTTTACTCAAAGGCGCCCTGGCCGAGGGGCGCACTATCATAATGTCCACGCATCAATTGCGCGAAGCTCTGGAGCTGGCGACCGACGTGGCGCTGATCAATCGGGGAAAATTGGCGTTCCGGGGCGAGCGCTCGCGCGAGATGTTGGAAGATCCGGGCTGGTTGTATCGTAACTACGGAGAAGCATGAGCTTTCTCCAACAGACGTTGGCTATCGCAGGCAAGGATCTGCGGTCGGAGATTCGGAGTAAGGAGACGGTCAACGCATCGCTTTCCTTTGCCCTGGTGATCCTGATGTTGTTCAGCTTCGCGTTCGATCCCGGTTCCGACCAGGTACGGGAAATATCCGGAGGCTTGCTCTGGCTGGTTTTCTCATTTGCCGGGACGCTGATTCTGAACCGTAGTTTCGCACGGGAGCTGGTGAACGATTGCTTGGACGCGCTAATCTCGTCGCCGGCCAGCGGCGCGCAATTGTTTCTGGGAAAGTGCCTCGCGAATTACGTGTTGCTGATGATCGTGGAGTGCGTCTGCCTTCCGATTTTCGTCATTTTTTATGACGCGCGTTGGCCGCGGCAGGGCTGGTTGCTGTTCGTGGTGATGTTACTGGGCACGTGGGGAATCACAGTGATTGGGACGCTGTTCAGCGCGATGACCGTTAATCTGAGATTGCGCGAATTGATGTTGCCTACACTCATTTACCCAATGT
>DASYNU010000142.1:0-13321 GCA_036008345.1 Bryobacteraceae bacterium
TCGCATCAGGGGTTTCAACCTGGCCGGCACAGCTCGCATCGGGGCCTCAAGCTGGCTAAGCTCCACATCGCAATGGGCTTCGACGTACTCTTGCGACCGAACCGCGCTAGCTTCACTAGTCCAGCGATATTATGCCAGTAATTTTGGTAGGTTCATGAGTCCGGACCCGTACAGGGCCAGCCCCCGCGGCAATGATCCGAGGCACCCCGGCAGCTGGAATCGGTACGCCTATGTCTCGGATGACCCCATAAATGGCAATGATCCGACGGGCCTCCTCACTGGACTGAATTATATGATTGAAGATCCCTTTGGCGGTTCAAATCCTAACAACGACCTGGAGGTTCCCGGCGGGGGAGGCGACTGCATCATCGACGGTTTCGAGAAGGACTTAGCGCTCTGCAGTGCCCTCAGCGAGATGGGGGCTCTCGTTCCATCCTCAGCGCTCGCAAGGGTGTCGACCGCGGCGGGCTATGCGCAGGACGCTTTCGATAGCGCGTCCACGCCGCACTGTGACAGCCTCTTCAATCTACCTAACGGGGAAGACCCCTTGGACCTTCTCAACGACCCGCAGCTTCACGTTACTTACGGTCCGTTGCCGAACGGCATCACTGCGGAGACATATGGCCTCCCGGGAAGCGGCTCGGCTACGATAGTGTTCAACACCGGAGCGGGCAGCCCTTTCCTGTCTGGCTCGCCCGGCGCCAACGCAATTACCCTAATACACGAGTTGCTACACGCAGCCGTTGACATCTATGGTGCGGGTGCGGTTAGCCCGCTCTGGATACAGAACGACTATGGCAATACAGCCGCTCAAGGTTCGAATTTTGCCCTGATTGACGTGAGGTGTGGTGCGGCGCTACCGCCGCTGCAATGAAGAATGTTCGCGTTGCTCTCGGGATGAGCCAATGATTATCGCCTCAGCTGAGGACTCAGGCTCCGCGCCGCGCCCCAAGCCTTGGTTGACGGGTGCCAGAGGCGGCGCCGTGATCCCACGGCGTGGGATAGCGCCCACCACGCCAGCGACGGAGGGCCCAATCTGATGTCTATGTTCAAGGTGTTTTCGGCCGTCGCCATTCTGGCCCTAGCTCCACTTGCCGCCGCCGCTCAGCAGCCAGCCCATGACTGGCTTGTCATTCCAAACACGCGCGTCGGGCCGATCACAGCATCGAGCACAGAGCAGGGGCTGCGAGAGGCGTTCGGGGGAATGTTTGTGAGCACAAAACGCGTTTCTGGCGAAATGGAGACGCACAAGCGCGTGTCTTTGATCTATCGCGACGACTTCGCTCGAGCCATCAGTGTGAGTTGGGCGCAGGACGGAAAGCGGGAACATCCGGAGACCGTATTGTTCTGCTTCGGGGTGTATGGCGTTACCGGACTCTGGCATACAAGGTCGGGGATTCGCTGCGGAACCACCATGCACCAGCTCGAGGCACTGAACGGTCGGCCGTTCACTTTAACGGGTTACGGTAGAGATCTTGCTGGAACAGTTGAATCGTGGCAGGGCGGGGCGCTCGAAGGTGAACTCGGGCCGAAGGGTGCGCTAGAGATTTCAGTTGAGCCCGGCGACCCGGGCTGGCAAAGGAAGCTGACCGACGCGGAGCGGGCCATTCTAGAAAGGGAAAGCATTTTGTCCAGCGACCCGGTCGTCCAGAAGCTGTCCTCCGTGGTCTATAGGATGGTCTTTAAGTTCATGGATAGTCCCGGGAGCTCCCCGGGCCATCTGGGCCGCTCAGACCTTGTCGGCCCAAGGTGAGGCCTCAGCCGCCTATGCTGGGGCCTGTCGGCCTCGAGTTCGCTAGTCCGACTCGGCCCACTGCGAATCGCTATAACCGGCCCACCATGATAGTCGTAGCCGATCAGCGTTTGCCGGATACAACACTCACCCAGCCCCAGACCAGCGCTTAGCCTCATGCCTTAGAATCATGCTGTCGAGCAGCGAGCGGATGACTTTTTTCTCTTCCGGATCGAGCCGGGAGACGGCTTCGAACTGCAGCTTCAGCTCGTCGTCGGGGCCGCGCTCGTCTTTGGCGAAGAGCAACAGATCTGCACTGACGCCCAGAGCCACGGCCATCCTGCGGATCACTTCGAGCGTCGGCTGAGAACTGCCGCTCTCGTAACGCCGAAGCTGCACCACATGCACGCCGATCCGCTCGGCCAGCGCCTGCTGGGTTAGCGTCCGCTGCTTGCGAAGCGCGGCCAGGTGTTGCGGGAAATCGAGCTTCGGGGTTTCGCCTTCACTCCACCAACGTAAAACGCAGCCAAAGCGGAAGACGAGTTATGATCGAATCAATGGCGCGAGTCCACATGAGCGAAACGGATCGCCAGGAGCTGCACGCGCTGGTGGATCACATCCCGGCTGGCGATCTGCCGGCAGCGCGCAAGATCCTTCGGGCGCTGGCAGATCCGGTCTGGCAGTCGATTCTCACCGCCCCGCTCGATGACGAGCCGGAAACCGAGCAAGAACGGGCTGAAGTAGAAGCAGCCCGTGAAGAGACCGGCGCGGGCACAACCCACGAAGAAGTTTTGCGCGAGTTCGGTGCGTGAGCACATTTGTCTGGACCGAGCGCGCCAAGGAGCAAATCCGCGCGATTGATCGCGAGCAGGCGCTTGAGATTCTCCATGCCCTTACCGACTACGCCGCGAGCGGGAAAGGCCAAGTCAAGAAACTGAAAGGCAGCGGCGACCTGCGTTTGCGAGTCGGCGATTACCGGGTACGGTTCGAGGTAGTCGAAGAAGACACGTATCGCATCCTGCGGGTCCGCCATCGCAAAGAAGCTTACCGGAGTTAGAAGGTGCCTCGCTCACGCTCGATTCGCTGTCAACCTTTGCTTCCGTTTCGCAACTTGACTCGTCCTATCTCCTTACCCGCCGCATCCAATCCCCCCACGCCAGGCCCAGCCGCGTCATCAGAATCGAAATCACCGTCGCCCAGGCAAGCCGGCTCCAGAATCCAATGCCGCTCACGGATGCCTCAAAACGGTTCTGGAAAAGATCCGTGTCCGGCGCAGTCAGGTAATCGAAATAGATGGATCCGAAAAACCAGTTCCGCGCACCCGGGGACATCTGGAAATCGGCGAAGGGCCATTCCACTGCCAGGAACACGGCCAAAAACGCGGTCCCTGCAATCACCGATTGCACCCAGCGGGTTTGGTTCGCGAGCTTTTGCCACAGCCAATCCAGAACCACCGCCGGGGCTATCAGCAGCAGCGGGAACTCGGGTGGTATGAACTGCGTCACCGGATGGTACACCGGTCCAAGCTTGGGCTGCGCGGGAAACAGCGGCAGTATCCAAAGCATTCCTAGCAGGAACACGCTGTAGATTCCCGTCACGATCGCCGCGGCCCAGCGATTTCCGGACGCTCGCGAAACGCCGGCCAGCACCACCGGAATCGTCATCGCGATGATCAGATAAAATTGAGCTCCATGCAGCACCGCGCGATACGTGTACTCCATGCTGAGAATGGTCAGCAGCACGATGATCATCGCGCCGACGTAGAGGAACAGCCAATCCAGCTTTCGCTTGAGCCGTCCCACAGCACGGTTCATGTAGCCGAGAATCAGCAGCAGCGTTCCGGTTTCAATCGCCAGAATGCCCGCGATCAGCACTACATGCGGGGGACTGACGATCTTCACATCCAGGCCGTAGGCGTTGTGCCACCAATCGTCGAAGGGCGCGGAGGTGAGCATGGCGAGTCCGCCCCAGGCGCTCAGGAATGCACCCAGCGGTCCGCGAAAGCCCCACATTCTTACGGACGCGTCCTTAAGATCGTTGCGGCCGAATGTTGTCGTCAGGATCAAGTATGCGCACGACAGGCCGGCCAGCACGCCGCACATATAGATGGCGATGTGCGCCGGAGTCCAGAAATTGTCGCGGCCGATGGAGCGATGCCATGAGATATCCCAATGCGCGCCCGACATTGCGGAGGTGACGGCCAGCACGGAGCACCAGATGTACCACGGGACAGTGGTGGAACGCGTGCGATGCCGGGTGGGGGCGGCGAGGGTGGAGCTCATTTCAATTTCCATGGTAATCCCCAGCCGTTGGTCCCCTTGCTGACGCGCGGGGCTACAGTGCGGGTGTCATTAACGCGGGTATGGTCCGGTTCGAGACAGCCCCGCGCGTGAGCAAGGGGAAATCAACGCTATTCTTGAAGCATGCTGGTAGCGTTTTTACTGATGGCCGCGGCGCCGGATTGGGTTCCGGCGCGCTGGCAATCTAGCGATCCCAAAAGCCTGGAGCTGGTCGCGCAGACGCCCATCAACTGTCTGCTGCTGGAACCATCGAACTGGGCGGCGGCATTCAACAAACGCGCGGCTGATCGCGGCATCGCAACTTTCGGCGTGCTGCGTCCCGCGGCGGATGCCGTGGAACAAGCCCGGCAGGCCGTGAGCCTGGGGATGACCGGCGTAGTGCTGGAGGGCGATTTCGATCCCAAGGTGCGAACCGCGCTGGGCGATTCCAAAATCGTTACCTTAGACCTGCCCTCGCGATCCCGGATGCGGCTGGGCGATCAAGGCGCGCCCGTGATCGGAACTTATCAAGGCGTCTGGCCGGGTTTGGAAATCGAGACCGGTGGCGCCGCGAAATCCGCACCCAGCGGCGCTCCCTGGATCAACACCAACACCGGCTTCCTGCGCTTTGTGCGCGCCTATACAACCAAGCCGGTCTGGATCGCGAATACGCCGCCGCGGAAAATGGTGCTTCCGGTGCAGCGATACCTGCAGTCCATCGCCGATGCCGAGATTGCGGGAGCGCACTGGGTGCTGGCTTTGGATGAGGATTTCAACCGGCGTCTGCTCGAGGGCGATCCCAAGGCGCTGGCCGATTGGAAACGCATCGCCGGGGAGTTGAAATTCTATCAGTCGCACAAGGATTGGAGAGCCTTGCGTCCGCATTCCAATATGGCGCTGGTGGAAGACGCCGCGAGCGGCGCGCTGCTATCCGGTGGCGTGCTGGATATGATTGCCGTAAAGCACACGCCGGTGCGCGCAGTGCCGAATCCGCTGCTGAGCGATCAAGCCATGCAGGCCGCGAAACTGGCCGTGGATGTGGATCCTGCTTCGCTCGATGCGGCGCAGAAGCAAGTGCTCAGGAATTTCACGCGCGCGGGCGGCACCTTGCTGAGCGGGCCACCAGGGTGGAAATTCCCGATGCCCAAGGATGGCGACATCACGCTCGCCAAGGACGACTTTGCCAAGTTGGATGAGATCTGGAAGGAAGTGAACGGCATGATCGACCATAAGAACTTGGGCGCGCGGCTGTTCAACGTTTCCAGTATGCTTTCGAATTTGCTGGAATCGGCCGATGGCCGGCAGTTGATCCTGCACCTGGTGAACTACACCGATTTTCCAATTGAATCCATCACCGCCCACGTGCTCGGGACATTCAAGCACGCGCGCCTGCTGGGGCCCGATGGCGCGTCCAAAGAACTGCCCGTGTACGCAGTGGAAGAAGGCACGGGCGTGGATATCGACAAGGTAGATGTAATCGCAACCGTGGTGCTGGATTAGCTGCCCTACGGGTGGATCGCTAGTGTCACACCTGCCTGCGACGAATTACCGCCGATGGTGACCACGATAGGAACCGCAACACCCGTACTCGCGCCCGTGGGAACTACTGCATTGATTTGCAGCAGTCCGAGCATGGAGCCGGGGATGGGGCCCGCGTAATAGTTGGCGTTGGTGACGTCCGACGCCTGGCCGCCGATGGTCACCGTAGGCGCCGGACTCACCTGCGGAAGGGGCGATGTATTGGCTGGGACGATGTATCCGGTGTCGGATGCCGTGCCCGAGAGTGGCGGATTGTTGTAAATGCCCTCGCCGGTTAAGTAGATAGTTACTATGTCGCCGATTTTCGCCAGGTTGTTCAGAGTATTGAGTGCACACGTATTCGTAGTTGCGCTACAGGTTAATGCGGCCGCCTGACCGGTTCCGGACCCATCCGCGGTAAAGATACCTGGCGCGGTAGCGACGGTGGTTACGGTGCCGTGGGCGGAATTGATTCCGTTCGTGACCACTACGGCCTTGGCGAGGCCAATGGTCACCTCATAGGGAACCTGAACGGAAAGCTGATTCAGGCTGACATACAGCATGGGTGCATTCTTTCCGTCAATTGTTACTGAAACGCCACCCAATGTTGTATTGATGAAACCGGCCGTGATGGTCATGGGAGCCGGATTACTGGGTCCGATATTGTTGCCGAAGATAGTAACAATGTCCCCTGGGCTTACTGGCCCGGCCGTGAAACTGGCGGCGTTCACAATCCCGAGAATAGAGGCGGCATTGCCCACTACGACGGGAACGGTGCCCGCCGAGTTCCCACCCGGCGCCGGATTCGACACCAAGACATTCAATGTTCCAGCCGAAGTGAGCAAACTGGCTGGGATCACGGCTTGCATCAGCGTGGAACTGTCTTTGAAAATGGTGGTGGCCAAAGGTGTGGCAACTCCCTGAAGCATCGCGACCGAGGCCGTATAGAAGCCGGTACCGGTGATGGTGACGGTTTGCGGCCCGCCGTCGAGCGGTAGCAGGTTGGGCCAAACGCTGGTGATGGTTGGCGCTGAGCTATTTACCGTGACGTTTACCGTAATATTCTGTGATTTCTCGGAAGCGCCGGACAAGGCCAGCGTAACCTTTCCGATGTAGGGGACCACCTGCGGATTGAGCGTGGCGGTATCCACCGTGATGGTCAGTGTATTCTGCGCGCCCGGCAAAACTACTCCCACCGCCGGGACCACGGTCAACCATTTTGCGCCCGCAGTAGCGGTGAACGAGATGGGCGCGCCGCTGGTGGAAAGCGTTACCGGTTGCGCAGACTGTGTAAATGGCGGCAAGGTGAGCGTGACGGTTGTGGTACTCAAGCTGAGCGTAGGCAAAGGCGGCGCAACCACCAGCGTCACCGGAATGGTTGCCGGCGCCAGTCCTACCACCGTAATCGTCACCGTGGAATTGTAAGTGGACGCCGGAAGGCTGGTGGGATTCACCCGGACATTCAATGTTGCCGGGACGCTGCCGCTGCTGGGATCCACCGTCAGCCATTCGTCCGGCGCCGGCGTAACGGCCGTGAACGCAGGTGTGCCGGAGCTGACCTTCACCGAAATGGTCTGCACATTGGGGAGTTTGGACGCCCCAATCTGATAGGTGAAATTCAACAACGCCGGATTCGTGGTCAATGTTACGGTGGCGGCCTGCGAGGCCCAGGCAAGGGCGCCGCAGAGCAGAAGTGTCTTGCTCATCACTGCGCTTATCGGCGCGGGGATCCGTCGTATTAGAGGATTCCGTGGGGCAGGGCCATGCCCTGCCGGGATCTCAAGGAAGTGGACTTTCCGGCACGCAGCAAACGGTCGGTTCCTCCACCGTTTGCGACAACCGGGTCATGATGGCAGGGCATGGCCCTGCCCCACCAGGCAAAACTAAGTGGCATTGGGATGCCATCCTGCGGCGGTTGCCAACCCGCCCGATTTTGCCGGGTATTAGAAGATTTTAGGAGCGTCCCTTGGTGTGCCACACTAAAAGCAGGATGCCGCTGGTTCCACCTTATATTGAAAGTTTGCGGCCCTATGAAGCCGGCCGGAGCATCGAGGAAGTGCAGCGCGAATATGGGCTTACGCGCGTCTCCAAGCTCGCCTCGAACGAAAATCCGCTAGGCGCATCGCCCGCCGCCCTCGAGGCCATGACGCGGTCCATGCACGCATTGAATCTGTACCCCAACGCGGGCCTGGACCTGCGGCGCGTGCTGGCCGAAAAATTCGATTTGAAAATCGAAAACGTCATCGCCGGCAATGGCTCCGAAGGAATCATGTCCAACATCATCCGCACGTTTCTGTGCGATGAGGACGAAGTTCTCACTACCGAAGCCGCGTTTATCGGCTTTCAGGTACTGGCGAAATCGCGCGGCGTTAAATACCGCACGGTCCCGTATCGCAACTGGCATTACGACCTGGCCGGTCTGGCAGGTGAAATCAATGAGCGAACCAAGATCGTCTATCTGGCCAATCCCAATAATCCCACCGGAACCATATTTTCTAAACACGAGTTTGACGATTTTTACCGGCACGTTCCCGAGCGCGTCCTGATCATCCTGGATGAAGCGTACTTTGAATACGCTAAAGACAATCCACGCTATCCCGATTCCATGCATTACCGCTATGACAATGTCATTACTCTCCGAACGTTCTCGAAAATCTATGGATTAGCCGGCGTACGCATCGGCTATGGATTCGCGCATGAGGATCTGATCGCCAATCTGCTCAAGGTGAAGCTGCCTTTTGAGCCGGGCACGGTGGCGCAGGCGGCCGGGATAGGCGCGTTGGCGGACCGCGAGTTTTTGCATCATTCGCTCGAGTTGAACGCGCGCGGCTTGAAATTGTTTTCTTCCGCATTCAGCGATCTGGGCCTCACCGTAGTACCGTCCGAGGCGAATTTCGTGATGCTGGTGCTCGGGAGCGCGGAGCAGGCCGATCAACTTACTCACGAATTACTGATGCAAGGCATCATCGTGCGTCCCCTAAGAAGTTTTGGATTACCGCACTGCATTCGCATCTCCACCGGCACGGACCAAGACAACCAGCGCGCGGTGGAAGCGATGAGCGCGAGCATTCGATCCTGTGTTGGGTTTCGATAAGGAGGTTCATTTCATATGCAGCAGTTAGCCGACCCCGTTGTTTCGGCTCCGGCGGATTTTCTACCATTAAATGGCACCGACTATGTGGAATTCTATGTCGGTAATGCTCGCCAGGCCGCTTATTACTATCGCGCCGCGTTCGGGATGAAGCTGGTGGCGTATCGCGGACCGGAGACGGGCACGCGCGATCGCGCGTCCTATCTGGTGCAGCAGAACAAGATCCGCTTCGTATTCACTACCGCGCTTTCGCCCGAGAGCGCCATCGCCGAGCACGTGAAGCTGCATGGCGACGGCGTGCATGAGATCGCCCTGTGGGTGGATGACGCTGCGTCAGCTTACCGCGAGACAACAAAACGCGGCGCGCGGGGCGTGCTGGAACCCACGGTCCTTAAAGACGAAAACGGCGAGGTGCGGGTCTCCGCGATCGCCGCTTATGGCGACACGCTGCATGGTTTTGTCGAACGCCAGAATTACCGCGGCGTTTTTCTCCCCGGGTTCCGGCCTGTGGAGGGGGACGATCCGGTGGCGCGGCCAGTTGGGTTGAAGTACATCGATCATATGGTCGGTAACGTCGGCTGGGGTCAGATGAACGCCTGGGTGACCTTTTACCGCGATGTCATGGGCTTCGATCTGTATCAGCACTTCGATGACAAAGACATCAGCACGGAATATTCGGCGCTGATGTCGAAGGTAATGTCGAACGGCAACGGGCGCGTGAAATTTCCGATCAATGAGCCGGCCACGGGCAAGCGCAAATCCCAGATTGAAGAGTATCTGGAGTTTTATCATGGTCCGGGCGTGCAACATATCGCCATGGCTACGGACGACATCATTTCGACCGTGTCCAAGCTGCGTGCGCAGGGTATAGAGTTTCTGCGCGTGCCCACTACTTACTATGACGATTTGGCCGAGCGCTGTGGAAAAATCGATGAGCCGGTAGATCAACTGGCCGAACTCGGTATCCTGGTGGATCGCGATGACGAGGGCTACATGCTGCAGATATTCACTAAGCCGGTGGAGGACCGTCCCACGTTATTCTATGAAGTGATCCAGCGCAAGGGCAGCCGCAGCTTCGGCAAAGGGAACTTCAAGGCGCTGTTCGAAGCCATCGAGCGCGAACAAGGGCTGCGGGGGAATTTGTAGCCGCGAATAAACGCAAATAAGACTGAGAGGATGGATGCTGAAAACTATATTCAATTGCGGATCAGCGCTGGTTATTTTGGCGCAGTTCGGTTATGGCCAGAGCCCTTCCCAGCAAGCCAGCGTGACTGTGGCGGGCAAGACGATCTCCATTAAATATTCCGCGCCTTCCGTGCGCGGCCGGCAGATTTTTGGTGACGGTGGAGTGGTTTCGCACGATAAGACCTATCCGGTCTGGCGCGCCGGTGCGAACCGCGCCACCGCGTTCCATACCGATGCCGATCTGGACGTTGGTGGTCTCAATGTACCGGCTGGGGATTACACCCTGTTTGTGGACGTGAAAGATCCCGACGCCTGGCAGTTCATTATCAACAAACAGACCGGCCAGTGGGGATTGACATACAAGCCGGACCAGGACTTGGGCCGCGTGAAGATGGCCATGAGCAAACCAGCCGCGCCAGTGGAGACGTTGAAATATACTCTTGCCGATGCAGGCGGCAATAAAGTCAAGCTGACCATCGAGTGGGAAAATCACGCGGCGATTGTAACGGTTACAGTGAATTAATCCTGGGCGTACGTAAGAATAATTAGCACAGAAACCTTCCAGTCAGGTGTATACTTGCTGGGTTCTTCGAGCCGATACAGGTCTTGGAGACCCAACAAGGAGGCATTATGGCCGATCACAAATTCGAATTTACTCTTTCGGGTGCAAACCTTTCTGACGAGCAGAAGCTTCGCATTTCGAACGACATTGCAACAGCAGTGACCAAAGCGGTGGTCGGCGATGCACCGCAACTCATGAGTGCCCCCATGTTCAGTGCGTGCCGAATAAACGGCGGCAAGATCTTCATTGGCGCGGAAGCCGTTGAATTGGCTAAGGCTGTCGACGCGTCACCGGCCAGGACCAACCTCGCGCGCGGAATGAACATCTAAAGGCGGCGGTTATGGAACTGGCCGAGCAGATCAGGGAAACCACGTGTCCTAGTGCGCCACCTGACACCGGCGCCGTTTTATTGGGCGTAATTGCGGGAAAAGGTGAGGTGGTTTACATTACGCCCAGCATACCTGTAACTTCTTCACTCTTGGAAAGCTTTTCGCAAAATGGAATTCCCGTGGAAAATCGCCTGCGTTTTGCGAGCCCGTGCATCCGGCATGACTGCGTGCAATGGTCGGGCGATCGATGTGGGCTGATTGACCGCGCAGTTCTTACCGCGGAAAAAGATGAGGATCGCGTAGCGCTTCCCAAGTGCGGAATCCGTTCCACCTGCCGCTGGTTCGCGCAACATGGCAAGAACGCGTGTGCAGTGTGTCCGGAGGTGGTGAGAAAACCCGCTGGCGCCTAGCCGGAGTCGACAAGTTGGCAGGCGGAAGCGCCAGCCCCTACTAGAGCTGAAAATCTTCGCAGCCGGCGCCGATTTGTGGGGGGTGGGGGCGGACCATAGTGGCGCGGCCTTCAGGCTGCAGCATCGAGACTCATCTCGATGCTCGGGCACTCCGAAGCTAAGTCGCCAAACTACGGGCGGCTGCGAGTAGAAGAACGTCGAGATGAGCAACGGACGGTCCCTGTGGGGAGCGTCTCTAGCGGCAGAAACTTCGGCGCAGCCGCCCCTGTGTTTCCAAGGGCTTGCGCCGAGGTTTCTGGAGAGTCTCGACCCAGCGGACACGAGTGTCCGCGCCACGCCCCCGTCGGCCTGGTTTTGGTTGCGGCTATGCTGCTCTGCGGGGCAGGCACTTTTGCCTGCCAACGTGCTCGGATCGTTGAGGCGGTCTCAACTAGCGGCAGGAACGTACGGAAAAGTCTTTGACGGCTTCGATGTCACCGATTCCTTGCCGATTCCGATGTTCACCGGGGCATTCGCCGCAATCGAGAACATAACATTCGGCGCGTTATCATTTAGCGAGCGGCCGTTCCATTCGGCGAAGCCAAACACGGCCGGCGTGCCGACCTGGTAAGGCAGCATGTTGGGACAGAACCGGCGCGCGACCGTCTCTCCGTAGGCGCATGGGTTTTCAGCGGTTCCACTCGCGGATACAACGCCCGCGATCGCTTTGGTAATGGTCTCTCCATAAGTTGCGAGGTCGTCGCCTGGGCAGCCGGCATTGAGCCGGTTGCCAAGATCTTCGTTGTACCGCGTGAACAACGGATGGATCATCGGAAGACCCACGCGGTTGATGGAACGCCATCCCCCGGTGTCGGTGGCGAGCGTCGACAGAGCCCACACCCAGATCCGCCGGTCACCGCCGGCGGCCGAGAGCAACTCCCGGTCGGGCACTTCCAATACGATCGAATACACGGTATGGCCGGCAAACAAGTTCTTCGCGCGGCTTGGATTCCATCCGGAAAGATCCACTTTCCTTCCGTCCTGAAATGCATGGCCGACTGCGTGCAGCACATCCGGCTCAATCCAAAATGGGTCGCCGGCTTTACCTGCCCAGACGCGTAGCCCGGCTTCCGTTGTGACTTTCTCGCCAGTGGCGCCCTCACCTACGACACTCCCGGGCGCATGCGGGTTGACGGCGTCTGCGCCTGCGATACGGCGCACAACGTAGCGCTGGTTCCCGTGCGCGTCACGCTCGTCGAAAGTAAACCGGTAGGTGACATCTTCCACGGCGTCGCCATCGAGATCCACCTTAAACTCGTACCCACCTTCCGGATGGTAGCCAGGCGCCGGAATTGGGCCGAAGATGGAATGGCAGAGATTGATTGCGAACACGGTGCCTGTCTCTCCACGGAATACGTAGAGATCCGTGAGGTCCAGCCGAATATCTTGCCGGGCAATGGGTGAATCCAGATGCTGGGACATGCTGCTCTATCAAGACCCCGCGGCCGTGGCAGCGCCTTTGAAAAAGGCCAGCAGGTCAGCATTGATCTGGTCGGCATTGGTAGCGGGCATGCCATGCGGAAATCCTGGATAGACCTTCAGCGTTGCTTTCTTCAGTATCTTCGCGGACATGAGGCCTGAGGCGCCGATCGGCACAATCTGATCGTCGTCGCCGTGCATCACTAGCACCGGGATGTCTATTTTGTTCAAGTCTTCGGTAAAATCCGTCTCCGAGAATGCCTTGATGCAATCGTAATGGGCCTTCACGCCTCCCATCATGCCCTGCAACCACCAATGCTCACGGATACCCTCCGAGATTTTTGCGCCCGGGCGGTTGTATCCGTAAAACGGCAGTGTGATGTCTTTGTAAAACTGTGGCCGGTTCGCCGCGAGCGCTGCCCGCAGTTCGTCGAAGACCGACATAGGCAGGCCGGCTGGATTCTTTTCCGTCTTCAGCATGAGCGGCGGAACAGAGCTGATCAGCACCGCTTTCGAGATGCGCTTGGAGCCATGCCGGCCCAGGTAACGCGCCACTTCACCGCCACCTGTCGAGTGTCCCACCATGATGGCGTCATTCAGATCGAGTTTTTCAATTAACGCGGCCAGATCGTCAGCGGAGGTGTTCATTTCATTGCCGTCCCAGGTTTGCGTGGAGCGCCCATGGCCTCGCCGGTCGTGCGCGATGACGCGATAGCCTCGCTGCCCGAAGAACAGCATCTGCCCGTCCCAATCGTCC
>DASYNU010000143.1:0-2696 GCA_036008345.1 Bryobacteraceae bacterium
CTTGCAATCCTGCAGCACGTCGCTGCCGATGCCGCGTCGGCGGGCGTACTGGCCTTCAAGTCCGGTGTGGACATGGAACTGCCCACAACCGCGGGCGACCCGGCATTGGTGGCGGCGGTCCGGTCAGGAGAGATTTCTGAGCAAGATCTCAACCTGGCGGTCGAGCGAGTCTTGACTGCAAAATTCAGAGCGGGCCTGTTCGAACACCCCTATGCCGATCCGAAGCGGGCAGCCGAACTCGTCGGCAGCAAAAGGAACATCGATCTGGCTCGCAAGGTGGCCGATGAAGCGATCGTTCTATTGAAGAACCGGAACAACATCCTGCCGCTCGATCCGGCACGTATCAAAACCATCGCGGTTATAGGACCCAACGCGGTAAAGATGCGGCTTGGCACTTACAGCGGTGTTCCGTCTTACTATGTAAGCGTCTTGGACGGCATACGCAACCGTGTCGGCAAAGGCGTCACGGTGATCCACGCGGAGGGGTGCCGAATTTCAGAGCCCGATGAGGCGCCGAATCTCAATGATCTCGTCACCTATAAAGCGCCGGATGAAGAGACGGAGAAGAGGCTCATCAAAGAGGCCGTTGCGGCGGCCGCGTCTGCCGACGTCATTGTGCTCGCATTGGGAGGGAATGAAGCGGTGTCCCGGGAATCGATTGTAGATCTAGGATTGTCCGCATACGGCGATTCCGATTCTCTGGAGCTGCCTGGGATGCAAAATGAGTTGGTCGGCGAGATCGCGAAGCTTGGCAAGCCCGTGGTCGCAGTAGTGCTCAACGGGAAACCCTATTCGCTGGAAAAACTGTCGCAGCAAGTCCCCGGGATTATCGAAGGATGGTATTTGGGACAGGAGACCGGAAATGCGATCTCCGGAGTCCTATTCGGCGATACCAACCCTTCCGGTCACCTACCTGTGACCATCGCCCGCAACGTCGGACAGCTCCCCGTATACTACTACAAGACATCGGCCGCGCGGCGAGGCTATGTGTTCCACGAAAACACTCCGCTCTATCCGTTCGGCTTTGGCTTGCACTACACCACCTTTAGCTTTGGCGCGCCTTCCATCGATCGCAAAACAATTTCCGGTAGTGAAAAAGCGAGAGTCTCTGTGAACGTGACCAATAGTGGGTCCCGACCGGGCGATGAAATTGTGCAGATGTACGTCCACCACCCCGTCTCGAGCGTGGTGCAGCCGGTGATAGCGCTTCGAGCGTTCAAACGCATTCACCTTGCCGCAGGAGAAATCGCTACGGTGACATTCGAAGTAGGTGCTGACGAGCTATCCATACTGAACAAGGACATGAAACGGGTTGTTGAGCCTGGAAACGTGGACATTCTTGTCGGAGCCAACGCGGCGGAAACGGAGAGCGTTCAGGTGACAGTCAGCGAGTAAATATCGGGGTAACATGACAAATTCGAGGACACTGCTCTGCCAGATGCGAACATTCGTCGTCGTTGTTATGCTGGATCTTGTCTGTGCCACTGCGCAAGCCGACGGTTTTGGGCCGACAATACCCAATAAGGAACCGCCGCCCGGCCCTGCCCCCGGCGGCATGGTCTGGATCCCCGGGGGCGAGTTCTCGATGGGCGCAAAAGCACAACCCGACATGAATATGGTGGGGATGCAAGCCACCAAGGATTCGACACCCATTCACAGGGTTCATGTGTCCGGCTTTTTTATGGATAAGACGGATGTCACCAACGCGCAGTTCGCGCAATTCGTCCGGGCGGTTGGCTACGTAACAATGGCGGAAAAAAAGCCTGACGATGCGGATTTCCCCGGCGCAGCTCCGGAGAATTTATCAGCCGGCAGCGTGGTCTTCGCCGCACCCGATCATGCGGTGTCATTGAACGACAACTCTGAGTGGTGGAGCTATGTGAAAGGCGCCAACTGGCGCCACCCTACGGGCCCGAAGAGTTCCATAAGAGGGAAGGAGAACTTTCCGGTAGTCCAGGTGGCGTATGCCGACGCTGAAGCCTATGCCAGATGGGCCCACAAGCGCCTGCCAACCGAAGCGGAATGGGAGTTTGCCGCACGCGGCGGCCAAGCCGGCGCAACCTATGTTTGGGGCGATAAGTTCATGCCGAACGGGAAATGGATGGCGAACACCTATCAAGGTCATTTTCCGAACAGAGATACCGGCGATGACGGCTTCGTCGGATTGGCGCCCGTGGCGCAATATCCTGCCAATCAATATGGCCTCTATGACATGGCAGGAAACGTCTGGCAGTGGACTTCGGATTGGTACCGGCCGGACTATTACGCTCAGCTCGCGCGAGCAGGGTCAGTCGCGCTCAATCCCAAAGGCCCTGACACATCATTCGATCCTGCCGAGCCCTCCGAGAAGAAAAAAGTTCATCGCGGAGGTTCGTTTCTGTGCACGGATCAGTATTGCTCCCGATACATGGTCGGTACCCGCGGCAGGGGTGAGGTGAATACCGGATCGAATCACCTGGGATTTCGCTGCGTAACGGAAACGCCGGCGCCTTGAGCCAGCCACTGAAAGCGCGCACCTATCGATACGGTGCCGGATCCTTTGCCCCGCGTGACTCACCGGCGACATAGCGCCGCTCACCGGTGCGCGGGTCAAACATTACTTCAACGGAATCCCCGGTCGCCGGATCGATAAATTGCTCGTCAGTCCGCTGCCAGTGGCCATTCAGCGGCGGCTCCTCGATGTGGCGGTAACGCCA
>DASYNU010000144.1:0-1791 GCA_036008345.1 Bryobacteraceae bacterium
TCGTCACCGCCTCCGCTCGCTCCAGCCGCGCACTCAACCATGGCAATTCCTTCAGACCATCTTCCAGCCGACTGGGATCGTGTGACGCCATCGCAACACACACCTGCTCATCGCTTACCGCGGTCGCGTAACCTTGGCAGCGCTCGCCCCAATGCACTTCCATGTGATCTGTCCACGGAGCAACGCGATAATGCCTCCGGAAGGCAAAACGCAGTCGAGGCCGGTAGCCTGCCTCCAGACCCGCCCACCGCCGAACACGCGAGTTCGATCCATCCGCCCCGATAATCCAGCGCGCCCGCACAATGTCCTTTCCGACATGGACTCCATCCGCGCTGACGCCCGTCACCGCCGTGCCCCAAAGCAACTCACTACCAACCTGTGCGGCGCGTTCGGTCATCACGCGATGCAAGACCGTCCGCCGGGCAGCAAGCCCGAATCCGCCAGCCGGAAACAAAGCATCTGTAGACAACTCGCGACTCAAAAACCGGATGCCCTGAAACCGATACGCCTCCGAAAGAGGCAACTGAAGGCCAAGCCGCTCCAGTGCAGCAAGCCCATCCGGCATCAGGCCTTCTCCGCACGCCTTGTCGATTGGCGGTTGCCTGCCATCCGCGACGGTCACGCGAAGTCCTCGCTGTCGCGCCGCGATGGCCATTGCCAATCCTGCGGGTCCACCGCCAACCACGAAAACGTCCGTAGAGTTCACCAAATCGAAATCCTCACCATTTCAAAAGAACGAGCTCCGAGCAGAATCCCGGTCCCATCGCCGCCAGCACACCAATCGTTCCAGGCTCTGGGCGCCGGTTCCGCATGACATCTTCCAGCACGACCAGCACCGAGGCCGACGACAGATTCCCCACCCTCTTCAAACAATCCCAGGAAGCGTCGAGCTGCCCGTTATGCAGATCCAGTGCGGCAGCCGTCGCTTCCAAAACCTTCGGTCCTCCGGTATGGAGTACCCAACTCCCGATGTCGCTTCTCTGGTGGCCGTGATCCGCCAGAAACGAATCCACATCGTGCCCCAGATGTTCGCGAATCAGCACCGGGACTTTCGGAGACAGCACGATGTTGAAGCCTCTTTCACTCACCTTCCAGCCCATCATCTCTTCCGTGTCCGGATAAAAAACTGACCGCGTCGCCACAATCTCCGGCCCATCTGCATTCAGCTCACTTCCTGTGACCACGACCGCCGCCGAGCCATCCGCGAACAGTCCCGACGAAATCAGGTTAGCCACCGTGAGATCCTGTTTCTGGATCGTCAGTGAACACAGCTCGACCGAAACCAGCGCCGCAGCCTGCGATGGATAGGCGCGCACATAGTCCGCTGCGCGTGCGATTCCCGCCGCACCCGCCACACAGCCAAGGCCAAAAATCGGCAGCCGCTTGATATTTGCAGGCAGGCCCATCCGATTTATCAGTAGAGCATCGATCGAAGGGCTCGAGATGCCGGTGACTGACGTGAAGAAGAGTGCGCCCAGTTGGCTTTTATCAACCCCTGCATGGTGCAGAGCTCGGCACAGCGCCTGCTCCCCCAGTTCCTGCGCGACTTGAATCCAGGCATCGTTCGCACAGCCCCAGGTCTTCAAGTCGTAATATTTTTCATACGGCAACGCCAGATGCCGTCCCTCAACCGCAACATTACGGTGCAACCGCGCCAGCATCAGCGGATTCTTCAGTTGATCACCCCAATATTGTTGCAGTTGTTCCAGCAGGAATTTCTGAGGGTAGTAATGCTTGGGAAAGGCGCTCGCGGCGCTGGCTATTTGCATGTTGGTCTGAATCCCCAGTCCC
>DASYNU010000145.1:0-5301 GCA_036008345.1 Bryobacteraceae bacterium
TGAGTGCTTTGGGCTGCTGGGCCCGAATGGGGCGGGTAAGACCACCACCATTGAAATCTGTGAAGGCCTAATCGCGGCCGATTCGGGAGATGTGGAAATGCTCGGGATGCGCTGGGATTCCGACTCGGGCCGGCTTCGGCAACGGCTGGGGATTCAGCTTCAGGACACGCAACTTAGCGAGAAGCTCACGGTGTTCGAAACCGTGCGGCTATTCCGCAGCTTCTACCACGCAGGTCCGTCGCCCGCCGAAGCTATTGCGCTGGTGCAATTGGAGGAGAAACAGAACTCGCGCGTAGGCACTCTTTCGGGAGGGCAGAAACAGCGGCTGGCGATGGCTTGCGCGCTGGTGGGCGATCCCGATTTTCTGTTTCTGGATGAACCCACAACGGGCTTAGACCCGCAGGCGCGCCGGCAACTCTGGGATTTGATTGAGGAATTCAAGCTGGCCGGCCGGACCATTCTGCTGACCACGCACTATATGGACGAAGCGGAACGCCTCTGCGACCGCGTGGCCATTATGGATCACGGCAAGATCATTGCGCTGGGCACCCCGCGCGAACTGATCGCTTCCATAGGCGTGGAACACGTGGTGGAGTTTTCGGCAGGTGCGGCGTCCAAAACGCTAGCTATTTCCGCATTGCGCGAGATCGAGGGTGTTCGCGAAGTCACGGTTGAGAACGGCAGCGTGCAACTGCAGGTCACCGAGCTGCATCGCGCCGTGCCCGCATTATTGGCTGAGCTAAACCGGCAAGGTTTGCCGCTCACCGAACTGCGGACTCATTCTGCTTCGCTCGAGGATGTGTTCGTTACTCTGACGGGAAGGCGTCTACGCGATGAGTGACATTTCCGCGATATCCGATTTGAGAGCCCGCGACGCGGCCCGGAAAGCTCCGCGGCCCTCTTCGTGGAAAGATCATCCGCTGGCGCAGTTGACGTTGGTACGGTTTCTGGAATTCATTCGCGAGCCGGAGGCTTTGTTCTGGGTATTCATCTTCCCTATCCTGCTGGCCGCGGGCCTTGGCATCGCGTTCCGCAATCGTCCCGCGGACGTGCTCAAGATCGCTGCCGTCACACCCCAGCTTGCCCAATCGCTTCGAAGTGACAAATTGCTGGATGTCTCGACATTGTCAAGCGCGGCGGCCGAAGAAGCATTGCGGACCGGCAAGGTAGCGCTGCTGGCGGTTCCGGGCCCCGGCGGCAGTGTGATCTACCGGTATGACGACACGAATCCGGAAGGGCGCGCTGCGCGCATGCTGGCTGACCGCGCCGTGCAGCGCGCCGCCGGCCGCGTGGATCCGGTGGCATCCAGCGACCAGTTGCTGCGTGAACCAGGCTCGCGCTACATCGATTTTCTGATCCCTGGGCTGCTGGGAATGAACCTGATGGGCAGCGCCGTTTGGGGCATGGGATTCGCGATTGTGGACGCGCGGCGCAAGAAGTTGATGAAGCGTCTGGTGGCCACGCCCATGCCGCGGCACTATTTCCTGTTGTCGTTTTTACTTTCACGATTGTTGATGTTGGTGGTGGAAGTAGGCGTTGTACTGGGTTTTGGCGCTGTGGTGTTTGGCGTGCCCGTGCGTGGGTCGATGATCGATTTGGTGATGCTTTGCTTGCTGGCTTCGATGTCCTTCAGCGCCTTGGGATTGCTAATTGCTTCGCGCGCGCGAACTATCGAGGCAGTCTCTGGTCTGATGAACTCGGTAATGATGCCGATGTGGATCGTCTCCGGAGTATTCTTCTCGGCGCAGAGATTTCCAGATTTCGTACAGCCTGTCATTCGCGCGCTGCCTCTTACAGCGGCTATCGACGGATTACGCATGAACATGTTGCAAGGAGCCGGCCTGGGACAGGTCGCTCCGCAGATGGGGGTGCTGGGAGTGTGGCTGGTGGTCTGCTTTGCGCTAGCGCTGAAGTTGTTCCGCTGGCGGTAGTAAAGGCACTGACTCCGCGAGAATCCGTGAAGAAATCAAAAGCACCGGTCGCTTACGCTCGCGGTTCGGAAAGAATGCGGCATGTTTAGAGAACGTTACCGAACCGCGACCGTGAGGGAGTCGGCGCCTTTCTATTTCGCTACCGCCAACCAGGGCGAGTTCACAACGTGCAGCAGCACCACCACCGCGCAGGCCCAAAGCGCGCGGCCTCCGAACGTTCCAAGACGGCGCGCTCGCACTACATAGTACGTGCAGCCGGCAGCGATACATCCGAGCTCAATCCACCACCAGCCAATCGGCAAGCTGCGCCACAAACCCAATCCGATATGGATGCTGGAGTGCGGCCACAATGCCAGGTCGCCGGGATGCATTGGCCAATCCAGCAAAAAGTGCGAGAAGACCGCGAATCCAGTGGCGAGAGCGATCACCCGGCCGCGCCGCCAGAAGAAACTGGCGAACAGCGCCGCCCATACGATGGACATCGCGAGCGAATGCGACCAATCAATGAAGTCGAGCGAGAAGCCCGGACTGATGCCTGGGGTAACGCTGACGCGTTCGATGCCCAGCATCACAAAAATGCCGAACAGAACATCCAGCAGTCCCACCCCCAGGAGCAACGCCCAGGTGGGCGCCGCTGGCTGCTTCGCCTTTATAGCGAGGCCAGCCGCATAATGTCCCGCGTACACTAGCGCTTTCTCCGCGCGCGATCCAGCCACGCCAGTATGGGCACAGGCAGCGTGAAGCTGATCAGACACAAGAGGCCGAACCCGAAACTGGACATTTGGAGGCCCTCAGATTCTAAGAAACACTTTGCGCCGGTACATCCAAAAGAGGACGAGCCAATAGTTCAACAGAACGGCCATCCCCAACAGGAATGGCTCCAGGCCGTCGCCGAAAATCTTAAAGGCGTTCATCCCGAGATTGATGCGGAAAGAGCTGACAAAGAAGTCATGGAAAAGATGTGCAATCAGGTACGCGGCGATGGAATTCATTCCGATCACCACCAGCGGAAACGCCCATTTCCGATATCCCTTGATCTCGATGATCCAACTGAACGCGGCCAGCAATAGGAAACACGCGCCGCCGCTGAACAGCACCCAGCCTGGCGACCAGATGCGTTTTACGATCGGCGCGATTCCCGCGTAATGCAGCAACAGACCGGAGGCGAGCCCTACGACGCCTGCGATCAGAAACCGCTTCATCGGAATGCGCGGGGCAGTCTCGCGCAGCCAACGGCCGGCCACCAATCCAAGAATCATGGTCCCGAGCGTGGGAATAAAGCTGAGCGTGAGATATCCGCCATCGTTGAAGATCCACGGCCTGGGGCGGGGAAACAGATTGAGAAACCACTGATCGAACGCCACTCCCAGATTTGAGTTCTTGTTCCAATGCGATGCGAAACCCGAGAAGTTGTGCGGCCAGTTGGCCGGCACTCCCACGGCCGCGTAATCAAATCCGGGGCCGGGCGCCGGATACAAGGCCCAAGCCAGCCAGTAACCGGTTACGATCGCAGCGAACGCGGTCCACTGCCAACGCGGGCGGCAGAATCCGAGTAGGAACAGAATCGGATAGCCCAGACCGATCTGCGAAAGCGTGTCCTCAAAAGTGAAGTTTGTTTGCGAGCTGTGTATGGACCGCAGAAAGATTCCAAGCGCTACCAGCAGTATCGAGCGCCAGATGGCATGCGTCCACATTTTGCCGAATGTCCCGCCTTTGGCTAGCCGGCTGGCAATGGAATAAGGCAGGGCTACTCCTACCAGAAACGAAAACGATGGCTGAATCAGATCGTGCAGCGAGCATCCGAACCATTCCACGTGGGTCTGGTTGAATCCGAGAAACGCCCAGAACCAGTTGCCTGGATATGCCGCAGCCACCCGGGCGAGTTCCAGAACCTCAGCCATCATGAGCAGCATCACGAAGCCGCGATAAGCGTCCACGGCAATGTTGCGGGTGACGGCCTTGGTTGGAAGGGCCGGCTGCGCAATGCCCGGGGATGTTAGAGTGGCTTGCATGAAATTAGTGACAGTATACTCAATCCCCGATGTTTCCACCAGCTTGACTTGTTAGTCGGAATCCGATATAACGGATATCGAGCTATGAAGGACGATCCGGCTAGTTTCCTCCCGCTGTCTCCCGCAACTTTGCACATTCTGCTGGCGCTGGCCGGCGAGGACCTGCACGGCTACGGCGTCATGCAGGAGGTCCTGCGCCAGTCCGACGGCCGGTACAAATTGGGTCCCGGTACGCTTTACGACAACATCCAGCGGCTTACCACGCAGGGTCTGGTGCAAGAAGTAGCGCGTCGAGCTGTCGACCGCACGGGCAACGACGACCCGCGGCGCCGCTATTACAAACTGACTCCGGACGGCCGTGGCGTACTATCCGCCGAAATTTCGCGGCTCGAAACCGTGGTTCGCGACGGCAAGCTGCGCATCCAAGCAGCCAAGCCAAGGAGGGCATGATGCTTCGGTTTTTCTACGCTGGTCTTCTTCGTCTGCATCCAGCGCGCTTCCGCCAGTGCTACGGCGAGGAGATGCTATGGATTTTCGAGCAGGCCGTGGCCCAGGGCCGATGCGCCCCGCTCTTCACCGATGCCGTTCTGTCGCTGTGGCGCCAGTGGACGCTTCGGCCGGAATTCTGGCATCAACCCGCGGCCGGCAACCGGGCCGCTCTCGACACCGTGCCAGTCTTCTATATAGGCGCAGGCGACACTCCGCGTACAAGCGCCTTGATTCACGGAGGAGTACTGTCCTTGATTGTCTTCAGCGCGGTTTGTTATACGCTGAGCCATAGCAACAGCCACGTCTTCCCGCTAGTTGGATCGCACAATCATAGTTTTTCGCACTTCCTTGAAACGCACAGTGTAAGCGCGGCGCCTACGGAACTCAGCACTAAGCTCAAGGTGAAACCTGAACCGGGAGCCTACAAGCCCTCCCCTTATTTCCGGATGATGCCGGTGTTGATGGCCCTGGATACCGATCAAGACGGAATCATTTCGGCCCGGGAAATCGCGCATGCCGCAACCGCCCTTCTTACGCTTGATAAGAACGGCGATAACAAGCTCAGCGCTGAAGAGTGTGGATTGGGGATCCCGCATCCCGCCGGAGCGGGGGTTGTTTTCATGCGTCTTCATCCAGTGCTGGCTGCGTTGGATGCCAATCACGATGGCGAAATCTCGGCAAGTGAGATTCTGAATGCTCCCGCAGCGTTGCTGGCTCTGGACAAGAATCGGGATGGGCAGTTGACGGAAGGGGAACTTCTTCTGGATCCTGCGGCTTCGTTTCGCTCCCTTCCGGTCGTGGCTCGACCGAGGCGTGTTAGGCAGTAGTAGTTCAGTTGTCTAATCAATGGTAGAAAATGGCCGAGCAGG
>DASYNU010000146.1:0-7769 GCA_036008345.1 Bryobacteraceae bacterium
TATTTTCTATAACGTTCCGGAAAGCGAGCTGACGCTGCAATTCCTGGGGGCCGCGCCTTACGGTGCCCAAGTGGTAGCCATTGGATCCACGGACATGACGCATCCCTATCAAACCTCGAGCACCCCTCTGGCTCAGAATCCATTCCCATTCGTGCCGGCAAAACCGGGAGGCAATTTCGATTTCACAACCGTTGCTCCAGTCGGCATCACGCGGATGAGCCCGAATTTCCAAACTCCTTCCGCAATGCAGTACAGCTTAGACATCCAGTATGAGGTCGCAAAGAATTGGATCGCGTCCGCAGGCTTCGTGGGGAGCCAGGGACGCCACCTGGAAGACCGCCGGGATATCGACCCGGCTCTGGTAAACGCCACTGCCACCAACCAAAACGAGCCTTTTCGAAATATCTATAACCTAGGCAATCCGCAGGACGCGGCTTACGGGGGCGCGGTATTCGGCGGCATCACCGATCAGCTCAGCGATTCCAATTCTTCCTACAGCAGCCTCCAGCTCAGCTTGCAAAAACGTACTTCCTACGGCTTAACGATGACCAACGCGTACACTTACGGTCATTGCATCGACAACGGTTCCGGCTTGAGAACGAATTCGAATCCGTTCAGTGCCGCCTATGATCGGGGCAACTGCGCTACAGATATTCGGCACAGCTACGTCGGAAGCATAATCTATGAGCTGCCGTGGTTCCGCGATCAGCATGGATTCGTTGGGCATGTGGCCGGCGGATGGTCCATCTCGTCGGTCATTACACTACAGACCGGCCTTCCCTTTGACATCACAGACAACGGCGACCGCTCTCTTACGGGCGCGGGAGACGACCGTCCGAACTATATCGGCGGCAACGTGCAGTTGGTGGATCCGCGCGCGAATGATTTTGGCCTGCTGAACTCGTACTTCAACGGGACGGGGGGTGGCACCGACACTGGCGCCGGCAATCCCAATTTCGCCCGTGTTGGCTCGGGCGGTGCGGTTTCCTTGGGCGCCGGCTACTATGGAAACCTCGGCCGCAATGTCTTCCACGGTCCCGGAACTCTCAATACCGATCTGCGTTTGTCGAAGACGGTCCATCTTACGGAGCGCTATACCCTCACGCTCCGTGGCGAGGCGTTCAACTTCTTCAATCACACCCAGTTCTTTAACCCGGATGGCAACATCAACGACACCACCTTCGGCCAAGTCTTAACTGCGCATGACCCGCGGTTCCTTCAGATCACCGCCCAGTTCCGCTTCTAGGCAGCGGCACCGGCTCCTCACGGTCGCGGTTCGGTAACGCTCTTTCCGAACCGCGACCGTAAGCGACCGGTGCCTTTGCCCTTTCACCAAATCTTCAGGCGACGGGACCATAATGCCTCGGGAGGCTATCCATGTATCGTTGTCTCGCTGCTCTGCTTGTTCTATCCGCGGCGTTTGCCCAAAGCAATTATCATCAGCTCAAGAAAATATCCATCGGTGGTGAGGGAGGCTGGGACTATTTAATCGCCGACGCAGCCAGCGGCCGCGTCTATGTTTCGCATGGCACCGAAGTGGACGTAGTGGATATCAAGACGGGCGCCGTCGCCGGAAAGATCACTGGTCTCCATGGCGTTCACGGCATCGCACTGGCTCCCGAGTTCGGACGCGGATTCATCAGCAACGGCCAATCCGGCACGATCACCATCTTCGACTTGAAGTCGCTCGACAAAATCGGCGAGGATGTTCCCGCAGGCAAGAATCCGGATGCCATTATTTACGACCCTGGCTCGAAGCGCGTGTTCGCCTTTAACGGACGCAGCTCGGATGCTACTGCGATCGACGCCAAAGACGGTAAAGTGGCTGGCACAGTGGCTCTCGAAGGCAAGCCGGAATTCGCGGCGGCCGACGGCAAAGGTCACGTGTACGTGAATATCGAAGACAAGAACGAAGTATTCGACATTGACGCGAAGAAGCTCACGGTTGAGCATCGTTGGTCCCTCGCGCCTTGCGAAGAACCATCCGGCATGGCGATGGACACCAAAAGCCGCCGCATCTTTTCGGGCTGCCACAACAAAATGGTGGCCGTGATGAACGCCGACAGCGGAAAAGTGGTCGCCACGCCCGCCATTGGCGATGGTGTGGATGCCACGGCCTTCGATCCCGAAACCAAATATGTATTTAACTCATGCGGTGACGGCACGCTGAGCATCGCGCACGAAGATGCTCCGGATAAATACACGGTAGTGGAACAGGTCAAGACCATACAGCGCGCCCGCACCATGGCGCTGGATTCGAAAACACACAACGTGTATCTCGCGATCGCGGATTTTGAACCGGCTCCCGCGCCCGCAACGCCGCCCGCGGGAGACAAAGGCAGCGACAAAGCTCCGCAACGGCCGCGCATGCGAGTAGTGCCGGATACATTCAGTCTTTTAGAATATGGAAGATGAAGACGGCACTGGCCGCCGATCCGCTTTGTAAGGAACACCAGACTGGTGCGCATCATCCGGAGCGTCCGGAGCGATTTGACGCGGCTCTCGGCGCCTTGGATGGGCTCGATCTGCTTCGCTTGGATCCGCGGCATGCCACCGAAGATGAACTGGCTTTGTGCCACAGCCGCTCCTACATCCGGCTAGTGGAGCGCGAAGTGACCACCGGGTTCCACGAATTGAGCACCGGGGATACCATTATTTCTCCTCGATCCTTGGATGCGTCGACGCGCGCCACCGGCGGTGCGCTCAACGCGGTGGATGCTGTAATGGGCGGCCAGGCCAACAACGCATTCTGTATCCCACGCCCGCCCGGCCATCACGCTACTCCGGTTCGCGGCATGGGCTTCTGTTTGTTTAACACCGTGGCCATCGCGGCTCGCTACGCTCAGCAGAAGTATGGCGTGGAGCGCGTACTGATCGCCGATTGGGACGTGCATCACGGCAACGGCACGCAGGATATTTTCTATTCCGACGGCACGGTGTTTTTCTTCAGCACGCACCAGTATCCCTGGTATCCCGGCACGGGCGCGGCGTCCGAATCGGGCGAAGGTCCGGGACAAGGAACCACGCTCAACTGCCCATTTCCCGCCGGTTCCGGCCGCAAGGAAATCCTGGGAGCCTTTCACGAGAAGCTGCTGCCTGCCGCTGAATCGTTCAAGCCAGGCCTGGTGCTGCTCTCGGCTGGATTCGATTCCAGGATCGGCGATCCGCTGGGTAACTTCACGCTCACGGACACGGACTTCGCGGATTTGACGATGCTGCTGCGCGAGATTGCAGACAAGCATGCCGAAGGCCGGCTGGTCTCAGTGCTGGAGGGCGGCTACAGCCTGGGAGGACTGGCTGCCGGAGTCCGCGCGCATGTGGCGGCGCTGATGTAGTCAAGGCCAAACAGGGCATGGCCCTGTTCCACAATTGCAGTTGAACAACATACATCCCACGTGTGGCGCGGGGCCATGCCCCGCGAAAGCCAAGCTGTAACCAACGCCGCTTTTCCATCGCCCTAGCCTAATGATCGGCATTTGTTTGTCCGTTGGGGGGACCTCATGAACTCAGTGAAATCTTGTGTACTGCTGCTGCTTTTCGTCGCCGCCGTGTTCGCGGAATCCGCGCACGAGGCCGCTTTGAAGAATCTGAAATTCCGCGAAATCGGCCCGGCCATTATGGGCGGCCGCGTGGACGACTTCGCCGTGGTGGAATCCGACCCGCGCATTATCTACGTGGCGTCAGCCGCAGGCGGGATTTTCAAAACAACCAACGCGGGCATAACTTGGGAGCCGATCTTCGACGATCAACCGAACTCCACGATCGGTGACCTCGCGCTGGCGCCGTCCGACCCTTCCATCCTCTGGGTCGGAACGGGCGAGCCCAACAATCGCCAAAGCTCGTCGTGGGGCAACGGCGTCTACAAATCCATGGACGCAGGACGTACCTGGACGCACCTGGGCCTCGAGGCCACCCATCACATCGGACGCGTGGTCATCCATCCGTCAGATCCCAATATCGTCTACGTAGCAGCGCTGGGTCACCTGTGGGGGCCGAATAAAGAACGCGGCGTGTTCAAAACTACCGACGGCGGCGCCACCTGGACGCATTCGCTTTTCATCAATGAAGACACTGGCGTTTCCGACATCGCCATGGATCCGCAAAGCCCAAATACGCTTTACGCCGCCGCGTATGAGCGCCGGCGCACCGTGTTCGGGTTCAATGGGGGAGGGCCGAGCGGCGGAATCTACAAAACCGTGGACGGCGGCGCTCACTGGACCAAGCTCACCAAGGGCCTTCCAACCACTGGCGACATCGGGCGCTGTGCGGTGGATATATCACGCAAGAATCCGAACGTAGTTTACGCGCTGGTGGAGAACATCAAGGAAGGTGGCATCTATCGCTCGGAAGACAAGGGCTTCTCGTGGACGCGCATGAGCGACACCAATCCGCGGCCCTCTTATTACAGCCAGGTTCGCATAGATCCAAATAACGATCAGAAAGTCTGGGTGCTGGGTGCGCCGCTCTATTACACCGAAGACGGGGGCCGTACGTTCCGCCAGGACCGCTGGCAGAAAATCCATAGCGATTTTCACGCGCTTTGGATCGACCCCGCGAATTCCGACCACATGATCCTGGGCTCGGACGGCGGCATTACGATGACGCATGACGGCGGCCGCAATTGGGATTACGTCAATAACGTTCCCATCGGCCAGTATTACGAGATCGCTTACGATATGCAGAAGCCGTACCATTTGTGCGGCGGCCTGCAGGACAACAACTCCTGGTGCGGCCCCAGCGCCACCACCACGCAACGCGGTATTTCGAACGATGAATGGACCACGGTGGGCGGAGGCGACGGTTTCTATGCGCAGGTGGATCCAACGGATGCCAACATCGTCTACGCCGAATCGCAGGATGGCAACCTACTGCGCCGCGATCTGCGCACCGGCGAATCGCGCTCCCTCCGGCCGCTTGAAGAAAATGATCAGGCGCGGCGCTACCGCTTCCAATGGAATTCGCCCGTGCTGATTTCCGCGCACGATCCCAAGACGCTTTACTACGGCGGCAATCACCTGTTCAAGTCCACCGACCGTGGCGATTCCTGGGAGCGCCTGGGCCCCGATCTCACCACCGGCATCGAGCGCGACAAGCAACCGATTCTCGGTAAAGTTCCCGATAAGGACACGCTATCGCGGCACGACGGCGTGCAGCAATTTCCTTGTATCACTACTTTGAGCGAATCGCCACTGCGCGCCGGGCTCATCTGGGTGGGCACGGACGACGGCAACGTGCAAGTGACGCGCGACGGCGGCAAAACATGGAGCAACGTCGTCAACAAGATGCCGGGCGTGCGCAAGGGCGCGTACGTGAGCCGCGTTGTGGCGTCTCCACACGATGAAGGCATTGCATACGTGGCCTTCGACAACCATCGCAGCGATGATTATTCGGTCTATCTTTACATGACCAGCAACTACGGCGACACCTGGACGCGTATCGGCAATGGAATCCCGGAGGAAGCCGGCACGGTCCATGTGGTTCGCGAGGATCCCAAGAACCGGAATCTGCTATTCGCAGGCACTGAGTTTGGATTGTTTCTTTCCTTCGATCGCGGATCGAACTGGCAGCGTATGAAGAGCGGCTTGCCAACGGTTCCCGTGGATGACATTCAGATCCATCCGCGCGAGCATGATTTGATTCTCGCCACGCACGGCCGCTCGCTAATGATCATGGACGATATCACGCCGCTTGAGGAAATGAGCGACAACGTGCTGGCCGCCGACCTGCATCTGTTCGACATGCGCTCTGGAATAACCTGGCACCTGGCGAATAATAAAGGCAATGTGGGCGCGCGCGATTTCATCGCGCCGAATCCCCCTTACGGCGTGATTGTGGATTATTTTCTGAAAGCCAAACTGGAGGGCCGCAATCCAGTCAAGATCACAGTGGCGGACAAGGCCGGTGCAAAGATTCGGGAGATCAATGGCACCGCGGAGACAGGGATCAATCGCGTGGCTTGGGATCTTCGGCTTGACGCGCCGGCGCGGCCGGATGGGCAGGGCGGCCGAGGTGGTGCGGGCGAAGCGGGCGGGGAAGCTGCAGGCGAACCCGGCGGCGCAGGACCGGCGGCGAGAGGCCCTGGGGGCCCTGGAGGTCCCGGTGGAGCGGCGGGTCCCGGAGCCGGCGGCGGTGCTGGCGGAGGCGGGGGTGGTGGCGGCGGATTTGGATTCGGCGGCGGACGTGGTCCACTGGTCGATCCGGGCGACTACACCATCACTGTGGCAGCAGGTGGTAAGTCCGAATCGAAAACAGTAGCAGTTGAAGAAGACCCGCGAGTCAGCATGTCGGCCGAGGATCGCACTCAGCGCCGTCAAGCGCTCGCCAAGCTGTACGCCATGGCTCGCCAGGCGGATGAAGGGCGCCGTAAGATCGTCGCGATCCGCACTTCACTCACTGCTCTGACGGATGGCTGGAAACGGCCGGCTGCTTCGAAAGTACCCGACGACGTGAAGAAGTCTGCGGACGCTCTGTTGGTCAAGGTGAAGGAAGTGGCGGGCACGTTCGAAGTGGAGCGGGAAGGGCAGCTCGGCAGCGCAGGACCACCGCTCAAGTACACGCCGCCGCCGGTTAATCAGAAGATCGGCCGGCTGATGGGATCCATCGATAGCTTTTCGGGGCCGCCCACGGCGCGTCAATTGGAGGACATCCAACAGGCGTCCGCGGAATTAGAGCCCGGCCTCGCTGCCGTAAAGAAGCTGGAAGATGAGGATGTGCCGCGGTTGAATAAAATGATGGCGGACGCGGGTGTTCCCTACGTCACGGCAGATGCGCGCCCTGGGAGGTAGTGAAGAAAAATTCAAAAGCACCGGTCGCTTACGCTCGCGGTTCAGTAACAGAGCCGAACCGCGACCGTGAGGGAGTCGGTGCCAGTGTGATTTTCTATGAATACCATCGAAGAACTCTCCCAGGACGCTCGCTACGCGCTGCGCATGCTGCGCCGCACGCCCGGATTTACCGCGGTTGCAGTCCTTTCGCTGGCTCTCGGCATCGGCGCTAACACTGCAGTATTCAGCCTGATCAATACTCTAATGCTGCGCCTGCTGCCGGTGGAGAGGCCCGGGCAACTGGTGGAACTGCTGCAAAAATACCCGGGTGAGCCGCGCGGTAACGGCTACTGGTCCGCGCAAAGTTACGCGCACTATCGGGATAACAACCATGTCTTTTCGGCCCTGATCGCAGCTTCTTCTCCATCCCGTGTCAACGTCCGGGGCGCAGGGCTCGGCGCGGAAATAGCGAGTGGCGAGTATGTGGCCGGCAATTTCTTTTCGGATCTTGGCGTGAAGCCCGCCATCGGCCGATTGATTCGCGCGGAAGATCAGGCTGTTGCCGTAGTGAGCTGGGCCTGCTGGAAGAACTGGTTCAATTTGGATCCGGCCACCCTCGGCAAGCGGATTATCATCGAGGACCAACCGGTAACGATTGTCGGCGTAACGCCACCAGCATTTTTCGGATTGCTGGTGGGAACACGGACTGACATTTGGTTGCCTCACAGTAACAATTCCTCAAGCCCGCGACTGATTCTGATGGGACGCTTGAAGCCCGGTGTGTCCCTCGAGCAAGCGCGCGCGGAAATGGCGGTCCTATACCGGTTCACCATCGAGGAGCGATTCAGGAACGGCAAAGATCCTCTCACGCGCCAAATGAGGATTGAACTTGAGCCGGCGGGCGCGGGGCTCTCGCTGCTGCGCGATCACCTCGGGCAGCCGCTCGAGGTTCTGATGGCTCTGGTCGGCCTGCTCCTGCTGATTGCGTGTACCAACGTGGCCAGT
>DASYNU010000147.1:0-74537 GCA_036008345.1 Bryobacteraceae bacterium
GGTTCGGCAAGTGATGCGGAGCGTGGGGGTCATGGATGTGGTCCTCTCTGGTGAATACGCAGGTTGAGTGGCTGGAGATGCATGAATGTATATACTGTGGCGCGGGGAAAAGGTAACGGGGCGGGTGGCTAGGCGGCAGGCGGCAGGCGGCAGGCGGCAGGACGCGGGCGGCAGGCGGCAAGGCGGCAGGCGGCAGAAGGCAGGCGGCAGGACGACTATGGGGCGGCTGGTTCTCTCAGCGTGGTCAGGACTGTGCGGGCTTTTTCGGATTCGGGGGCGGCGGAGTCTTTGTAGAAGGCTAGAATGTTTTGGCGTAGGTCGGGTGAAATTTTGGATGTTTTGTCGAGGCGCTCCAGGAGTTTGGTGTAGGTTTCGTCCGCCATTTTGTAATCGCCGGGGCGGGTTGGGCGGCCGATATCGAAATTTTCGTTTTGAAGTTGAAGGCGGTTTTCTTTTACGTCGACTAGCAGGATTCGGTAGCGCTCTTTAGTGTCGTCGAAGCTGGCGATGAATAGCTTTTCGGCTTCGGGGGTGGGGACTCGGAAGCCTAGGGCCTTGAACGGGCCGATCTTGGGAATTATGCGGAAAAGAAAAGCCAGGATGCGCGCGCCTACGCCGGGCCGTTCATATTTCTTGTCCCATTCTTTGTGATAGCTGGCGCGTGATATACGGTAGACGAATTTCTTCCGCGACATTCCGGCTTGGAGCTGCTGGATCTCGTGTTTCTTGGCGGACCAGGCAGCTTTGGTCATCTCGGGAATCACTTGGCTGACGGTGAAACGGAAGGTTCCGAGCGCGAGGTCCAGATCCTTGAACAGGCTTGGTAGCGCTACGCAGTAGGTATCTTGAAATGCGCGTTCCATCAGGGGTTTGGATACCTTAAACCCGATGAAATCGTGGTAGCTTTCGGGGGCGTATTTGCCGCGTGCGACTTCGATGACGTCGAAACCGAATTCCGTTTTCAAATGTGCGCTGGGATTGTCTTCGTAGGTCACTTCTGGTCCGAACTTGGCGGCCAGCTTGGGATATAGCATCGGGACGGCTCGATTGACTGCAATGGGATGGCCGTTATTGTCGGAGGCATAGTGGGCCAAAGCTCCCAAGGCGAAGGCATATTCGTTTACGTCCTGGGCGTCGCGGATGAGGGCGATGACGAAGTCGCCGCTACGGACATAGTGCAACAGATCGCTAAAGAGCTTGCTGCCGAACGGATAGTAGCCCATGTCCTGCAGGATGGCTCCGCCGTAGGCGTAGGCATGGGCTTCGCGGAGCTGGTCGTCGGTGGTTCCGGGATAGCGCGCGAGCAGCAATGGCTTGATTTCGGTGGGCCAGTTTCGGTCGATGATGGCTTCGTGAGTTAGAACGGAGTAAGCGTGCAAGGGGATCACGCACGCGAGGATTAGGGCCAGCGTTGGAAGACGGAGCATCACTTGAGTAGACTCACGAAGATACCAAAGTGTACGCGGGAAGGGGGCAGAAGGCAGGGGGCAGAAGGCAGGAGGCAGGAATTATTGTCACAAACTTGGTCCGGAGATCACTATGAAGGTAAGGATGCTGCCGGTACTGCCGGTACGCGGTACCGCTGTGTTTCTAAGTGCAGGGCAAAACTGATATCCTGATTTTCACACGGCGTTTCGTTGGCCAGCCATGATTGCGCAGTCCCTAGTCGCCGATCGGTACGAGATCAAGGAGCTTCTCGGTGAAGGCGGGATGGGTGTGGTTTATCGGGCCATCGACGTCAAAACCAAGAGTTCCGTCGCCTTTAAGACCATGCGCGACGTCTCCGATCCCCTTGCGGTTGAGTTATTTAGCAAGGAATGGAGTGTGCTTGCCAGCATCAGCCATCCCAACATAGTTGATATTCGGGATGTCGGGGAAATCGATGAACATGGCATGAAGAAGCCGTTCTTCGTGATGCCGCTGCTTCCGGGCGCCACGCTTGCGAAATTGATTGAGACTTCCAGCTCGCGGCTGACTGTGGAGCGGGTAGTGGCCATCATCACGCAGGTTTGCCGAGGGTTGCAGGCGGCGCACGAGAAGGGGCTGGTGCATCGCGATATCAAACCCAGCAACATTTTTGTAATGGAGGACGACACCGCGAAGATCATCGATTTCGGCGTGGTGTATCTGGCTGGGTCCCACTCTGTCACCGGGCAGAAGGGCACCTGGCAGTACATGGCGCCGGAGCAGATCGAGATGAAACCGGCATCGCCTGTTTCGGATATTTTTTCGCTGGGCGTGGTTTGTTACGAAGCTCTGACGGGACGCAAGCCGTTCGCGTGCAAAACTCCGGCCGAGACTGCGGAAGCGGTGCGGCGGCGCATTCCTCCGCCGATTACGGAAATCAATCCAGCGGTTTCGCAGATCGTCAGCATGGTGATCCACAAGGCCATGGCCAAGGCGCCCATCCATCGATTTTCGAGCGCGCGCGACTTTGGCGACATTCTGCAAAAGGCATACCACAATCAGCCGATTGATCGATTCGATTCTTCGAAGATTCAGCCGCGGATCGAGCGCGCGAAGAAAACTTTCGCGGAAGGCGACAGCGAGTTCGCTTCCGAGATCCTGATCGAGCTGGAGACGGAAGGGCACATCGATCCGGAGATCGCGCTGCTGCGTTTGAAGATCGATCAGGCCACGCGGCAGAAGAAGATCCGGCAACTTTTGGAAGCTGCGCGTACGCGCGTGGAGCAGGACGAGATACCGCTGGCGCTCGAAAAATTGCAGGAGATTCTGGAAATCGATCCGGAGAACGCGGATGCGCACGCGATGCGCGGGTCCATTGAGAAGCAGCGCAACGAGCGTCAGATTGAGAGCTGGATGAATCTGGCGCGGCGTCACATGGAGCGTCACGACTTCACGGAAGCGCGGCAGGCGTTGAACGAAGTTTTCAAAATCCGGCAATCCGACCCGAGCGCGCGGGAGCTGCTGAGGGAAACCGATCGGCGCGAAAAAGATGCCAGCCGCGTGCAATCTGAGAAAGAGCAGCTCTACGGTTCGGCTCTGAAGGCTTACAACAATGGCGAGATCAGCACCGCGCTTAGTAAGCTGGAGCGGTTGCTGGATCTGGGCCGGCACACTCCGGACGCGTCGGTGCCGGATCGCGACTCCGTGTATCAGGGCTTCTACAACCAGATCCGTTCGGAGCGCGACAGCATTCACAATGCGTATGAAGAGGCGCGCCGTAATCTTTCCGAGAAGAACTTCAGCCGGGCCCTGGAGATTTGCGACGATTTTGTGGCTAAGTATCCGGGGGACGCGATTTTTCAGGCGCTCAAGCTGGAAGCGGTGGAGCAGGGGCGGCAGGAGCTGTCGGCCTATATCGCTGAAATCGGGAAGCGCGTGGATGCCGAGCCGGATCTGGATCGCAAGGTAAATATATTCAAAGAAGCCTGTGAGCGCTATCCGAATGAGCTGCAGTTCCAGCAATCGCTGAAGCTGACGCGGGAGCGGCGCGACCTGGTGCAATCGATCGTCGCTAAGGCGCGGCATTACGAAGAGAAGAATTTGTTCACCGAGGCGGTGGGCCAGTGGGATATTTTGCGGAATATTTATCCGAAGTATCCCGGCATAGAAGTTGAAGTGGGCCAGCTAATGAAGCGGCGCGATCAACAGGCCAAGGAGGAGTCCAAGGCGCGCCTGATTGAGGAAATTGATCGCGCGCTGGATTCCGTGGATTATGCGCGCGGCCTGGAATTGTCGGTCAATGCGCTCGCCGAATATCCAGGCGACCGGGAATTAACTGGCCTGGAGCGTCTGGCACGTCAGGGAATGGAACGGAGTTCGGAAGCGCGAACGCTGGCTACCGACGCGCAGACTCTGTGTACCGAGGGGCATTTCGAAGAAGCTGTTACCAGCCTGCGCCGGGCGCTGGAACTGGATCCAAAAAACCGCGGCATACGCGAGGCGCTGGTGAATGCGTTGATCGGGCAGGCGCAGCCCCTGATGGAAGTGGATTGGCGGGCGGCCGAGCCGCTGGTGCAGCAAGCTTCCGATCTGGACGCCGGACATCCGGGAACGCGCAGCCTGCGCACGTTGATCACGGATAACAAACGCAAGGAATTCGTGTCGCACTGCCTGGCTGAAGCGCGGGATCTGCAAGCGGCCGGGAACCTGGATGGCGCACTGACCAAAGTGGAAGCCGGGTTGGCCGTATATCCGAACGAAGGCCGTTTGGCGCAGTTGCAAACGACATTGCAGAACTCGGCGCGAGAGGCGCGGCGTAGCAGGGAACGCGCGGGCGACGTGGAAGCGCTCCGCGCGATCCGGCAAAAAGTGGAGCAGCCTGGCAATGCCGAAGACTTGGGCACGCTGCTGGATCAATCTACGGCGATCCTGCAGAAGCATCCGGACGATCCTGAGATTGGCTCGCTAGCCGCGGAGATACAGCATTGGGCGAGTGCATCCGCGGCGACACGAGTTAGCGCGGTTTCGAAAGCACCGGCTGATTACACAGAGACGGTGATTCTGGAACCCAGCTCGTCCAGAGGTAGCGCGAGTGCGGCGGCCGCCGGCGCTTCCGCATCCACTGCGCCGCCTGCACAGCCGCCAGTTCAGGAGCCACCGCGCAGCGATGCTAGCGCGTCCGCAAGCAATTCGGTGAAAGCGGTAGAGCCTGCTGACGCCAAGCCGGCTTCCTTAGCATCCGACGGACAATCATCCAAGGGACAAGCGTCGAAGGGGCTTTCGCCCTTTCATGTCGCGATCATCCTGGGGGTTTTAGTGCTGGCCGGAGCCGCCATTGTTTTTACCTATCTCCGAAATCGCTCTAAACCGCAGCCTGGACAGACCGCGAGCGCGAAGATATCGGCCAGCATCCAGACTACGCCTTCCGACGCCACTGTGACGGTGAATGGCGCAGCGCATTCCGGACGAATGGATCTGGATTCGAGCGCTACTTACGACGTAGTGGTTTCGCGCGCTGGATACAAGACGCTGCATGAAGCGGCCAAGCGTCCGGACGCCCAATGGATTTTCACGCTGGAGCCGGAGCCGGTGCGCCTGCATTTATCCACCGCGGAAAAGTCCGGCACGATTTTGGTGGATAACGCGGAGAAGGGGCAATTGACGGAGGGGATGCCGGATTTGGAAGTCCCGGCCGACGGAGCCGAGCATGCAATCGCGCTCCGCAACGGGAGCAAGGAGATCCTGTCATTCAGTTTTGCCGCGAAGCCGGGAGAGACGCCGCGGGTGAGTGTGCTGAAACCGAGTGACCTGATTATCGTGAGCAGCCTGGGAAGCGAGACTTCGGTTTACAGCGGCTCCACTTCCTTGCGCGCGAATCTGGCCGGACAAGAACCGCAGCCTATTCCTTCCGAAGGTTTGAAACTTTTCGGCGTGAGCACCACCAACAACGAGCTGGCGTTCAGCAACAAGGATCTTCCCAAGATTCTGATCGACCTGGGAAATGCTCCGGTGCTTTACGTGGGGCTGAATGCGGATACGAACGTGGCATATCTGGCTGTGCAATCGAACGTACAAACGGCCCGGCTTTTCGTGGATGGCCGCGAAGTGAGGTCGAACAAACCGGGGAACTGGCCGGCAGTGGTACGCAAGCCGGGGCAGCACGCGGTGAAAGTGACGGCTGACGGATATGACGATTACACGCAGCAGGTGGAATTCGTCAAGGACAAGCCGGTGCAACTGGCCGTGGAGCTGAAGCCGAATCTGGTGGCCACATCGGCGTTTTTGAGCATTGAGGGAGGCACGCCCGGCGCGGAGGTGCTGGTGGATGGCGTCTCGGTGAAGACGCTGGATACATCCGGCGCCGCCAGGATCGAAGTTACGCCGCAATCGCACAAGATTAGTTTCCGGAAGGACCATTTTGAGCAATCCGATGCAGTGGCTCGGGTCTTCTCACACGGGCAAGAGATAAAGCTGGGAGCGAACGAAGCGAAACTGAAGGAGATGGGCCGGCTGCAATTTCAGGTGACTCCGCAGGATGCTCAAGTGAGCTACCACCGCAGCGATCACACGGAAGTCCAGCATGCCAAGGGACGCGATGTGGTTTGGGTTCCGGAAGGCAAATATGCGATTACGGCCGAGGCTGCCGGATACACGGCGCAATCGAAGAACGATGTTGCGGTTACGCCGGGGCAAGTGGGCACGGTGGAGTTGAAGCTACAAGCGGAAGCCGCCGGCAAAAAATCGGCCGAGTCCGTACCGGAGCCGGGCGGGAAATCACTGTTCGAAGATCCGTCTCTGTTGAAGTCGGAAGGGGGCTGGTTGAAAGCTACCGGCGCGGCAGAATATGTTTATTTGAAGGCGGGGGCTCCGCGCAGTTTCAATCTGACATTCGCGGATCCGGGCAAGAACGTTTTCGGCAAGCAAAAGAAGATGGAATGGGTGGTGGACTACGAAAGCGACAAGCAGAAAGTGGTCTATCAGTTTGAGGGCAACAAGTTCGAACGCAAAGCGACCTCAGGTGGAAAGCATTTCAACACTTCCATCACTTGCAAGGCTACGGATCAGGCGTTTCAATTTTTTATTGTGATTGAGCCGGGGAGCGTTGAGGTGAAGTCGCCTAGTTGTGAGAAGACTGATTTGTATGAATCGCCGGATCATGATCTCACTAAGGGGAAGATCGGAGTTAAGCGGGATATTGAGTTTGTGATTCGCTGATGCGTTGGCATGAGTGCCGACGCGGCAGGCAAGAGTGCCTGCGCCACAATTACTTCGATGCGGTGGTCTTCTTCGTTTTTTCTAGTTCCTTAGCCATGTTGAGGTGTTCTTCCAGCGTTGGGAGCGTTTTGGATGCGAACGATTTCACATCCGGATCGGTGCCCGATTTCGCTTCTTCCTGGAACTCCCGAACATCCTGCTGATGGTCTTTCAGTTGATCCTTAACGTAGGCTTTTTCAAAGTCCGCGCCGGATAGCTTGGAGAGTTTTTCCACCCTGGACTGGTGTTTGGAATCGAGTGACTCCGGAACCGGAATGTTCTCTTTGGAGGCGATGGCCTTCAGCTCATCATTCGCCTTGGAATGATCGTCGATCATTTTCTGTCCGAATTGTTTGACAGGATCGGTGGATGCTTTCTCGACGGCCAGTTTGCCGAGTTCGACTTCGGTCATTCCGCCTAGAAGCGCGTCCTTGACGAATCGCTTCTCGTCGATTTTGTTCGCGGTACGTTGGTCGTCTTGTGTGACATTCGGTGGGTAACCTGGGCGATCGATCGGGTTGGTAGTGCGAGGCTGACCCATCGAACCGCTCTGTGACGGGGTTTGCGCCGGCAGGCTAATAGCCGCGAACGTCAAGCTGAGCAAAAGACTTGGACGCATAGATTCTCCTTCGATAGTTAGACGAAGAGCGCAGCCGGAACTAAACCAGTTAACGGTGACAGGGTTTAGGCTAGTTTCAGGCGCTGGACGTCGATTTTCTTATCATCGAAGATGCCCAGGCCCAGTTGGCCGGCGATCTCGATGTGCTCTACCTGGCAGTTTAAAAAGCCACTGGCAGGATCGGGCTTGGAGAGCGCGATGGAGGGCATATTCATGGCGGCGCGTTTGGCGTCGATGGTCTTCAAGCCGGTCTTGTCTAGTGCGACGGGATCGGTTGCGAAGTACATGGTTTTGTGTTCCCACATGTATTTCGGACGGGCGCCAGGGCCACCATGATACGAAGCCTTCACGCCGTCGCAAATGTGAAGGACGGCCTTTTCGCGAATCACAGGCAGGCTCACCACGGATGGAATAAAAACGCCGCAGGCATTCAAAGTAGGAGTGAGATGGCTTCGATTCACGTTGTTCACCATGCCGTGAGACATGTTTTTGAGAGCGATGGTGACCCCCGCGGACTGGTGATGTTTTAGAACAGGCAGGTTGATGAGCTTGTTGATCTTGGTGGTCACGACTTTGCACACGTAGGAGCGGCGGAAATGCGGATCGTTTAGATTTTCGCCGGGTTTGATCAAGGCCATTTCCATGAAGTGATCGGGATCATAGCCGCCCATATCCAATTGGACTTCGTCGTACCTTTGTGAAGCGAATTCGAAGCGCACACCGGGCGGAATCCACTTGTCGATGAGGGCTTCATAAGTCTCGTCGTGATAGCGGTTGAAAACGATGACGTCGCTCGCAGGCACGCCGGCTTGTTTCAGACCATCCAGAATGTTGTGCAGCACCGTCGCGTCGGAGCAAAGATTCTTGCCGCCGACGGGGCTGACTTTGATGCCCACCACGTCGCCTTTTTCAAACATGTAGCGCCACGCGTCGGTCCAGCTGGGAGCGCCGGTGAGGGAGGTCATGCCCTTTTCCATCATCTGGCGGATGGGCTGTGGTTGGTAGATATTCTGGGCGATGCAGCCGGAGTGTTCCACCGCGACGACGCGGCCAGGGAAAGGGCCGGGCATGCCGGGCTTGGATGTGGAGGCTTTGCTGTGGACTTGGCCGAGGGCAGCGGCGCCGGCGAGGGCGGCGGCGGATCGGAGGAAATCGCGGCGGCGAGCGTTTGTGACCATGCGATCATTTTACAACGCAGTGGAGCAGTGAGTTCGAGGGATTCAAGAATTCATGAAGTCGAGGAAGGTGGAATGCGTGCCTGCGGGCACGCCTCTTTTACTGCTGCGCTTCAGACAGGCGCTTCTTTTTGTAGTCTTCGTACTGCTTCTTGAGCGCGGGATCCTTGGGTGATGGATAGATCTCGCTGGATTTGTACTTGCCGGTCTTCATCATCATCTGAGTCCATTCGTCGTGAATGTGGAGTTCGTCCGCGTTCTTCACAATCTGCTGCACCAGATGCGGCGGTACGAAGTAAACGCCTTCACGATCTCCAAAGACCACGTCGCCGGGCAGCACAGTGGCGCCGCCGATGCGGATGGGAACGTTGATGCCGGTGAGCATGACGTTCTCGATGGGGGTGGGATGCACGCCACGGAAATATGCGGACATCTCGATGGGAAAGATGCCCTCCAGATCGCGCACGCTGCCGTCGATCACCATGCCGGTTTTGGTGGCCTGATAAATATAAGTTGCCAGGTTGTCGCCGACAAAAGTTCCGCCTTCCTCCTTGCCGAAGAGGTCGACTACGATTACATCGCCGGGACCGAGCATGTCAATGACGTACTGATTGCCGTTATGCACGCCTCGTGCCTTGGCCCTTGAATCCAGTACTTCGTTGACATCCGGCCGGAATGGCATGAACTGCGCGGTCACCGCGCGCCCGATCAATTTCTTCTCAGGATGCAAAATATGCCAATGGCCTTCGTACTGATTTTTGTAGCCGACGCGATCGAGAATGGTCCAGACTTCTTCCGCGCTCATAGCCTTGAATTTTTCGAGCAGGGCGTCGGGGACTTTGGGGCGGCCATCCTCGAATCGCTCGAAGGGATTCTTCGCGGTATACTCGATGATCTGGTCGCGGCTGAGCGTGAAGATCTGCGCGTGGGCGGCTGCGCCTGAAAGAAGCGCGGTGATCCAAATGACTTTCGATCGCATAACTTTCTCCGGGAAGAGAATATCATGAATCGAGGAAGCTGAAGGAGGATGCGATGGCGCTGCGCCGATCATTCCTATCGCGTTTAGCAGTGGTTCCATTTGCACCGCTGCACGGATGGGCCGCGCAGAAGACGGCCAAGCCGGTTCTGAGGATACTGATGAAGAGCGCCTGGGGCTCTGACGATCCCACCAAGGCGGCGTTTCCATTCCTACACGGATTGGCGCTTTCGGAGGCCGGACACGAGGTGCAGATTTTCCTTTTGGGAGAAGCGGTCAACGTGATGCGCAAGACAGTGGCGGCCGCGGTTGTCCCAGTGGGGTGGCCGCCGCTAGCCGAAACACTCGAAAAAGTCGCCGGCCGGAACATCCACATCTATGCGTGCGGAGCCTGCTCCCGTGCGAGAGCGATCACCGAAGCGGACCTTAGTCAGTGGGGAGCGAAGCTCGGCAATCCCACCATTTTTGTTTCGCTGGTGGAATGGGCGGACCGGATCATCACGGAATGATGGAGTGGACATGAAAATGCAGAACCTGGGTCCGTCGCGCCGGGGATTGTTGAAATCGGGTGTGGCCCTGGCTGCGGCGGCGTTTTGGGCGGACGAAACGCTGGATGCCTTGATGCAGCACACTAACACGGCATCGCGTCCGAGCGATCTGAAGATCACGGATCTGCGAGTGGCCACGGTGGCGCGCGCGCCGATGACTTGCCCGGTTTTACGCATCGATACCAATCAAGGGATCTACGGGCTGGGTGAGGTGCGGGATGGCGCTTCAAAGACCTACGCTCTGCTGCTGAAGAGCCGCATCCTGGGCGAGAATCCATGCAACGTAGACAAGATTTTCCGCAAGATCAAGCAATTTGGTTTTCACGCGCGGCAGGGTGGCGGTGTGTGCGGAATTGAAATGGCGCTGTGGGACTTGGCGGGCAAGGCTTACAACGTTCCGGTGTACCAGATGTTGGGCGGGAAATTTCGCGATCGGATACGGATTTACGCGGACACGGTGGAATCGGAGGATCCGAAGATTTATGGCCAGCGATTGAAGAATCGCATGGAGCAGGGATTCACCTGGCTGAAGATGGATTTGGGAATCGATCTGATTCAGAAGCAGCCTGGAATGGTGACACATCCTCTGGGTATGGATCCCACGCGCGATGTGACGCAGGTGCAGCATCCATTCACCGGAATCGAACTCACGGACCGCGGCGTGGCGGCGATGGCGGATTACGTGGGCGCGGTGCGCGAGATTATCGGCATGGATGTGCCGCTGTCAGCGGATCACTTTGGACACATCGGCGTGAACTCCTGCATCAAGCTGGGCAAGGGCCTGGAGAAGTACAACATGGCGTGGCTGGAGGACATGATTCCGTGGTATTACACGGACCTGTGGAAGAAAATCACAGACGCAATCGATGTTCCCACGCTGACCGGCGAAGACATTTATCTGAAGGAGCCGTTCGCCGAGCTTTGTAAGAATCACGCGGTGGATTTGATTCATCCCGATCTTGCGACTTCCGGCGGGATTCTGGAAACTAAGAAGATCGGCGACATGGCGCAGGAGTATGGCGTGGGCATGTGCATGCATTTTGCAGGGACTCCGGTTTCCTGCATGGCGAACGTCCATTGCGCGGCGGCAACGGAGAATTTCCTGGTGCTTGAGAATCACTCCGTCGAAGTTCCTTGGTGGGGCGATTTGGTTGAGGGCGTGGAGAAGCCGATTGTGAATCGCGGCTTCATCAAAGTTCCGGAGAAGCCCGGGTTGGGCGTTACGCTGAACGATGAGGTGATGAAACAGCACCTGTTCGAGCCCGGTTATTTTGAGCCGACTCCGGAGTGGGACAAGGAATCGAGTCACGATCGGTTATTTTCGTAAGGAGAGGAATGAATAAGAGCGCTTTAATTTTATTTGTGGCAGCCACCGGTTTCGCCCAGAGTCAATACGATTTGTTGTTGCAAGGCGGGCACGTGATTGACGCCAAGAACAAGATCAGTGCCGTGCGGGATGTTGCCATCCGCGATGGAAAGATCGCCGCCGTGGCGGAGCACATCGATCCCGCGCAGGCTTTTAAGGTTGTCAATGTGCACGGCCTTTATGTGACGCCTGGGTTGGTGGATATTCACGTCCATGTTTACGCGGGCACAGGCGAGCCGAGATCCTACGCGGGCGATCTGAGCGTGTATCCGGACGGATTCACTTTCCGCGCCGGCGTTACCACCGTGGCCGATGCCGGCTGCGCGGGTTGGAGGAATTTTGAGGATTTCAAGGAGAAGGTGATTGATCGATCGAAGACCAGAGTGCTGGCCTTCTTGAACATCGTCGGCTCCGGCATGCGCGGGCCGAAGTACGAGGACGTTTTGGCGGACATGGAAGCGAAACCCTCCGCCGAGATGGCTCTGCGGCATAAGGGATTGATCATCGGTATCAAGACGGCGCACTACACGGGGCCCGAGTGGACTCCGGTGGAGCAGGCGGTGGAAGCGGGCACGATCGCCAATATTCCGGTGATGGTGGATTTTGGAACGAATCGGCCGGAGCGTCCCATGAGTGAGCTGGTGACCAAGAAGCTGCGGCCCGGCGATATTTATACGCACTGCTTTTCCGGATTGAGAAACGAGCTGGATGAATCCGGACATGTGAATCCGGCGATGTGGGAGGCTCGCAAGCGCGGGGTGATTTTTGATGTGGGGCATGGCGGAGGAAGCTTCGTATGGCGCATCGCGATGCCTGCGATCAAAGAAGGATTTCTGCCTGATTCCATTTCGACGGACTTACATACCGGCAGCATGAACGCAGGGATGAAGGACATGCTGAACGTGATGAGCAAGTTTGTGGTGATGGGAATTTCGGTGGACGATGTGGTGGCGCGGTCCACTTGGAATCCCGCGCGGGAGATTCATCACGAGGAGCTGGGAAATTTGTCGGTGGGTGCGCCGGCGGATGTCGCGGTGTTGAAGATGGAAACCGGAAACTTCGGATTCACGGATACATATGGAGCGAATCTGCGCGGAAAACAAAAGCTGGAGTGCGAGCTGACGCTGCGCGAGGGGAGGGTGGTTTACGATCTGAACGGCATCACGCGTCCGGATTGGGAGAAGTTGCCGAAGGATTATACGTCGACGGGCGATGCGAGATGGGATGCGATTTCGCCGGCGCCGAGGAAGAAGCAGTAAAGGCACCGACTCCCTTACGGTCGCGGTTCGGTAGCGCTCTCTAAACCGAGCCGCGAGCGTAAGCGACCGGTTAGTGCGTCAGGTCGTAGATGAAATAGTTCATCGCTACGCGGAATGCCAGCGATGACCATTTTTCCAGGTACCGGGGTTCGTCGGCGCATTCCCAGGCATCGCCCAAATCCATGTTGTGGCAGATGACGACCATGATGCGGCCCTTGTCGTCGCGAATACAGCGCCAATGGGGGACCTTGCCGCTGGGCCCTTTCTCGTAAGTGATTCCGGTTTCGAAGAACTGCGCGCCGGGTACTTGAAACCGCTCGTCCAGATCGAAAAGCATGTGGAAGATGGGATCGTTGTCGGGAATCTCTTCTACCGGCCGGCCGGGCAGAACCTTCTTCATGCTGTTCATAAATGTGGACCACTCTTCATCACCGTGAAAATCGTCGCACATGAAGAAGCCGCCGCGCATCAGGTAATCGCGGAATTGATCCGCCTGATCATCCGGCAGCAGCCAATGTCCCACTTCCACGCCGTATAACATGGGCCAGTTATACACATCGTCGGTGTGGTCGAACTCCGTCACCTGCTCGGCTAAGCGCGTGTTGATGCGGGTTAGGCGACGGACGGCCGCGAGCAGATGGCGGTCCGAGCGCGGGTAATCCATGGTCCAATAGCCTGGAAATTCGCGGCCGTTGCGCATCTGGAGCCGGCGCTGCGGGTAGCCGTAGATATCGGGATAACGCAGGCGGGCACGCACCCATTCGGTTTTGGTATTGAAGTCGGGCGGGATCGGGAAATTTTCGTACTCGATGGCGGGATATTCCTTGAAGGGCCGCTGCGCGTGGAGCACGCCCCATGCGGAAACCAGCCCAAAGAATCCAACCGCGAGTGCGGTGCGGGGACGCATAAACAACGCTCTTTCGTTGGTTTCAGAATAACACAGGGAAGTATTCCATTCGTGTTGGCGCACGAAAGCGCAAAACTGAGGCGCGACGGGAAGGGAGCGCGGGAAAGTACCTCACTACATTGCGGCAGCGCTTCCTTCCGGTCGCGGTTCGGAATGGGTGGTGCGCGACCCGTTTGGTAGTATGACTCCATGAAGTTTCCGCGATCGAGTGGGATTCTGCTGCATCCCACCAGCCTGCCGGGCCGTTTTGGAGTCGGTGACCTGGGGCCAGAGAGCTACCGGTTTGCGGATTTTCTTTCAGACGCCGGGCTGCACATCTGGCAAGTATTGCCGCTCGCGCCCACCGGATATGGCGAGTCCCCGTACCAGAGCTTGTCGTCATTCGCGGGGAATCCACTGCTGATCAGTTTTGACAAATTCGTTGAGTGCGGTTATCTTTCGGCGCAGGATCTGGACCACCCGCCGGTTTTTCCCGAAGACACGGTGGACTTCAGCGCTGTGATCCCGTACAAGTTCCAATTGTTGCGCAAGGCGTTCGACAATTTTCGTCCGACGCCGGAGTTTGAGAAGTTCTGCGGACAGCATCGGGCTTGGCTGGATGATTTCGCACGATTCATGGCGCTCAAAGGTGCCAATGGGCAAGTGGCCTGGACGGAATGGCGCAAGCATGAGGCGGACCCGCGGGAGATTGAGCTCCAGAAATTCTGGCAATGGGAATTCTTCCGGCAATGGGCGGAACTGAAGAGTTATTGCCAGACGCGCGGCGTGCGGATGATGGGGGATGTTCCGATTTATGTATCGCACGACAGCGCCGATGTTTGGTCGAATCCCGATCTGTTCGAACTCAACGCCGACGGCAGTGCCGCTAAAATGTCCGGCGTTCCACCGGATTATTTCAGCGCCAATGGGCAGCTTTGGGGGAATCCGATTTATCACTGGGATCGAATGCAGGCTACCGGATACAAATGGTGGATCGAGCGGCTGCAGGCGACATTTCAAATGGTGGATATGGTCCGTCTGGATCATTTTCGCGGATTTGAAGGGTATTGGGAAGTACCGGCGGGCGAAACAACCGCGATCAATGGCCGCTGGGTGAAAGGGCCGGGCGCGAGTTTGTTTCAAGCGCTGGAAGCGGCGCTCGGGAAGCTCCCCATCGTTGCGGAAAATCTGGGAGTGATTACGCCGGAGGTGGAAGCGCTCAGGCACCAGTTCGGATTTCCAGGGATGAGCGTGTTGCAATTTGCGTTCGGCACTGATCCACAAGCTCCGACATTCCGGCCACACAATTATCCGCGAGAAGTTGTGGCGTATACGGGCACGCACGATAACGACACCACGGTTGGATGGTGGCAGAGCCAAGGTGTGGGAGATAGCACTCGGTCGCTGGAAGATGTGGACCGGGAACGCGGATTTACCAAGGCCTATCTAAACACGGATGGGCGCGAGATCCAGTGGGCTTTCATTCGCACTGTGATGGCATCAGTCGCGGACACCGTGATCGTACCGCTGCAGGATGTGCTGGGGCTTGGAAATGAAGCTCGCATGAATTTGCCTGGAAGCATGAAAGGGAACTGGCATTGGCGCTCGCGCCCGAATGCGATTACCAAAGAAATGCGCGGCCGGCTAAGACAACTCACACTGCTGTACGATCGTTAAGGGCATATTCAATGGAAAAACCTCAGCTGAGGTTCTGGCAGATCTGGAACATGAGCTTCGGCTTCTTCGGCATCCAGTTTGGCTGGGCCTTGCAGATGGCGAACATGAGCGCCATTTACGAGTATCTGGGTGCGCGCGCGGATCAGATTCCCATTCTGTGGCTGGCCGCGCCGCTGACCGGACTCATTGTGCAGCCGATTATCGGCCACATGAGCGACCACACGTGGGGACGGCTAGGACGACGCCGGCCTTACTTCCTTACCGGCGCGCTCTTGAGCTCACTAGCGTTGTTACTGATGCCTAATTCTTCTACGCTGTGGATGGCGGCCGGGTTGCTTTGGATTCTGGATGCGTCTATCAATGTGAGCATGGAACCGTTCCGCGCATTCGTCGCGGATCTGTTGCCGGAGGAGCAGCGCACGCGCGGATTTGCGATGCAGAGTCTGTTCATCGGGCTCGGCGCTGTGATTGCCTCGGGTCTCCCGTTCGTGCTGACCAACTGGCTGCATGTGGACGCCGGCGGAACCGCGGCGCACACCATTCCAACTTGGGTTCGGATTTCTTTCTATGCGGGAGCCGTGGTGTTTCTGGGCGCGGTATTGTGGACCATCTTCACCACCAAGGAATATCCGCCACCGGATCTGGATGCATTTCGAAAAGCGAAAGCCAAGGCCCAGGGTTTCGCAGCCAATGCGCGGGAAATATTTCAATCCGTCGGCGCGATGCCTTCGACGATGCGACAGCTAGCTCTGGTACAGATTTGTACCTGGTTGGGCTTGTTCTGTATGTGGCTTTATTTCCCGGTAGCCGTGGCACATAACGTATTCGGCGCGTCTAGCGAGACATCGCGCGTCTATACCGATGGTGTCCAGTGGGCCGGAGTGTGTTTCGGGATGTACTCGGCGGTTTGTTTCCTGTTTTCGTTAGCGCTGCCTGGGTTGGCAGGTTGGTTGGGGCGCAAGAACACCCATTCGCTCTGCTTGCTGTGCGGGGCAGCGGGCTTGATATCGGTAGCGATTATCCATGACAAATGGCTGCTGTTGTTTTCCATGGCCGGTGTTGGGATGGCGTGGGCCAGCACTCTTGCCATGCCGTATGCCATCCTGGCCGGATGCTTGCCGGCCAATAAAATCGGCGTGTACATGGGCGTTTTCAATTTCTCGATTGTGCTGCCGGAGATTGTCGCGTCGCTCGCGTTCGGGTGGTTGATGGGGCACGTGTTCGACAACAATCGCCTGGCGGCCGTGGTCACGGGAGGCGTCTTCATGATCCTGGCTGCGATTTTGATGCAGCGCGTGCAGGATCGTACCGCGATGGCGCCTGCCAGTTTGAAACCGGTTCCTGCCACGTGATTGGCGCCGGCCGAGCGTCGGCATGAGTGCCGACGCGGCACGCACGAGTGCGTGCGCCACATATATGCTCAGACTGATTTGTTTCTTCGCTGCGCTGGTTGCCACGCTCGATGCGGCGCCTACTGTGACTAAAATCGATCCGCCTTTTTGGTGGGCCGGTTATTCCATTAATCCGGTGCGGTTGTTGATTCGCGGGACCGGGCTCGCAGGGGCTACGGTGAAAGCCACTACTAAGGGGATTGAGCTGGGCGAACCGCGCGTGAATGCAAACGGCACGTATTTGTTCGTGGATGCGACCATTAAACGCGCAGGATCGTATCCGTTGAAGATCACTACTTCCGAAGGTTCGGCTAGTGCTACGTTTGAGGCTCTCACGCCGCTTGCGCGGGAGGGCCGCTTTCAGGGATTCTCCCAGGACGATCTCATTTACCTGATCATGCCCGATCGTTTTGCGAATGGCGATGCGAGCAATGACGATCCAGCCGTTTCCAAGGGCCTCTTTGATCGGGGCAAGGCTCGCTATTATCACGGCGGCGACTTGCAGGGTGTCATCGATCATCTGCCTTATCTCAAGGACCTGGGCGTCACAGCCATCTGGCTCAATCCGGTTTACGACAACGCGAACCATTTGAATCAGAAGGAAAAATATAATGGCGAGGCCATCACGGATTACCACGGCTACGGTGCGGTGGATTTCTACGCGGTGGATGAGCACCTGGGAGATCTCGCGAAGCTGAAGGAGCTGGTGGATGCGGCGCATCGCAGCGGCATCAAGATCATTCTCGACATGGTGGCCAATCACACTGGGCCTTATCATCCCTGGGTGGAAGATTCGCCCACACCCACCTGGTTTCACGGCACGCTAGCGAAACATCTGAATGAAACATGGCAGACCTGGACATTGATGGATCCACACTCCACGCCTTTTCTCACGGCGTCGACACTGGATGGTTGGTTCATCGACATCCTGCCCGATCTCAATCAGGACGATCCGGAAGTGGCGCGCTACATCATCCAGAACACGCTGTGGTGGGTGGCGGCTACCGGCTTGGATGGCATTCGGCAAGACACGCTGCCCTACGTTCCGCGCAAATTTTGGCGCGACTGGTCGACCGCCATCAAGAAGGAATATCCGAATTTTCGCGTTGTGGGTGAGATGTTTGACGGAGATCCAGGGCTGGTTTCGTTCTTCCAGGGCGGCGAGAAGCGGTTCGATGGTGTCGACTCCGGCATCGATGCACTATTCGATTTTCCATCGTTCTATCCGATTCGGCGAGCTTTCGCTGAAGGAAAATCGATTCGGGAGTTGGCCACCATGCTGGGCCACGATTATCTATATCCGAATCCGAATAATCTGGTGACGTTCCTCGGGCTGCATGATGTGGCGCGGTTTATGAACGAACCGGGCGCTACGGTGGATGGATTGAATCTGGCCTTCACCTACTTGCTGACATCGCGCGGGATTCCGATGGTCTACTATGGCGATGAGATCGGAATGCCGGGCGGAAACGATCCGGATAATCGGCGCGATTTCCCGGGTGGTTGGAAGGAGGACGCACGGAACGCGTTTGCCGCCCAAGGCCGAACGCCCGATCAGCAGCGTGTTTTCGAGCACGTTCGCAAGCTGGCGCAACTGCGTCAGCAATATCCAGACTTGCGCCATGGCGCGCTGAAACAATTGGGCGCCACTGACGATGTTTACCTGTTCACGCGCGGCGAGCTGATCATCATGTTTAATAATGGCGTCAAGCCGGCGAGCGTCATCGCTCCGGCGGCGAGCGGCACTTGGCGGGACTTGTTAGATGTCGTTGGAAACACTCCGGCGCGCGATGACGTGCTGACCGTCACGTTGCCGGCTCGGTCTGCGGCGATTATGGCGCGGCGCTGACGATCAAATCTTGAGGAACCAGCGGCGCCGGTACATCAGGTAGCCGATCACGTAAATCGAAAGCATGAAGGCGACAGAATACAGCAATGATGCGTTGACGGGTGATGCCATGCTCAGGAAGAAGTTGTAGATCTTGGCATGGAGATTGGCCATGTCCAGGAGTTCGGCGCCGAACTCGGAGATCATGTACAACGTGATGGCGTTCCTTCCCATGATCACGAGCGGCTTCACGAATCTTTGATAGCCCAGATGGTCGATGATCCAAAGGAAAGCTGCGAGCAGCACGAAATCCAGGCCCGCCATGAAGATGGTGAAGGAATCGGTCCATAGCTTTTTGTTGATGGGCAGCCAGTTGTCCAAGATCAGTCCAACTGCAATCAAGATATTGCCGGTCACGAACAGCCATGCGACGCGTTCGCTTAAAAGACGCTTCAAGCGGACAATATGTCCAGCCATTACTCCTAACAAAGCGGTTGCGATGGCGGGCAGAGTGCTTACGATTCCCTCCGGATCCCACCCGCGTCCTTCATAATTGTGAGGGCCTAGCACCAAGCCGTCGATATAGTGGGCGAAGTTTCCTTCCAGGTCGAGACGGCCTGCGCCGTAGCCGGGAACGGGCACCAGCGTCATGATCAGCCAATAGGCCGTGAGCAGCGAGAACATCCAGATTATTTGGCCTCGAATTCCTGTGTACAGATATATGAGGGATGCGATCAAATAACAAATGGAGATTCGCTGCAGCACGCCGAGGATACGAAATGAGGAAAGATGGAACTCCGGAAACGCGTAAATGGCTAGGCCGAAAACAAAAAGGATGGCGGCGCGCCGGAAGATGGGACCCAACAAGTGACTGCGTGGAACTCCGGCCGCGATGCGCTTGCCCAAGGACAGGGTGATGGATGCGCCCACGATCCACAGGAAGGTTGGAAAGACCGTGTCGGTGAGGGTCCATCCATGCCAGGAGGAATGATTGAGCGGAGCGTAGGATTTCGGCCCGCCGGCGTTATTTACCATGACCATGAGAGCGATTGTTGCGCCGCGTAGTGCGTCCAGAGCAACCAAGCGTGTCGCTGGTTGGGGCAAGGAAGCGGTTACTTCCGAAGATTCGGGTTTGGTGACTGTTGCCACGCCTCAGTTTCCCACAATCTTCCGGGAGTGATTCAGTTTGGGTGTGGGGCAGGGCCATGCCCTGCCGTGGTTCCGGGCCAGGCGCTTTCCGGTTCGCAATAACCCCGGCCTCTCGGCAGGTTGCGTCGGCGGATCAAAAGACCGTTGGCAGGGCGCGGCCCTGCCCCACGAGGTGGGAAAATTAAGTGGCATTGGGATGGCAGCCTGAGTGAACGCGGACGAAAGTTCACGCCACGCTTATACTGGTAGCGTGTTTCATCGCCGGGAATGGTTGAAATTGATGGCGCTGCCGGGTGTTACGGCGTGGGCGCAAGGTGTCTCGACGCGATCTGTAAAACCTCTTCCGAAAGGCAAGCCCTCCGGGCTGCCGTTCCATGCGAAATTCACGGATATCGCCGCAGCCGCCGGATTACACGCGACCACCATCTACGGAGGTATCGACAAGAAGCAGCAGATCATCGAAACAACAGGCTGCGGAGTAGCGTTTATCGACTATGACGAAGACGGATGGCTGGATATTTTTGTGCTGTGCGGGACGCGACTGGAAGGCGATCCCGAGGAAGCCACCAACCGCCTGTACCACAATAATCGCGACGGCACGTTCACCGATGTAACGGATAAAGCCGGATTGCGGCGCACCGGTTGGGCTTCGGCAGTATGCGTAGGAGATTACAACAATGACGGGCATGACGATCTGTTTGTGACCTACTGGGGACAGAACGTGCTTTACCGCAACAACGGGAACGGCACGTTCACGGATGTAACCAAAGATGCAGGCTTGCTGCACCCGGCTCGGCGGTGGGGCTCCGGCTGCACTTTCGTGGATACCAATCGGAACGGCCATCTGGATCTTTTTGTAGGGACCTATCTGCAGTTCGATCCGGAGAAAGTCCCGAAGCCGGGTGAGAATATAAATTGCACTTGGAAGGGAATTCCGGTGAATTGCGGACCACGCGGTCTGCCGTTAGGGCGCTGCTATCTGTATCGCAACAACGGCGACGGGACATTCAAAGACATCAGCGATTCTGCTGGAATCAGCAAGGCGGCGGGAGGCTATTGCATGACGGCAGTCGCGGCCGATTTTCACGATACGGGTTGGCCTGACATCTATGTGGCGTGCGATTCTACTCCCAGCTTGTTGTTCCGAAACAATAAGGACGGAACGTTCGCCGAAATCGGCTTGGCCAGCGGCGCTGCGCTGAGTGAGGACGGAATGGAGCAGGCCGGCATGGGCGTCGGCGTGGGTGACATCAACCTGGACGGCCACCTGGATATTTTCAAAACGCACTTCGCCGAAGATACTTCCGTTCTATACAAGAACGATGGGGCCGGGAACTTTGACGATGTCACCATCCGATCGGGGCTAGGAGTAGAAACCCGCTACGTCTCGTGGGGAACCGGGATTGTTGATCTGGATAACGACGGATTGCCGGACCTGTTTATTGTTACCGGCAATGTTTATCCAGAAGTGGAGAAAATATTGAAGGAGTTTCCCTATAAAACACCCCGCATTGTGTTCCGCAATCTAGGCACAAAGTTTGAGGAACTGATTGAAGAGGCGGGAAGCGGGATTGCGGCGCCGCATGCCAGCCGAGGATGTGCGTTCGGCGATTTTGATAATGACGGCGATATGGATGTGGTGATCATCAACATGAACGAGCCGCCTTCGCTGCTTCGCAACGATGTTACCGGCGGCGGCCACTGGCTGAAGGTGAAATTAGTGGGCGTTAAATCCAATCGATCGGCGCTTGGAGCGCGCGTTACAGTGCATTACGGCGGGAAAGTGCAAGTGCAGGAAGTGCTCAGCCAGGCGAGCTTCTATTCCGTGAATGACTTGCGGCTGCATTTTGGATTGGGCCCGGTGGAGCAAGTGGAGGTCGAGATTCGTTGGCCGAATGGTGACAAGGAAAAACTCGCGAAGGTATCGGCGAATCAGTTGATTACTGTGCGCGAGGGGGCGGGGGTTGTGAAAAGCGAACGATTTGGGGGGAAATAGTTGCTGGTTGCTGGTGGCTGGTGAAGGGCGGTCACTTATTCTTGAGGCCCTCCCGGGCGCGAGCTAGATTTTCGCGGGCGGTTTGATTGGTTGGGTCCACTTTAAGCGCGCTCTCGAATGCAGCGATGGCTTCTGAGAAATTCCCGGCCATCGCAAGGGCGGCGCCTAGATTTGTCTCGAGAGCGGAATCATTTGGTTGCAGCTCCACGGCTCTGCGGAGATGAGGCAATGCCTCCGGCAGGTTGCCTGTGGACGCGTAGATGCGGCCTGCAGTTTCATGTGCTTGGGCATCATTGGGAACTGCCTTCAGATAAATCAACAGCTCGCTGAGCGCGGCATTCGAATCACCCTTGGCTATTAATGCGCGGACCAGATTGAACCTGGCGTTCTGATATGTGGAATCGAGAGCTAGTGATTTCCGGAATTCCTGAATGGCCTGGTCTACTTTGTCCGTCATTAAGAGTGACACAGCGAGATTATTCGTGGCCGTAGCACTGGCGGGCTTGATGAGTAGAGCTTGGTTCAAGTAAGGGATGGCTTGATCGAACTTGCCCATAGCTTGCAGAACTGCGCCCAGATTGAAATGCGCGACGAAGTCGGCCGGGTATTTTTCGATCCTCCGCAACATGACTGCTTTCTGTAATGCCAGGCGCGGGTCGTCTTCGCCGGCCGCTTTCGGCAGCACCTGTAACCAGACATGGCCCATCTCGTCGATGCTTCGATTACCGCCGCGGACGCGCTTGGGCGGATGGCTGGGATTGCGCGGATTGTTCTCCGTGTTGTCGTAAGTGATGCGCATGGCGACGGTGGTTCCGGCCGGGAGCGGGATCGGATTCCGGTAGGTGTAGGTGGCTTGCCAGTTGATATCCCAATCGTTGATTCTGATCAGCGCAAGCCGGGTGCCATCCGGTAGCTCGGCCCACGCGTCGATCTGTTTGCCGAGATAGTGGGCGTGCGGATAAATGGCGAGCACATCCACGGCGCTCGGGAGTTTCAAATGGTCGGTCACCATAAAGCGCGCGGCGCCGGGAGGAATATCCAGCGCGCCGTCGTGCTCGAGTTGCAGCAGCATGGGAAATCGCGTGGCGGGCCGATCGGCGAAGTAGAGTCCCACGGCAACGTCAACGGTTTCGGGCTTTCCGGTGGGCTGCAGGTGCAGATTAACCACCAGGTCTGAGCCCGGCTCCAGCTTCCAACCCATGTCTAGTGGCTCCTCTTGAGGCGGCGAGCCGGGTTTCCAAAACAAGAAGTGCGAGTCCGGATCGAATTCGCCCGAGACCTCGGTTTCCACATCCATGCCGGGGAATCCGGGTTGGCCGTCCTGCCCATCGCGCTGGCGCAGCATGCGCGCGTGGTCCACGATTAGATTCGCGTGATGTACCACTCGCTTGCTACCGGGCCGGAGCTCCATGGCGCGGATATATTTTGTTTCCTTCAATTCCACCGGGATTACAAAGTTGCGGAAGACATCTTCGCCGGAGCTGGGCATTTGAAAGGGTTGGCGCATGTGCAGCACCAGGTCGGGCTGGCCGAGTTGCCAGCCTTCCACGAAGTGCGGGGCCGGAGGCAGTTGATCGCTATGGCCTTCGGCGGCGCCGGTTTTGGCCCAGCGCGACAGTAAAGCGATCTGCGCGCCGGTGAGGCGCTTGACACCTGCGAAATCGCCGTAGCCTGGCTCGGGCGGCCAGGGAGGCATGTACCGTTTGCCGGTGACGATGGCGATTTGGTCCGCATGTTTTTGCGCGTCTGCATAGCTCAGTAGGGAAAAAGGTCCAGCTTCACCGGGGCGATGGCAGGGCGCGCAGTATTCAAAAAGAATGGGAGCGATGTCTTTGGAAAACGTGATGTCGCTGGCTTGGAGCAGGGCGGGCGCAAGGAGCAAGGCGAAGATGCGGGGGTTGGCAACCCCCGCGCAGGATGACAACCTGCCCCACACTATTGGCGCCCCAACATCACGCCCAGTTCATTTTCCTTGGCTTGCTTCGCGCGCGCGCCTTCGGCGAACAGGCGCTTGCTACCTTCTAAGTCGCCCTTCTGGCGCAGTAGCAGAGCCAGCGTGTTGTAGGGGCCTGGATTCGCGGGATCCAAACGGATTGCTGTACGTAGAGCGTCTTCAGCGGGCGCAGTTTCGCCCTTTTGCTTTAGAACAGTGCCCAGCATGAAGTAGGCTTCGCCATAATCTGCCCGCAATGCGATGGCAGCTCGCATCTCTAGCGCCGCGCGATCGAATTCTCCGGATTGCCAGCAGGTGATGCCGATCATATAGTGCGCCTCGGCGAGCTTTGGATCGATCTCGAGAGCGCGGAAGAATTCGACTTTCGCCGCGTCAATTTCGTCCTTGTTTTTGAGCGCGACTCCAAGATTGTAATGCGCGGCGGCGTGATTGGGATCGCGCGCGATAACATCGCGGAAGGCCGGGATGGCCTGGTCCAATTCGGCTTTTAACAAGTGAGCGAATCCGATATTAAAATGTGCGGTATTGTTCGCGGGATCAGCCGCGAGGACCTTTTGGAACTCGGCAATCCCTTCGTCCGGTCGGCGCGTCTTAACCAGCATCAAGCCGAGGCTGTTGCGCGCATCCAAATTCGCGGGCGCAATCTCAACGGCATGCGTGTAGGCGTCCACGGCTCCGTTCGGATCCCCGGTTTTTTCCAGGGCGTTACCGAGATTGTTCCACGCAGCTAAGTCCGTGGGCTGCAACCGGACAGCGGCCTGCAGATGCGGGAGTGCCTCCTGGTGTTGTCCGGAACTCTCCAAGGCTTGTCCCAGTTTGGATTGGTAGGCGCCGTTCTGGGGATCTAAATTCGCCGCAGTCTGTAGCTCGGAAATAGCGGAGACGGTGTCGTGATCCAGCCAGAGGACTACGCCCAAATGAAAATGCGCGGGCGCAAATTGCGGGTCCAATTCAAGGGCCCGATGGAAATGTTCCGTGGCCTCCGGGCCTCGATTCAATACCCGGAGCAAGAAGCCAATCTCATCCTGATAACGAGGTGACTTTGGATCGAGTGTCGCAGCTTCCTGATAAGCGGCCAACGCTCCCGCCGCGTCGCCCGCGGCTTTCAGCGCGGTGGCGCGGGATTCAATCTCTTCCAGGCTGTCCGCGGCGAAAGCGATCAACTGGAAACAGAGGACGAGAGAAAGCCATCGCCCGCTGCGTAGCATGTTCACTATTTTACTGAATTATACTGAGGGAATGTGGCCCCTTGTACTATTGTTGCTGGATATTGGAGCCACGCATCAGGCGGCGCTTGCGGCGTACAAACAGCATAAGTTCGCGGACGCGGTCGCTCAATTCACCGAGGCTTTGAAGACGGAAGATCCCGCGAGCGTGGAGTACGGCGAGTCCGTGCTGTTGCTGGGGCAGAGCTTGTATCTGGAATCGAAATACGCAGAATCGGTTCCGTGGCTCGAAAAAGCGGCGGCGGCGAAAGGGACCACTCCGGAAGCTGCGTATATGCTGGGCAACGCCTGCCTCCTGACGCAGCAGAGCGACAAGGCGGTGAAGGCGTTCGCACAACTATTTCACGTGAGCGCGGATTCGGCGACCGCGCATTTAACCACTGCGCGCATGATGATGCACCAGGATCTGGCCACCGAAGCTGCCGCGCAGGCGAAGAAGGCGCTGGAAATCGATCCCAGAATTGCGGGTGCGTATTTCCTGCTAGGCGAGGTAGCCATCTACCAGGCTGATATCGAGGGCGCCATCGCTGACTTGAAAAAGGAGATCGAGATCAACCCAACTTTTGCGATGGCCCACTACCGGCTGGGCGACGCTTACACGCGCGAGGAACGTTGGGATGAGGCGCAGGGACCGCTAGAGCGCTCGGTGTGGTTGAATCCGAATTACAGCGGACCGTACATTTTGCTGGGCAAGGTTTATCTGAAGCAGAAGCAACTGGCGAACGCGGAAGGTGTGTTGCGGCACGCGCTGCAATTGGATCCGCAGAATCCGACGGCGCATTATATTTTGGGACAGGCGTTGATACAGGATGGAAAAGCCGAGGATGGGAAAAAAGAACTGGGGCGCTGGCAGGAACTTAAGAACCGGTAGAAACGTTGAAAAACCGTTTCTGGTTTCTGGTTTCTGGTTAGGTACGGACGGGAACCAGAGACCAGGAACTAAAAAACTAGACACAGCCGAGCGTCAGCCGAGACGAAGGAAAAACCGTTTCTCGTTTCTCGTTTCTCGTTGGGTATTGTCGGGAACCAGAAACCAGGAACTAGAAGCCAGGAACCGCCAAGCGTCCGCCGAGACGAAGGAAAAGCCGTTTCTCGTTTCTCGTTGGACGCGGTTGGCAACCAGAAACCAGGAACTAGAAACTAGAAACAGCCAAGCGTCAGCGGGACTACCGGAAAGCCGTTTCTCGTTTCTCGTTGGACGCGGTTGGCAACCAGAAACCAGGAACTAGAAACCAGAAACCGCCAAGCGTCAGCGAGGCGCCGAACCTTCTTTTACGGCTATTACTTGGTTCGCTTTGACGCCGGGGAGTTTGTCTATGGTTCCGCTGGGCCAGTGGATTTCGAGATCGGCCTTCGCTGCTGAGCCTAGTCCGAAGTGAACGCGTAGGTCACTTTGCGAAATATAGGATGACCCGCTGCGGACTTCATCCATCTGTCGATGGCCTGGAGTGGTGCAATAGATCCGGGCGCCGATGCCGGAGCGGTTGGATTTTACGCCGACCGTTTTGATCTTGATCCAATTATTTTTGAGTGCGCTGTCGCAGCGCAAAAGCTGCGGGACGTCATTGACGCAATTCACCAGTATGTCCAAGGTGCCGTCGTTGTTGAAATCGCCGATGGCGCACCCGCGGCCGGCTACTTTTTCCAGGACGCCCGGGCCTGCGTCCAGCGTGACGTCGGCAAAATGTCCGTTGCGCAGATTCTTGTACAGCACTTTGCGCTCGCGATAGCCGGATTCGATATCGGTCTCGCCCACTTCGGCATAAACGTGGCCGTTGGTGACCAGGATATCGACCCAACCGTCGTTGTCGAAATCCATGAAGCTGACCCCCCATCCCAGGAAGCGCGTGTTTTTTCCGAGACCCGCTTGAAAAGTTTCGTCTTCGAACACCAGATTGCCTTGATTGTGATAGAGGCTGGATGTGTCGCCGGCGAAATTGGTTTTCACAACATCGAAGTTGCCGTCGCAATCGTAGTCCGCGGCGGATACGCCCATTCCGGCCTGTGGCTTGCCGTCCGGACTATACGCCACGCCGGCCTCGATGGCGACGTCGGTGAAGGTGCCATCGTGATTGTTGCGGTAGAGCGTGGACGAGGTGGAATCGTTGGCGACATAAATATCCGGCCAAGTGTCGTTGTCGAAATCGCACACCAGAACTCCCAGGCCATAGGTGCCGGGCGTTTTCAAAATGCCGGATTTCTCGCTGACGTCAGTGAACGTGTGGTCGCCGTTGTTGTGAAACAGAATATTTTTGCCGCCCTTGAGCCCGGGAGGGCCGCAGGGGACCAGGATGCCCTTGTAGAGACAGGGGCCGGATTCAGGCAGCGGCGCGGTCTTCGGATCGAAGTCGATGTAGTTGGCGACGAATAGATCCAGGTGGCCGTCCTTGTCGTAATCGACAAATGCGCAACCGGTATTCCAGCGCCAGTGGCCGCCGCCTGGGTTGGTAGAGACTCCAGCTTTCTTTGCGGCATCGGTGAAGGTTCCGTTTCCGTTGTTGTGCCAGAGAGCGCATTCGCCCCAGTAAGTGACGAACAGGTCGTCAAAGCCGTCGTTATCGTAATCGCCCGCGCACACGCCTTGCCCCCAGCCGGTGCGCGCCACGCCGGCTTTCACCGTGACGTCAGTGAATGTGCCGTCGCGATTGTTCTTGTACAGCCGGCTCACGGGAGCTTCGCCCGCCGGCCATTGCGTGTCGAAGCGGGTGCCGTTCACCAGGAAGATATCCAGCCAGCCGTCGTTATCGTAATCGATGAAGGCGCAGCCGCAGCCGGTGGTTTCGAGCAGAAATTTGTTTTTGTGTTCGGCGCCGAAGATGGTTTTCGAATTTAGGCCGGCTTCGCGCGCGACGTTGACGAACTGGATGCCGAGTCCTGTGCCGGCGATTAGTTGGTCGAAGGAGAAGACGGGCAGAGTGGCGCAGAGCGAGCGGACGAAGCCGCGGCGGGAGATGTGGAAAGAGCGCGAATGCAAAGGATCTTTTTTTATTCTAGCTGAGGAGCACCGGCTCCCTCACTGTCGCGGCTCGGCTCCGTTACCGAACCGCGAGCGTAAGCGACCGGTGCCTTTGAATTACGGCCACGCTTCGGTAAAAGGCAGAACTGTTGTCCACTGAATTTCATAACCGCGTGGCGTGACGTAGTGCTCCGCGTTGCTTCTTCGGGATCGGGCAGGGCCTGCGGCTCATTATGAGAGCCAAGCCGAGGAACATCGGAGCTGCGAAAATCGCGCGCAACCCCCTCCCGTCTCATCTTACCGGATCAGTGTAGCGTGAGTTTGAATGATCTTAACGTCAGCTCACCTCGTAAGTTTCTGTAAGGAGTGAATTAATGAGCTCGACAGCAACTTGAAGGTCCGAAGCCGGGTCACATTCACACAAGGTCCGGTCTTGCATGTTTCGCATTCAGAGCAATTTCGCGGTTGTTTACGTGTTGGCTGGATTTTCGAATGTTGTGCATGCGCAGCAAGTATGCGCTCAATGTCACCCCCGCGAAGCGGAGAATTACGCGCGTTCGGCTATGGCGCGATCGTCCGGCACTCCAGAAGGACAACCCGGCGGCCGCGTGGTTCACAAACCGTCCGGAAGCATTGTGATCATCCGTTCAGACGCACCAGGGATGACGCACACTCTGGAAGAGGCTGGCCTCAAGGCGCAATACCGGGTTCCTTATTACATCGGAGCGGGCATCGTCGGCCGCAGCTATCTGGTACGTATCGGCGAGTACCTGTTCCAATCGCCGGCCTCTTACTATACCCACACGAATGGCTGGGATTTAACGCCTGGGTATGAAACCGAGCGCCGGCTGGATTTCGATCACGAGATTGTGGCGGGTTGTTTGTTCTGCCATACCGGCAGCGTCAATCTGATCGGGTCGTCGGCCAACCGCTATCAAAAGGTTCCATTTACGCCCATTTCCTGCGAACGATGTCACGGTCCGGGCGCGGCGCACGTTCAAGCTCCTTCTGCCCAGAACATCGTGAACCCGGCCAAAGCGGAACCACGCGCGCGCGACAGCGTCTGCGAGCAATGTCATCTTGAGGGCGTCACCCGCATCCTGAATCCAGGCAAGGACTGGTGGGATTTCCGGGCCGGCCAGGAGTTGGAGAAGACATTTAGCGTGTATCTGGAGAATGACGCAAGCGGCGTAAAGGCCGTGAGTCATGTGGAACAGCTTGTGCTGAGCAAATGCGCCCGCATGAGCGGGGGCAGGCTGTGGTGCGGAACTTGCCATGATCCACATGGCGATGCTCCCCGCGACCGCGCCAGCCAGGTGAAGGCCATCTGCACATCCTGTCATTCACAGCTTTCGGCAGCCTCGCACCCGGGGACGGTCGAACAGTGCACCAGTTGTCATATGCCCGCCCGGGGCGCGTCCGATGTTGTACACGCTGCTGTGACGGACCATCGCATTTTGAGAAGGCCGGAGTTGCAACTGAAGAATGTGAGCGCCGAGGTTAGAGCTCCCACGGCGTGGCACAACCCGTCGCCGCCGCTCGATCAGCGCAATCTCGGACTGGCAACTCTTGCCGTAGCGCGTGACCATCAGTCTATTCCGCTGACCCGCGAAGCGGTGCGGTTGCTAACTGCGCTGCCACCGGAAATGGCCGAAGAACCCGAAGTCCTGAAAGCGCTGGGGTTCTTATGGCTGGCAGAGGAGCAGCCCAAGAATGCATTAAAGTTCTTCGTGGAAGCGGCCCGCAAGCAACCCAATGACGCCGTGGATGTGCTGAGCGAGGCGGTTGCTTACGAGGCCGAGGGTGACGAGGGCGACGCGATCAAGACCCTGGAACATACCATACAAATGGATCCATCCATGCAGTGCGCCTATTTCGAACTTGCTCGCGTATACACGGCATTGGGGCAGCGATCGGCTGGAGAGCGAGTGCTGAGGCGCTACGTGGAGCTGTTTCCTGAGAGTATTAAGGGCCGGCTGCAATCCGAATAGCAGCCTTTTCCGATCCGTTCCCAGCCCCCACGCTAGGACCTGTGCAAGAATCGCCATATGGCAAAAGGGCGTGCGGCGGGCCGCCGAAATCCACGAACCACGAGGCTTGCCATTGATAAAGATCGCTCAACCGCTAGCATCGCCGGCCGAACTGACGACCTTCCCAAGCAGGCCGCCGTTTGGATCTTTCTGTGCTGTGCGACCTTCATCGCGTATTGGCCCTCGCTGAGCGGCGGCTTCGTTTGGGACGATAACGGGCACGTTACTAAGCCAGCGCTCCAGTCGATGCACGGCCTCTGGCGCATCTGGTTTGACTTAGGCGCGACACAGCAGTACTATCCGCTGTTGCATAGCGCTTTCTGGATTGAACACCACTTGTGGGGAGACGCGGTGCTGGGCTATCACCTGGTCAACATTTCCCTGCATGCGCTTTCGGCATGCCTGGTTGTTCAGATCGTGAGACGTCTTGAATTGCCGGGCGCCACGCTGGCAGGTTTCGTCTTTGCGCTACACCCCGTGTGCGTGGAATCGGTCGCCTGGATTTCGGAGCAGAAGAACACTTTGTCCGCTGTCTTCTGCCTCGCCGCTGCGCTAGTATATCTGCGATTTGACAAGACGCGAAGGACGCCACAATACCTTCTTGCGGCCGCCCTGTTTGTGGGCGCATTGCTGAGTAAGACGGTTACCGCAACGCTTCCGGCGGCGCTTCTGGTGGTTCTCTGGTGGAAAAAGCAGGGTAGGCTCCAGTGGAGACTCGATTTCGTGCCGCTGATTCCCTGGTTCGCGGCCGGTGTAAGTGCGGGCCTATTTACAGCCTGGATGGAGAAGACGTTTATCGGAGCGCAGGGCGGAGATTTCACCCTCACGTGGCTTCAGCGTTTTCTATTGGCGGGGCGAGTGATTTGCTTCTACGCAGGCAAGCTGATCTGGCCGGCCGACCTGATGTTCACTTATCCGCACTGGACGATCGATACTTCGGACTGGCGGCAATATCTGTTCCCCGCGGGCGTCCTGGGCGTAGCGCTCGGTTTGTGGCTGATCGCGCGCGTTAGCGCCAATCGCGGTCCTCTGGCGGGCTTTCTCATCTTCGTAGGGACTCTGTTCCCGGTACTCGGATTCGCGAACATCTATCCGTTTCTTTTCTCCTACGTCGCTGACCATTTTCAATATCTGGCTTGCTTGGGAATCATCATTCCAGCTACATGCGCCGTGACGGTTGCAGCCAAGCGTAAAGCGGGCACCGCCCTGCCGGTTCTCTGGCTTGTAGTTCTCGGCTGGCTGACATGGCGCCAATCCGCAACCTATGTGGACGCGGAGACGCTGTACCGGGACACGTTGGCGAAGAATGCCGATAGTTGGATGGCGCACAACCAGCTAGGGAACGTCCTGGTCCGGACGGGCCGCGCGCAGGAGGCAATTCCGGAATACGAAGCGGCACTGCGCCTGAGGCCGGATATCGCCGAGCCCCACCTTTCCCACGGAGTTGCTCTCATTCAATCGGATCCGTCGCGAATCTCGGAAGCGATTCATGAATTCGAGACGGCCCTGCGTATCAATCCACGATTCACGGAAGCGCACGTGGACCTGGGCAACGCTCTTATGTACGTCCCTGGCCGGACGCCAGGCGTAATCGCCGAGTTTGAAGCCGCGTTAAAGCTTGAACCAGACCTCGCCTCGGCTCACAACGGAATGGGCAATGCGCTGGCGCAGATGCCAGGGCGAACGGAGGAGGCCGTCGCGCAGTATGAGGAAGCGCTCCGTATCAATCCTGACTACCTGGAAGCTCATATCAACCTTGCAAATACGTTAGTTCGGATTCCGGGCCGCGTGCAAGAGGGGATCACCCATTACAAGGAGGCGCTCCGGATAAGACCTGACCTCACAGAAGTGCGGACCACCATGGAGCGGTTGCGGGCGGGTCAGGCTGATCTACAGCAAAAAGGCCGGTAGGGGTTTCCCCCTACCGGCCAATATTCAAACGCTAGCGGTTAACTTAGAAGCGGAGCGTGCCCGAGAACTGCAGCTGACGCATGCCGTTGGCGCCCTGTGCCGCCCCTGCTGTCCCGGTGATCTGTCCGGCGTTGGGGCTCTGGACGTCACTATTCGGCAGGCCCAGATTGGTATGGTTGAATATGTTCCGCGAATCGGTGCGCAACGTGAATGAGAAACGCTCGGTGAACTTGAAGGTCTTGAAGGCCGACAGATCCTGTTGGATGAAATGCGGACCATAGAGCGAGTTGATGGGGAAGTTACCCATGGTATCCGCAGCCGGAGTCAGGAAGACGCCGCCGGTCCCGCCGACAAACCATTGGTTGCGATTCCCTTGCGCACCGGAATAGGGATTTCCCGAACCTAAGTCGGGCCGATTTGTGGTACCCGCGTTGGGTTGGCCACCCTGAGTACCGTAATTCTCGAGCGTGGGGCTGAATGGGAAGCCGCTGTAATAGGATGTAATGCCGCTCAGCTCCCAACCACCCAGGACCATGTCTGCCACTCGATTCATGTTCGAGCCCCACTTGCGGCCCTTACCAAAAGGAACGTCGTAGGTTTGCGCAAAAGTCCATTGCTGGTCAGGCAAGAATCCGCTGTTCCCCGAGCCGGCGGCCCGATCATAGAGGAAGTAATAGTTTTCATCATAGCCGGCAGCGTTATTCCAGGACTTCTGGTAGGTGTAGCTGGCTTGCAGGTTCCAACCCTGCCAGGCCCGTATGTTTACGAGGCTCTGGAAAGCGTTGTAATGCGAATTGCTGCAATCGCAGTAATAGGAAAGATCGTTGGTCCAGCCAAACTTGGAATAATACGGGCGGTCCAAGTTGGTATTCGAAACCCCAGGGACATAGATCGCTTCGTTGGGGTTAGTGGTCTGACCGGAGGTTCCGATAAACGCATGCCGGTCTGCGTTTCCGACATACGAGGCTTGCACCGCGATCTTATTGGTCAACTGGTGCTGCACCGCGAGGTTGTACTGGTAGACAGTCGGCAATGCCATCTCTGGGGGCCGAAACTTTGGATTGACGTTCGCCGGTAGCGGGAAAGTACCGTTGGAACTGACCGCCGTGGGGGGAAGCGTGGCCGGGCCCTGCGCCAGGTTAAACACGTCGGTAAACCCGTTCGGGCCGTTATTCTGTTGGTTCGACAGCACCGGTGGATTCTGCGTCACGTTATGCCCGAAGGTGGATCCGAAAACTCCCAGATCGTAAGACCAACCATAGCCGCCACGGATGACGGTCTTCGGACTTAACTGGTATGCGATACCCAGTCTCGGCGCGAAATTGTGGTAGTTCATACTCTGGATGCCATGCGACGAAACGCCGCCCACCCCAAATACATAGATCAAACCGTTGGCAAGGTCCAAGGTGGCGCCGTTACCGGGGCCATTGACAGTCTCTGGGAATACCATTTCCCAGCGCAGGCCCATAGTGATGGTCCACTTTGGCGTCGGACGCCATTCGTCCTGCCCATACCAGAAGAAGCGCTTTTGCTCTTCTTGGGCGTTGGTGCTGGTGCTGACATAACGATTGAAGTTGGACACGTCACCCAATAGGAATGTGGCCAGCCCGATGCCGGGGGATTGGCTCGCGCCAGCTACGGCGACGCCGCCGGTGATCCCAGGGTTGAACGTGAGCTCACCCGCACGGTGGCTGTCACTCGGTACGCGAAGATTTTCCGCATAGCGGAGATCCGCGCCGAACTTGAAGTTGTGTTTACCAACCGTGTGGGTCAGGTTGTCCACGAACTGAAACTGGCGTTCTGTTTGAGTCAATGGGCAGTTGCATTGGTTGGCTCCGAGAGAATAGCCAAGTATGAAGGAATCATTCGGCGATGGCACGTTAAAGTACGGCATGCCAGAGGTGTAGGTCTTGTCCAGGTTCAAGCCCGGGATACCCGCCTGGGTGGCAGGATCCGTACCGTATCCTTGCGGCACGTCAAAAACGTGATAGCGCATCCAGCCGAAGCGGAATTCGTTGATCGTGGTGGGGCTGGCGGTGAAGGTCCATCCAATAGCCAAACTATCGTCCTGGGATACTGAACTGCCCCCGTAGTTGACGAAAGCCGGACCGCCTGCTTCCACGCCGAATGCTCCCGGGGCCGCCTCGGTAAAGGACGCGTAGCTATAGCGGCCGAAGATAGTGTTCTTTTGGTTCAAGTAATAATCTTCGCGCGTGTCCCACTTGTTGTATGTGATGGCAGTGCCGCCGTTGACCGCGTAATTGTTAACGAAAGGTGCACCGCTAATCTGCTGGATATTGGGCGATGGCCAGTACGCCATAATCGCCTGAGCCTGCGGGCTGATTTGGTTGCCGGGGATGATGTTGTTTGCATACGGCGTCCGGCCTACACCCGTCAGGGGGTTGCCGCTGTTAGGATCATAAATCTGATAGTTCTTGTTGTATGCCAGCCACTCGCTGAAATTGCCTGTCCGGCTGAGTGCGTCGGGCACGCTGGTTACGACCGACCCTCCTTGAAACTGCCGGTTCAACTCTGCGTCGCCGAAGAAGAAGAGCTTATTCTTGATGATCGGTCCGCCAATGGAACCGCCGAACTGGTTCTGCCGGTACAGAGGAGAGGGCTGGTTCGAAAAAGGATTTCTTGCGGCTGTGACGAAACCGGGCGTGTTGATTTGGTTGTATTCGAAAGCACTTCCATGGAACTCGTTGGTGCCGGACTTGGTCGAGTAGGAAGCGATACCGCCGCCGACCATGTTGAACTCGGCGTCAAAGTTCTGCAGTGACTGCTTCACCTCGGCCAGGGAGTCAATGTTCGGATTGATTACGATAATTCCAAGAATAGGGTCCTGGTTCGTGGTTCCATCCAGCTCATAGCCCATCTGGGAAAAGAGCTGGCCGTCCACCACCATCTGGACGCTGTTCTGCGGATTCTCGTCGGAGGCGTGCTGCCAGCCGAGCTTGGCCGTTCCGGGCTGAAGCAGCTCCATGGCTTGCACGTTACGCCCGATGTTGGGGAGCTCTTCGATTTCCTTGGAACTAAACGTCTGGGAGATGTCGGCACGATCCGATTGCAGCAGCGGCGCCGCCGCCACTACTTCCACTTCCGTGGTTACCTCTCCAACCTTGAGCGCGGCATCATAGCGAGCGGCTGCATCAACTTGGACGAGAATGTCGTTCGAGGCAACACGCTGAAAGCCGGGGGCTTCGATCAGCACCTTGTAAGGGTCGGGAACCAACTGGCCTTTATTGTAGTTGCCATTGGCATCGGTGGTGACTTCGAACTTGGTGCCTTTGCTTGCATCCGTAATAGTGACTTTGGCATTCGCCACGGCCGCGCCACTGGCATCCGTAACGGTGCCGAAAATGGACCCGAAAACCTGCTGAGCAAATGTCGGTGTAGTGAGAACCACTAAAGCCAGAATTACGGCCAGCCAAACGGTCAGGAAGGTCTTGCTCGAATTACGCATATTCTTGTTGTTCTCCTTGGAACATCCATGTGAGACTTGGTACAACCCCATAGGCCAAACGGTGGCCAAAGCAAATCGGAACTCCGTCCAGTTTGGGCTCTCTAGTATGTTTATACAAGTTATTCGTGGGTTTGATACTGTTACATGAACTAAAATCAACCCTTGCAAAAGTTTGCAGACTTTGTTACGCTCGGGTAAATGTCGGTTACCGGGGTCGTGGTCGCCGAACGCGAAGAAAAGCTTCGGCAAGTTGAACGCGTGGTGGGGAGCGACTTGCTGCACGGGTCGGAGTCTCTGTGCAAGCTTTTGCGCTATTTGGCGGAGCACTGCATCGACCATCCGGGGGCTGCAGTTAAGGAATACCAGATCGCTACGGAGCTGTTCAAACGCCCTGAGGATTTCGATCCCAGGCTGGACGCCACGGTTCGGGTTCAGACCGGCCGGCTGCGCTCCAAGCTGTCTGAATACTACGCAGGTGCCGGAAAGAACGACCCCTGGCTCCTCGAGATTCCCAAAGGCGCCTACGCGCTGGTATTTTACCCGCGCAACCTGGTTCCGGCGTCGGATCCGCTGGTGCCGGCCCAGGTTCTGGACAGAACGGCCTCTAGCGCGCAAGGCCGTACGCAGCGGCGCGGTGGGTGGCTGACGGCTGTCATCATTCTCTCGGCAATTTCGGTGTCGTTGGCCGCAACCACCGTGATGCTATTGTTGAACCGCGCGAATAGCCGGCGGACGGCTACCCCGGCCCCGCCGGAAGCGCCCGCGGCGCTGGCATTTCTGTGGAACGATTTTGTGGTGACTCCCGAAGAACCGTGGGTGATTTTCAGCAACGCGGAATTTGCGGGGCGGCCCGAAACGGGCATGCACTATTACAATCCTGCCGCCGATAGAGGACAACCGATCCTGGATCACTACACGGGCGTAGGCGAAGTGCTGGGCATCCATGAGCTGGATCGCGTGTTCGCATCCCTGCACCACGGGCTCAGAGTGAAGCGCGGCCGCCTGCTCTCGCTGGACGACGCGAAGAACAACGATCTCATCTTTGTAGGATCGCCATCTGAGAATCTCTCGCTGCGCGAGATTCCCACTACTCAGGATTTTGTATTCCGCAGCGTCGAGAAGGGTCCTCGCAAGGGCGATCTTTCGGTGGTGAACGTGCATCCGCGCAAGGGCGAAGAGAGTTCGTATATCTCGACCAAAGGACTTCCCATCATTGAGGATTACGCTGTGATTGGTTTAATGCCGGGCATGAATCCGGCACGCTGGGTGATGTTGCTGGCCGGCCTTACGACCATCGGTACGCAAGCCGCGGTGGAATACGTCAGCCGGTCTAATACGGCCGAGGATCTGGTGAAGCGCATCGGAGGGCCGGTGTCCGGCAAGATCGCGCCGTTCGAGTGCGTGGTGCGCGTGAAGGTAACTCAAGGCGTGCCGGTGCAGGCGGATCTGGTGGCGTTGCACTTGCGGCATTAGGTAGGGTAGGGCCATGCCCTGCCGGGACGGAATCTCACGCTTGGCAGGGCATGGCCCTGCCCCACTCACTTCGATCCAGCGCCTTTACGTTTCGCAACCTCGTCCTTCTTGGCTTGCGCCACTGATTTGACTTCGGGGCTGACGTTAGGCACCGCGAGTGCTTTGTCAAACGCATCGGAGGCATCGTCTAAGCGCGCGATGTTTTCGTAAGCCTGGCCCAATCGCGTCCAGGTAACCGCGTTCGGGGTGGCGGCTACCGAGATGGATTGCTTGTAGTCCGCGATGGCTTCCTCATATTTCTGCTGCAACATGGCCGCCTGTCCTAGGGCTTCGTACGCCTGGGCCTCGAAATCTTTTTTCGCTGCTTCCCACTGATCGTTCGCGACGCCAGACGGTTTGGGCATCACTCGCGCGGCTTCCAGCCCGGTCTTCGCGTATTGATCAACCTTGGCGAGCTTTTGTTCCTTGTCCAAATCAAACATGCGAGTATGCCGGGCCGTTTCCGAAGCCATGGTGACCCACGCGAACGCACCTTTGGGATCGGCTTCGAGCAGCCTCTGGCCGTAAGTCAAAACCTGCGCGTAGTCATCCTTGCGCTGTTCAATCTGCATGGCGGTCTGGAGCAGCATCACTTTGAATTCGGTATCGGCGAAATTGGTAAGAACGTTTTCGATTGCCTGCAGCTGCTGGTCGGGCGTCTGGGCGTCCTGAACGGCGCGCAGGGCAACCAGTTCCTTCGGCGATTTGGGACGAGCCTTGGCTTCCTTGGGCGGCTCGGCCGTTAGGTTCTTCACCGGTAAATTGGCGTCGAAGGCCACCGAGAAGAAGCCGATCATCATCTCATCAAAGCTCTGGTCGCCCCACGTCACTTCCTTGCTGGGGTCCGGATTGTTGGGGTTGTTAGCCGAATTGTCGAAGTGCGCGGTGCACTGGATCCGCGTTCCCTTCGGAAGAAGAATGGGTTTCGCCAGATCGTAGGAAAGTTGCCAGTTGAAGTTGTAATTCAGCACGCGCAGCAGGGTTTCCGTCTGGCTGTTGGGATAGATGGCGCGAAACTCGAAATCCTTACCGCGGTAATGCATGTGCGGCCCCAAGCTGGTCAGTAGCGCCTCGGCCCCCAAATCGAAGACGGAGTCCACTCGGTAGTTGGGATCGCCGGCGGGGATCTTCAGATCGTCATTGTAGGCCGCCAGGCCGGCCACGCGCTGCTTGGGAGGTCCGGGAGCGAACACCAGGCCCAGCCGGCTGCGGTCCGTCCCAGCTTTGCCATTGGTTGTGTAGTGCATCTGGAACACGATGTCGGAGCCAGCTTTGATCAATATGGCTTGTCCAGGCTGTAGTAGCATGGGGGCCGCGCCGGGTGCGTAGCCTGTCACGCCTTCGCCCGGGACCCCGTCATCTTTGCTCCTCTTGTGCTTTTTGCTTTGATCAAAGGGCACGCCAATCTTCGCGTCCTTCAGCCACTTCGAACCAGGCTCGCGAGTAAACACCACGATGTGATGCACCAGCGCCCGATTGCCGGGCCGCACTTCCGCACACTGCACCCAGCGATCTTCAGTAAATCCGGATGGCACCACGATGTGTTGCAGATCCAGAACGCCCGAGGCCGGAACATGAAACTCGTTGGGCATCTCGATGACGACATCCGGCTTTGGAATGCGCCAGCCTTCCAGAAATTGAAGCGGCGCGGGAGCGTCCTTGGGATCGCCCTGCGGGGCGCCTTGGTCCGACCACGCGACTAATGTGGCGATGTCTTTCTCGGAAAGGGAGCGGTCATTCGAGAACTTTCCAATATGCGGATCGGCGAACCAGGGCGGCATCTTCCGCAGCAGCACAGCTTCTTTCATGGCCTTGGCCCAAGGCCTGGCTTCTTCAAAAGTGAGCAGGGAAAACGGTGCCGCCTCGCCGGGGCGATGGCATCCCTGGCAGCTTTTCTGCAACACCGGCAGAACGTCTTTGGAAAATGTAACGGACGGTTGAGTGTCCGCTCGAGCCACGCTGAAGGCGAACAGGAGCCCGGAACAAACGGGACTGAGACGCATAAGATCCCCTGTCCCCAGTATACGGAGACTTGGGCATTCAATCCCCCTTGCAGCGGGTATTCCTGTCGATTTCAGTCCAAACCTGCTGGAAGCCCTTATTTCGCCGGAGAAGATCCGCCGGCGCCGCGAATTTTGCGCGCACGCTTCTTTTCCTTGCGCGGCAGTCTCGACTTGTTCTTCTTAGCGAGTTTTGGGATCTTTTGCGAAACTCGGCCGGTTGGAACTGCGGTAGCTACTTCCGCCGCTGGTTCTGGTGATCCTTTCTGTTCCGTCTTTGGCGCGGGTTCTTTTGACTTCGGCTCCTTGGTTTTCGGCTCTTTGGCCTTCGCCTCTTTGGGCGTCTGGTCTTTGGGTTTCGGGTCCTTCGGTTTCTGCTCTTTCGGTTTCTGTTCTTTTTCGTTAGCCATTCATCCAGTATGCGTTGTTTGGTTGAGCAGTTGCATTCGAGTTTGGAAACAAGCCGGCGGCGAATGACGATGATGTATTGTCCGTGCACCAGAAACACGGCTCTCCTGCCGGCCCCGAGTGACCAAGACGGCGATTGACGCCTGGACCTTCGGCGGGGTAGGGTGATGGCAGCTAGAGAAAGTTGGAAACAGGAGGCCCTCGTGACAATTGACTTAAAACCTGAACAGCAGCGCGTGATCGATCTGGCCGTCGGATCCGGCGCGTATCAAAACCCTGACGAGGTCCTGGATCAAGCGTTCGAAATAATCCGTGAGCAACTCCAGCTCGAAGATTGGATGGTCGAACAGCGTGCCGCAGTAGCAGCACAAATAGAGACGGGCTTCGCCCAGGCTGAGCGCGGTGAGTTGATCGACGGAGATGTCGCGCTCGATATGCTGCGGCAACGGCGGGCCGACCTGTCAGTTGGGGCCGCCGACCCGGAGGATTCTGCGTTAAGGGAAGGCGGTTCTTAGTAGCACCTGAAAGCACTGGCGCCGCTGGAGTCGCGCCAAATTGTGTCTTCCACAGAGAGGTGGCCCCCGGCTGCATCTACGGTCGGAGTATTCATCGGTAGAACTACGGCTGACAACTAGTAGTTCTACGTGCTAGTTTGGCTAGGAAAGGGAGGGAAACTAGCGAAATGCAAAGATATCTAACCCCACAAGAGGCGGCGCAGCACCTACAAGTCGAAATGACAGAAATACTTGCTCTTGTCGACCAGGGTAGCATCCGCGCGATGCGGATTGGTAGTAGCGTCCGCATTCCAGAAACGGAACTGGAAAGGTTATTGGTGACCTGCGCGGCTTCACACAGCCAGTCCACCCCTGAGTCTCTGCCGGGTGGCTCGCGGTGGTGCCTGACTCGAACAGGGACGAAGTTTAGGGTCTCGGGGTCAATCGCTGATGGTGCTGAAATCTGGCCTGGCAAAATGCGCTACCCGATCAAGTTTCCGAGGTCCTTTATGAAGGCGCTATTGTCGCGCTTCAGCGAACCTGGAGACGTTGCTGTTGGTGGTAGCTTCGATAGCCCGTCGCCGGGTAGTTTGGGTGAATTCATCCAACAGAAGCTCAATACTAAAATGAACCCGGCTGTTTATATCGCAGCTCTGCTGATTAACGAAGGATACGCGGATGCCTCCGCACGCCGCGGCTACATAGAATTCCGCCATCCTGCCTGGTACGCGAAAGAATTGCCCGATATGATCGAGCCAAGCGTTCGCTGACCGCCTCAATCGCTCTGGCACGACTCTCTGGCGTTCGGGCGACAGAGCATCGAGTTGGTCAGTCGACTATTAGTTTGCTCTGGGATAGGCTGGCGCGAATGGCTTGCGTCCAAAACTCCGCGCTTACGCCGAACAGTTGCGTTGTGCTTGGGTTTTCGCTTTCAGGCGGGAGAAGGCTTCCTCGCCGTCGATCGGCTTCACGCCGCCACTTTTCAGATCGTCATAGCGGTGGTTGAGCATGTCGCGCGTCTCCACCAGCTCGTCGAAATATCCTGCCAATGCATCTTGCAAGAGCTGGTCGGGCCGGCGGCCGCTCTGGGCGGCAAGATCGTTGAGCTTCTTTTCAACATCGGGCGCGAAATGCACTTCCTTGCGTTAAGGATATACAGAAGTCCGGCCGGAGGGGAACCAATAGACTTGACAAACTATGGTTGTTGTCGATATAGTTGATGCAGCTATAGTGGCATCCGCCAGAACGGAGCGTGCTTATGGAAACGGCTTTAACTCCCGCAATGTTTCAAGTGCTATTGGCCCTCGGGGACGGCGAAAAGCATGGCTACGCCATCTTGAAGGAAGTGGAGGAGCAGACCGATGGTGACGTGCGGCTCAGCACTGGCACTCTGTATGCCATCATCAAACGCCTTCTGATTGAGGGCGCCATCCAGGAGTGCCGCCATCGCCCGCCGGTGGAGGAAGACGACCAGCGACGCCGTTACTACCGTCTCACTGCGGGGGGCCGGCAGGTTGCCATCGAAGAAGCGGAGCGCATGGAGCGCCTCATCGCCACGGCGCGAGAGAAACATTTTCTGAAGCGGCTGAAGCCGGCCTAGCCCAAGGAGAATCCAATGGAAACTCAAAAGCAAACTCTTTCCGAACGGTTTTATCGTGGACTCCTGCGGCTGTTTCCCTTTGATTTCCGCGGCGATTTCGGTCCCGAAATGGAGCAGGCTTTCCGCGAGCAGCGCGCCCATGTGCAGGCCGGCAAGATCGGATTGTTCCGGCTGTGGTGGGAGACCATCGCCGGAATTTTTACCACTGCCCCGGCCGAGCATCTTTCCATGCTGCGGCAGGACGTTCGTTACGCGCTGCGCATGATGCGCAAGAATCTCAGCTACACGGCGGTGGCCGTACTCACGCTTGCGCTGGGCATCGGGGCGAACACCGCCATCGTCAGCGTCATCAATGCCGTGTTATTGAAGCCGCTGCCGTATCAACAGGGCGATCAGTTAGTGATGCTGCACCAGCGCGCGGATAAGCTCGGCCTCGCGAATATCCCGTATTCGGTTCCCGAGATTCAGGATTACCGCCAGCAAAACAGCACACTGAGCGACCTGGTGGAATACCACAGCATGCAATTCATGCTGCTGTCAAAAGATGATGCCAGCCGCGTGCGCGCGGGAGTGGTGTCTGACGGCTTTTTCGGAACATTCGGCGTCAAGCCCATCCTGGGTAGGGATTTTACGCCCGCCGACGATCGGCAGGGAGCGCCCGCGGTTCTGCTGTTGAGTTACGAATACTGGAAAAAGCATGAGCGCGGCGATCCCGGCATCGTCGGCAAAACATTCCAGATGAACGATCGCGAGCACACCGTAATCGGAGTGTTGCCGCCGGTTCCGCAATATCCCAATGAGAACGACGTGTACATGCCCACGTCCGCATGTCCCTTCCGATCCAATCCGAAGACAATCGCTAATCGGAACAACCGCATGATGAGCCTGTTCGGACGAATGAAGCCGGGTGTCAGCGTCGAGCACTGCAAATCCGATTTGGCTTTAATCTCGTCGCGCATGGTTCAGCAACATCCGGACGCATATCCCAAAGAAGCGGGGGTTAACACGGCCCCGGTTTCGCTGCGCCAGGAGTTGACGAAGGGCGCCACGCCGATGCTGTTAGTGCTTCTAGGTGCGGCCGGTTGTGTTCTCTTGATTGCCTGCGCAAACGTCGCGAACCTCACGCTGGCACGCATGGCCGGACGCGAGCGGGAACTGGTGCTTCGATCCGCGCTCGGCGCGGGCAAAGGCCGCTTGCTGCGGCAATTATTCACAGAAAGCCTCATTCTCGGACTGGTGGCCGCGGTCCTGGGTGTTTTGTTCGCATCGCAGACCTTGAAACTGCTGGTGGATTTCACCGCGCGTTTAACGCCGCGCGCCCGGGAAATTCAAGTGGACGGATACATGCTGTTATTCGCGCTCGCCGCCGCATTGCTTACCAGTATTGTTGCGGGATCGGTATCGGCGCTCTACTCGCGTCAGGATTTGGCCGCCGGGCTGAAGGACGGAAACATGCACTCCACCGCCGGAGAGCATCGCGTGCACGCGCGCGACATTCTGGTGATTTGCCAGGTGGCTTTTTCGTTTCTCCTGCTGGTGGGCGCGGGCCTGATGCTGCGCAGCTTCAGCAAACTCCGCAATGTGGATCCCGGCTTCGTGCCGCAACGCGTTCTGGCGATGACGGTGGATCTCAATTGGTCGAAGTACATGAATAAGCCGGAACTCGCGCGGCGCATCGCAAACCAACTGCTGGACAAGATCCAATCGCAGCCAGGCGTGCTGGCCGCGGCGATTTCGTCGAGTTATCCCATGGACCCCGATAACCTCGGCGGCTGGAATCGGACCATGCTGGTCGAAGGTCATCCCCAGCGGGAAGGCCAGAAGCCGCCGCTTTCCTCCATGCGAAGCGTGAGCCCGGACTATTTCAAAGCGCTGGGTATTCCTCTGATCGCTGGGCGAGTCTTCACGGAATCGGACGACGATAAAGTTCCCGAGGTGGTGCTAATCAATCGTACGGCCGCGCGGCACTACTGGCGCGATGAGGATCCGATTGGCCGTCGAGTTTCCTTTGACCAGGGCAAGCACTGGGTCAAAGTGGTGGGCGTGGTGGGTGATGTGAAAGAGTTTGGCCTGGACCAGCCGCCAGGCGATGAAACCTACCTCGCCCAAGCGCAAACGCGGGCTATCGGCAGCATTGTGGTCCGGACTAGTCAGGATGGATTGAACATTGCGAATCAGATGCGCCGGGCAATTTTAGAAGTGGACCCGCAGACTGCTATTCCAAATGTCGAAACGCTGGAGCATGCCCGCAACGCATCCATGGCTTCGCCTCGCGTGATGACTGATCTGCTCGGAATCTTCGCCGCGCTGGCGCTCGCAATTGCAGCTTTCGGAATCGGAGGGATTCTGGCGCTCACCGTCAATCAGCGCTTGAATGAGATCGGCATCCGCATTGCGTTGGGCGCAAAACCAGGCGATCTTCTGGCTATGATCCTGCGCCAGGGGATGACGCTAGTCGGGATTGGGCTCGCCATCGGCTTGGCGTCGGCCATGGGATTGACTCGCCTGATGAAGACACTGCTCTTTGAGGTGCAGCCCACGGATCCAATCACGTTCGCGGGTGTCTCGGTGGTGCTAGGTGCGGCGGCCCTTCTGGCCTGTTATATTCCCGCCCGCCGAGCCTTGAGGATCGATCCGCTACGCGCGTTGCGCAGCGAATAAAAGAAAGGCATTCACTATGAATCGTAGAGATCTATTTCGCGCCAGCTTGATGGCTTCGAGCGCTCTGGTCTATGGAAGCAAGCGCGCCAGCGCTGCCGAAAGCGTGGTGAATCCGCTCACGCCCCCTGCCACCGGAACAATCCCGGTAGCGTTTCTGATTTCCAACGGCGCCGTGGTGATCGATTTTGCAGGGCCCTGGGAAGTTTTCCAGGACGTGATGCTGGACGACCTGCGGATGCCGTTTCATCTCTATACCGTCTCCGCGTCGGCCAAGCCCATTCGAGCTTCGGGTGGGATGCAGATTGTGCCGGATTTCACGTTTGCCAACGCGCCTCGTCCAAAAGTGATCGTCATCCCCGCCCAAAGTGACGACAGTCCCATGGTGCTGGATTGGATACGAAAATCCAGCCAGACGGCCGATGTCACCATGTCGGTATGCACCGGCGCGTTTGCGCTGGCGAAGACCGGACTGCTGGACGGCAAGCCGGCCACCACGCATCACAATTCCTACAAGATCTTCGAGAGGCAGTTTCCGAACATCGCCCTGAAGCGGGGCGCTCGATTTGTGGAGACTGGAAATTTGGCAAGCGCCGGCGGGCTGACATCCGGCATGGATCTCGCGATGCACGTGGTGGAGCGCTACTTCGGACGGGATATAGCGGAGAAGAATGCCTACTACATGGAGTATCAAGGCGACGGCTGGAAGGATTCGAGCGGTGCTGCCAACTCGGCGTATCTCAACTTCAAGACCAGGCCTGGATTTGAAGAAGATCCGGTATGCGGCATGGAAGTAAAGCCCGGCGCCGTGAAAGCGGACTACAAAGGCGCCACGTATTATTTCTGCATGCAGAGTTGCCGCGATCGCTTCCTGAAGGCACCGGACAGTTTTCTCGCGCCAACGCCTCAGCAGAAATCCATGTAGGATGAGTTTCATGAAGCCCGTAGTCTTAGCGCTGGCGGCGTGTTCCGCCTTGATGGCTCAGGGACCCGAATTTAATGCGGACGGTAAGTTGATGCGTCCAAACTACCGCGAGTGGATTTATCTGAGCTCGGGCCTGGGTATGACCTATAGCGCCGAAGCCAAGCCTGAGCAGTCCTTCGACAACGTGTTCGTTTCGCCGGCGTCCTATCGCGAGTTTCTCAGCAGCGGTCATTGGCCTGAGAAAACCATGTTCGTGCTGGAAGTTCGGGAAGCCTCCAGCCACGGTTCCATCAACCAGGGCGGACACTTTCAAAGCGGCCTAATCGCCATCGAAGCCGAGGTGAAGGATTCGGCGAAGTATCCGGATAAATGGGCGTTCTTCAGCTTTGGCGATAAGCCGGGAGCGCCAGGAGCCACGGCCCGGATGATACCGAACGGCTCCGTCTGCCAGACCTGTCACGGCAAGAATGGGGCTGTAGAAAACACTTTCGTGCAGTTCTATCCGACGCTGATGGAGGTGGCGCGTAAGTTCGGGACGCTCAAAGCCAGCTACGAAGCCCCCACTCACTGACCTTTCTCCTAGTACCATCTTGCTGCTCCACACCTTTAGTTGGGGCAATATGGCTAGGCCGACTAGCCCTGCTAAATCGGTACCACTGGGCTCTTCTACCAAATCTTCTCCGCAGGCAGAATGAATCTACCCCGGAGCAAGCGGGAAAGAAAAACAAGAGGAGAAAAAACAAATGACTGTTGTTATGAATGCAATCCTGAAATTGAAGATCTGGTCGGACAATCGCGGACAGGATCTGATCGAATACGCCCTGATGGCCGGTTTTGTGGCCGTTGCCGCCGGCGCCATTATGCCGGGCATCGCCACCAGCATTTCCACCATATTCTCGAGCGTCGCCAGCGCCATGACCGCCGCTGCCCAAACCAGCTAGTTCTCTTCGCGCTGCTCCACGGCATTCAGCTAGGTTTGAGAGCCGGCGCTCAAGGTACCCCATCACACCCTCCCTTGGTGGGGTACACTGAGCTTTCGCTGCTTTCAAACCTATGTCTGAAACGCTTAAAGTAGCCGTAGCCGGTCTGGGACGCATGGGCCCCATCCATGCGCTGCATGTTCAGGAACTGGCGCGCGAAACCGGGAGCTGCTCGCTGGCCGCCCTGGTGGATATCGATGCTGAACGTGCCCGCCAGGTAGCTAAAAGTCTCGGTTGCGATGTTCCCATTTTTACGTCGCTTCAGGAATTCACGAAGGCCGGTGTTGCGAACGCTACCGTGGTCGTAACGCCTACCGGTAACCACCGGCAGAACACCGAAACGTTGATCGCGGCGGGACAGCGTGTATTACTCGAGAAACCGCTAACCGGCACCCTCGATGGCGACCGCGAATTCGCGGCTCAACTGGATCGCGATCATCCCCACGCCGTGATGCTGGCTTTTCAACGCCGCTTCGACGGGCCCAATCAGTACGCGCGAGAGTTGATGCAGAGCGGGGCCATTGGACGCGTTTTCAAGATCTATTCGTCGCTCGAAGATTCCAACCCGGCTCCCAATGGTTATCACAGCGGTGGAATTTTGCCCGACATGTCGGTTCACAATGTCGACGAGATTCTGTGGCTCACCGGACAAATGCCTCGCGCCGCGCTAGCCATCGGATCGCGCATTTACAGCCATCGCCTAACCACATCGGAAGAGGATTTCGACGACGCTTTACTCTATCTTTGGTTCGATGGCGAAATGATCGCGCAAGTGCAGGTGACCCGCAATCACGTCTCCGGATATCGCGTGGAAACCGTGATTTTCGGCGAGGAGGGACAGATTCACGTCGGCCGTTTCGACCAGAAGCCGTTTGAGATCCTGGTGGAAGCCTATGGCCGCCGGGGCAGCAAGCAACCGCTGGCCCACCGCATATTCCAAATGCGGGACTACGGGCGTCCGTTGCCCGAGTTCATCGACCGCTTCGGGCCGGCCTACAAGGCTGAGGTTGCGGCCTTCATCGACTGTTGCCGGACGAATCAACCATTTCCCACATCGCACCGCGATGGTCTGCGCGCTCAACAAGTTATCTCGGCTGGAATGCGGGCCGTGATCACTCCGGCCCAGGCCACAGCGGTAGAAGCCGGCGCAAGCGCTGTGTCGGCCGATTAGTACTGCGTTCCGCGGGGTCCAGTACCGATGCTTCATGTCCTGCCCCCCTAATTACACTATGCTCTTAGTGGGAACCACTTATGGGAACGCGACACGATCTTCGGCGCCACAACCGCGAGGCCTGCAGCGCCAAAGTCAAGATCATGTGGTGTGACTCTACCGGCAACGATAAGTTCGCCAATGCGGTTGCAATGGATATTTCCGAGATGGGCGTGCGCTTAAGGGTGCCGGAAGCTTTGGCCGGCCAATCTTGCGTTACGCTGCGTTCCGAGCCTCTCAAGCTGCATGGGCAAGCTTCCGTGCGTTACTGCTCGCGCCTGGGTACCACTTACGCGGTCGGGTTGGAATTTGTCCGCGGCGTCCGTTGGAGCCCGGCCGCCAAGTGAGCTTTTCCGGCCTTCGCCTGAGTTAAGCTGCACACTTTGCCGCGCTGCCTTTTCCTGCTGCTCCCGTACTGATTCTGCTCGCTAAACATGATTGGCGTCGATTTCGTGACGCCGTTTGCGCTCCATTTGCGCTATATATGTGGAGGCAATCCCGTCCGCACGGTATTGCCCAGGAGGAGATGGATCAGCGATGAAACTCACATGGATAGCATTGGGCGCCCTGGTTCTTGGGATTGTTCCAGCGATAAACGCGCAGCCGTTTGCGCAGTGCCCGCCGTCACCCAAGACGGACTTCGATGGTTATACCTTTTCGGGGTGCCTTTCTCTGATCATCGCCAATGCCGACGGCACCTTCACCATTAAGGAAGATAAAACACAACCGACCAACGACGCGGGTTTTGGCGAGCGGGATGACGCGCTCGTCGGGTTTCAAAACAGTAGCGGCTCCCCGATTAGCGCCATCCGCCTGACGGGAAGTGAATCCACCGTCGACTTCACGGGAAGCTTCCATTTTGACGGCAGTAATCCTAGCGTGCAGAACCTCGTCTTTTGTCCTACGGCTAACCCTGGCCCCACCGGATACGAGGGGCCAGGCGTTACATTCACCAATCTGGCCAGCAGCATCGGTTACTGTGACGCCGGTACCGTGAACTTCAGCCCAGCCATCGCGCCGGGCGCGAGTACCTGGTTTTATCTGGAGAGGCCGGCGCATGGAACCGTATCCCTACCGGTCACCACGCCGGTGCCTACAGTCACTAACGTCTTCGACCAGGCAGCGGCCACCACAAATCTGACGCCTGGGATGCCCATTCAAGTGGTTGGCACTGGCTTCGGCAACAGCACCACGGATTCGGCCACGGTGATGATCGGCAATGAAGCAGCTCCGGTTCTTACTTTCATCAACTCGACCAATCTGATCGTCCAGGTACCGGTGGACGCGCCGTTGGGAGCCACCACCCTGACGGCCACCTATAAAGGTCAAGCGTCGACAGCATTCAATATCAAGTTGGTGGCGCTAGGGCCGGAAATAGAACCGTTCCAATCGCAGACCGGGAGTTCCTTCTACGACACATCCAATAATCCGATCACGGCCGGACATCCAGCCACGCCTGGTTCCCAGGTATATTTGCTCGGGATCGGGCTGGGGACAACCAATCCGGCGCAGGTGACGAATACAATCGCGACGGCGCAGGCCCCTACCACGCAGCAGGTGCAAGTAATGGTGGGTAGCAAAATGGTGCAACCCAGCTACGCGGGGCTTTTTGTGGGCGGGACGCCGGGTTTCTATCAGGTGGTCTTCACAGTACCGGTAGATGCGGCAATGGGGAATCAACCGGTGACGCTCAGCGAGGGTGGATTGACCAGCAATGCGCAAATGCTAGTGGTGGCGCCGCCCATCCCGATCATCAACGCAATCGTGAACGGTGCGACGTTCCTGGCTGGCAATAATCCTCAAGCGGCCAACTCGTTCGTGAGTATATTCGGGCAGAACTTCGGAAGCCAAAATACCGCCTCGAATATCTTTCCCGCGCTGTCCTTTCAGGGGCTGTCGGTGCTGGTGAATGGCGCTGCTATTCCGCTGTATATTGTGGCTGGCACGGGCGGGCAGATCAACGTCGTACTGCCGTCCGAGTTAGGGACGTCGGGAACGGCCGCGGTAGAAGTGATGACCAGCGAAGGGTCGAGCGTGCCTTTCCAGTTGCCATTGACAGCCGATTCGGTGGGGATCTTCCGCGTGGGCGATCCGTCCGATCCCAAGCGCATGAACGGGGCGGTGCTGTTTACCAATACGGCGTGGAAAGTAATGCCGCTGTCGATGGCTACGGCGTTGGGATTACCAAGTTGCGCATCGGTGACCACAGCCTCCATCTGCGGCAAACCGGCCAAGGTGGGGGATCAGCTTGAAATTTATCTCACGGGACTGGGAAAGGCGACACCGGACGGCGATCCGAACGGCAAGGTACTGCCCACCGGATCGCTCGCGCCCACCGATGGCAGTGTGTTGTATAAGACCGTGGAGCCGCCGGTAGTGAAGGTAGGCGGAATCCAGGCGACGGTGAGTTTTTCAGGCATCGCGCCAGGCAACGCCGGTCAATACCAGATCAACATTCAAGTGCCCAGCGGTGTGCTGCCGGGTGATAATGTGACATTACAGGTCACCATGCCGGATGGCAGCACCGATACAGTGACCATCGCTGTTACGAGTTGAGATGTAGCCCCGCGCGTCAGCAAGGGGACTCCGTGATATACGATTGGGGCTATGAATAGCTCAATCCGCAATGCTGCTCGCATGCGTGAATTGGATCGAGGCGGCGGAGGTAAGCTTGCAAAAAATCACCCGCCCGCTGGCTCGGCGACCGCTGCGCGATGTGTCATTCCGCGGAGGCGAAAACCAGCGGCTTCGAGGTCACTAGCGTCGGAGTGAGCTTCGAAATGGCCACTGAAGTATTTTAGAAGCGCGTTCGCCAGAGCTCAGCGTGGAGCCGCGCTACGCTTCGTAGACATGCCCTGTCCACCCTCGCCTAAGCTGGCTCTATCTTCTCCCAGCCATCACGGTTGGCCATGCAGTTTTATTCCGGCGTCGACGGATGCCACCCTGCTAACAGGCCTGCAACACTGAGGTCTTCGTCGATTTCCGGCCAACGAATGCCTTCGCCTCCGCCTATGAGCCTGAAGTTCTGCCGTTGGTCAGTAGTTGCTGTCAACAACCGCGGGAACCATGCTAGTGGAACTGAAACCGTACGGCCGTCGTCCAGCCGCACATTCAAATTCTCATCGTCGATTGAAACGACACTAGCTCGCGGATGAATCCCGATGGAACTCACGCCATTTCTCCAACCATTCCTGCCGATTCTCGATAACGAGTTGCTCCAATTTGCTCAATTCGTGAGTTTTGAAATTGTAGTTGTTGGCTAGATCGACCGGCGCCAACCAATACTTCGCAACAGCGTCGTCCCGCTCGATATGAACGTGTGGTGGATCTTGCCCCTCGTTTGCTGTAGAAGAACACGTGATACGGTCCGAGCCGCGCGATCGTGGGCATGCATGTTCAAAGCACCTAGGACGAGTATAGCAACAACACGTTCCAGGGCCTGCATTTCAATGAAGGTCGCTTGGTGGTTAGCCCTTCGTCAGCGCGCCCACAATCAGCGCAATCAGATTCCAGGCGATGAGCGCAGCAAAATACAGATTGATCTTCGATAGCAGCCGCTGCCGCCCCATCCGCCAGCAGTAAATTCCCAGCAGAATCGCCAGCAGCTTTACGAAGACTAAGCCACTGATCGGGCTCGGCGCGAACTTCAAGGCTAAACGCACCAACGGGTTCGCCTCCTTAACTCCGTTGACAAGGAAAGCTACCGTGGTCAGAAAATCCAGGATTTGCAGGTACGAGAAATGCATCAAAGCCTGATTGAGCTGGCTTCCCCCCGCTTCCGAGATCTGGGTCGACCCGTCAGGCATTCGCCTTATTAAACTAGCAGGTGAAGACCTTATTAGTAAACGGGACTAAAGTTCTAGTACCCCTTGTCAGGGACAAGCCAGAGGCTGGTCCCCCATGGTACGCTTCAAAGTTCGACCGTTTCGATGTCCACCACTCTGATTGAAAACAACTACGGCGCCTCGCACGTGCGGTTAATTAAGGTGCGCCGGCTGCAAGATCGCCACGACCTGAAAGAGCTCTCCGTCGGAATCCAATTCGAAGGCGAATTCGAGAGCAGCTATACCACCGGCGACAACCGCAGCATCCTGCCTGCCGATACCATCAAGAACACCGTCTACGCGCTCGCCAAACTTTACACCATCGAGCAGATCGAAGATTTCGCGCAACAGTTGATCAATCACTTTCTCACCGACAATGCGCAGGTGAAACGCGTACGTGTGGAAATCGCCGAGTATTTGTGGACCCGCATCCCGTTCGGAGGCAAACAGCATCCCTGGTCGTTCACGCCGGCAGGTCCCGAGCGGCGCACTACCATCGTCACCGGTACGCGCGAGACGGTTTTCATTGAGTCGGGAATCGAGAATCTGCAAGTGGTCAAGACCACCGGGTCCGGCTTCGAAGGCTACCTGCACGATCCATTCACCACACTGAAGGAAACCTCCGACCGCATTCTCCTCACCGCGGTCAAGGCCAGTTGGCTGTATTCGGACAACGAAATTCCGTTTTCCGTTTACTGGCACGGCATCCGGCAGGCCATCCTGGATACTTTCGTGGAACACGAGAGCCGCTCCATGCAGTACACCCTGCATGCCATGGCGGAGGCAGTACTGGAGCGCTATGAGGACATCGCCGAGATTCACCTTTGGGTACCTAACAAGGATTGCCGATTGGTGGACCTGGGCCTGTTCGGGTTGGAGAACAAGAATGAAGTGTTCGCTCCGGCCGAGGAACCATTCGAGTTGATTGAAGCGCGTCTGCGCCGGGAGACGTTGGACTAAAACGTTGGACTAAAATGGTTAAATGGAACTTCGGGGGCCGAAGTTTCGTCCTTCACTGTTAACCATGAACTGGCGTGACCAATTTGCCAAGCCCTCCGGACCGATGGGCTGGATCGCGGGCCAAGTGATGGCGATGAAGAACGGCCATCGCAGCACCTGGGTGTTCTCCTTGCTGGATCTTAAACCAACGGACCGCGTGCTCGAGATCGGTTTTGGCTCCGGGACCGACATCGCCCGTGCCAGCCAGGCGGCGGCGTTCGTGGCCGGCGTGGATCATTCGGACGTGATGGTAAAGATGGCAGCCGGCCGGAATGCGCAGGCCATCAGTGCAGGAAAAGTAGAGTTGAAACTAGGTTCAGCAGCGCAACTTCCGTATCCGGAAAATCACTTCGACCGGGTTTACGCCATCAACTCCGCTCAGTTTTGGAAGGACTCCGTGAAGACCCTTACGGAAGTAGGCCGCGTGTTGAAACCGGGCGGATGGGTGGTTCTGGCGGTGCAGCCCCGCAGCAAGAATGCCACGGAGGAAACGTCGCGCCAAGCTGGAATCGGGCTTTCCAAATCGCTGGCATCCGCTGGTTTCGAGGATGTCCATCTGGAGATGCATCAGATGCCGCCGGTACCCACGGTCTGTGTGCTGGGCCGCCGCGCCGGAAAAACCTAAGGCACCGTCTCCCTCACGGTCGCGGCTCGGCTCCGTTACCGCGCCGCGACCGTAAGGGAGTCGGTGCTTAATCGCCCGAAACCCGCCGCGGATTTCCGTAAGAAATCCATGCCATCGCCGATTCCTTGACTCGCCGCCAATTGGTCCGCAACAGGGAAATCCCCAGCATAAACGCAATGAGAATCACCGCGCACACTGCACACTCGATATTGCTGAGTGTTTCTTTCCACGATCCGAACCAGCGCCCATAAACCAGCTCAATGTGCACCCAGTAAACCAACAGAGAAGTGGTGCCCAGTTGCCGGATCCAGCTCCAGGAAGCCGCGCCCACCGCATATTCAGTCCAGACGAAGGTGAAGGCGAAGAACAGCATCACCACACCCAGTTTGATGACGATCAGCCCCGGACTGTTGAGCCAGAATTCAGATTTGGGATAAAGCGAGTATGGCAGGTTCGAAAAATATTGACCGCCCAGAATCATAGCAAAGCCGGCCAGCGTCCCCCACTGCATCATGCGATTCATGTGCTCCGGCTTCGCAATCCGCAGCGCGCTGCCGATGCTGAGACCGAATGCGATAAAGGCAGCCCAAGGAAAGAAGGCGAAGTATTGATAGCTCGGAACAAAATACGCCGAGATCTGCGGCGGCAGCCAAGTCCAGTCCATGGACGAAACCAGCGGAGCCATGATCGCGATGGCCAGGCCCAAACCAGCGCACAGCCGCACACGATCCACAGTGGTGAAAATTGCCATCACCGACATCAGAGCGATGGCGAATCCCATGCAGTTGAGAATGTCCACCTTGAACAGATCGGGCCACGGACTCTGCGGGTAAGCGAACAGCCAAAGCTGCAAGCGAAACAGGAACGCGAGCGAGAACAGATAGCCTGCGCGCCGCAGGGCCGCGCCCCAGCGAGCCATGGGAGCCAGCCCCTGCCGCTCGCGGCGATCCATCAGGAACGCCAACGTTATGCCGGTGAGAACCAAAAAAATCGCAGGCCCGATTCCACCCATGAATTGCGAAAGCATGAACGGTCCGTCGGTTCTCAGATCCGTCCGGTTAAATGAATGGAAGACGTGACCCTGCAGCATGATCACTACGGCCAAACCGCGCGAGCAATCTAAAAAAGTGAGCCGCCCGCTCGAACTGCGGCTGTTTCGGGTCGACACGTCCTGTGCCGATGTGTTCTCGATGGCTATCATTTTCCTGGATACACTGTTTTAAACCCTAGGTGAGGTTTTAGTTGTGTCGCGCCCGGCGGCAGCGGCTGATTCGTCTTCAACTCAGTGTAGGTTATCAGCTTGTAATCTCCCGAGGGTTGGGAAATCTTTTCCTGAATCGGGTAAGGATCGCCGGTTACGGGAATCCACAACTCCACCTTGGTCACATATTTGCGCCACTCCACGGTCTTAGGGATCAATTGAAGTCGAATGGTTTGTTTACCTTCGACGCCTTTCAGGGTTTCCGTCCCGAGTGCCTTCACATCCCACTCCTTTGCAAGTTCCGTGCCGGAAGTACCGAAACCAAGCTTGAAGAACTGATCCAACTGCTCGCTCTGCTCACCCAGGTCGAATTCCTGAATAGTATTCATTTTCGGATAGTAGATGCGCACGGTGCGATTCTCGTAGGTTACGGTTCGGTCCGGGAAATCGATCAATCCCTGCACCTGTCCTGCTGCTACTTTCTTCATCACCGCGCTGCCCGTTTCGGTACTATCCTCGTTGATCACGTCAGTGTGGGTGAGGTAGGTACCGCGAGCCGTCATGTTCTTAAATTCGCTAGCCGCTTTGTCCATGCGCGCCAGGATCGCGTCCCTGGGACCATCCGTGGCGGCGGACAAATTGACCAGGAACAGAAAAGTGGTAAAAGCGCGTGATCGCATTATTCGATAAAACGGATTCCAGAGTGCGGTAGCAGCAGCTAGGGCGTGGTGAACGCCATGTAACCCTTGACTTCTTTTTCAGAATCGACGATCGGCTCCAAACGAACCACGTTGTACTTCTTTCCGGTGCGGGCCCGCAGCAGAGTGCTGGCGCGTGCGGCCCGTTCCGCTTCCGGAACGTCCGCTAACTGCTCGGAATCCATCCAGAACACATTGGAGCCGTGTTCGGCGGGGAGCATAACGATGCTACTGGCTCGGGGTTGATCGCGGAAAACTTCCCGCGGAGTAAGAAAAATGAAGGCCAGAATCAACCCCACCATCACGTCATACTGCCAGCCGGCGCGCGGATAATCCCAGAACAAGAAACGTTTTACGCCGCTGACAGGGCTAGCCATGTACAACTACTAGTTTAGCATGCCCGTTTCTCGTTTCTCGTTTCTCGTTGGGCGCGGACAGCGAGCCAGAAAAGCTATCGGTACTTGCGCAGCACGGCCAGAACCCGGCCCTGGATCTGCACTTCGTTTGCGTCCACGATGATCGGTTGCATCGCGGAATTAGCGGGTTGTAGGCGGATGCGGCCGCCTGATTCATGGTGCAGGCGTTTGAGCGTGGTCTCCCGGCCACCCACCAGGGCTACCACGATTTCGCCGTCGTTCGCTTGTCGGGTTCGTTCCACCAAAACGTAGTCGCCGCTCATGATGTGATCTTCAATCATCGATTCGCCGCTTACCTGCAGCGCGAACGTGTCACCTTTACCCGCGAAGTCGGCGAACTGCAGCGTTTCCTGTCCTTCGATGGCTTCGACCGGTGAACCCGCTGCGATTCTACCGGCGAGTGGGACCTCTGTGGAATGCAGCGCTTGCCGGCTTTTCCTGCGCTCCTGGACGTATTTCGACGATACCTCCAGCGAGCGGCTCTGGTTAAACAAGCGCCGCAGGTAGTTGCGGGATTCCAGTGCCTGGATATGCTTGTGGACGGTGGCGAGTGAAGCCAGCTTCAACCCATGCGCCAGTTCTTCGTAGCTGGGGCTGTACCCGTTTTGCTCGACGAAGTCCGCGATGAAATCCAGAACTTCTTTCTGCCTCTTAGTAAGAGCCATAGTCCTATTGTGGGCGAAGAAAAGGGGAACGTCAAGTGTCATGTTTACCGGTCGAGGGCAAGGGCTTTCCACGCGTACGCAGTTCGCGAAACCGCAGCAATGTTATTTCCGGGGGGACCAGGGCCATCTGTTGCTCATAGAACGCGTCCAGGTATTCACGATACTTACGATTCTCCTCCTGCACCTCAGAAAAACCCTCGGGGTACAACCACTTGTAAACGAACGCAAGAAGCATCGCAACTTCGGGTTTTGCCAAGCGGTTGTTGGCTTCTTCGGAAGGCAATCTTCGTGCGTACATTAGAATCATCGGAACCTCCATGCTGGTCTCGCCCGTTTCGGGAATCCAAAGCAGCGGCTGGTGGTAGTCGATATCGAGGGCCCGCAGCGAGAAGCCCAACGATTCGGCAAGCATAGAGAACAGCCGGACGCGCGCTAGCCGCTCTCGTTTCTCATCGGGCGTGTTGGCGCGCCCTGGATCGTCAACCTCAAGCAGAAACCCCTTGCAGGGCCTCAGGTATTCCTCGTTCAAGAATACCCAGGCGACTTTTTCGAGTAACTTCTGCGATATAAACCCGTGATCCGTTGGGACACCTTTCTCCGCAACCAAGTATGCGACGAACGCTAGTTGTACGGTGGGGTAATAGTGCAGGAGAGTAAATCCGCACACCTTGCCATCCTGCTTGGCGACGACGAAGTAGTCTCGAGGTCCCGCGATTCCGCGACGGCGTTGATCCTGGTCTTCGCGAAGCCAACGCACAATATCGGGAGCTTCAAACTTCTCGTTCTCCGGTATGCGGTTTTCATATAAATCAAGAGCGGAAAGGATGTCCGGGTCCGTACAATTCGCTACCAACTCCACGGAGAAGTGAGTCGAGACGGATGTTCTGTCGTCTTCGCGCTCCCAATTGCGTAATGCGCGAGTGATTTTGACGGCGAGATCATCGGGCGAATCGAAGCTATCGCGAATTCGCTCGCGATCAACACGCTTGCGAAACGCCTCTTGCCTCCGTCGTCTTTCGTCATCCTCGACATCGGAAAAAGCAAGTTTAAAGTCAACCGGAGCCACGAACAGCAATCGCGGCCGGTTTGTTGAAATGGCCGCATCGTACTCCCGTTCGGTGAACGAAGCTAGTTCGACGGAGGGCGAAGAACCGTAAAGCAGGCCCACGATCCCAACGAAGACGTCACATTCACCCACCCGCTGGCGAGAGAAGTCATCGGCCAGGCCGTCGCGCGCACCGAAGTCCTCCATTCGAATACATTTCCAGTCATCCATACCTTGGATTGCCTGGTAGGCCTTCTCGCGGTAATCCTTGAGGTCCTTCGCTGTGGAACTGAGAAACGCAGTTTTCATCGTGCAGCCCAGCATCGCGCCGTTTGCGGATACATTACTTACCGTTCTTAATATCTTAGGTCATGAACGCCAACCCCAAAATGCGCCACAATTGAATTTCATGCCCACCCTGGGTCGAACTTCGTGAAAAAGCGCGTCTCGCTGTTTGTCACTTGTATCGTCGATCAGGTGTTCCCTCAAGTCGGAATCGCCATGACTCAGGTGCTGGAGCGGCTGGGTTTCCAGGTGGAGTTTCCGCCGGCGCAAACTTGCTGCGGCCAGCCCGCGTTCAATAGCGGCTATCCCGACGAAGCGGGCACTGTCGCCCGGCACTTCCTTAATACTTTCGGCGAGTCCGAATACATCGTCGTCCCGTCCGGCTCCTGCACGTCCATGCTCTCGCATCACTACACGGAAATCTTCGCGAGCGATGAAAGGATGCTGGCTCTGGCGCGCGGCACATCCCCGCGCGTTTGGGAATTCTCGCAATTTCTGATCGAAGTTGTGGGCGTCGAAGATGTCGGCGCGCGCTTCGATGGCGTGGTCACTTATCACGATAGCTGCCACGCACTGCGCGAGCTGCACATCAAAGATGGTCCACGCAAGCTGCTCGCCAAGGTGCAAGGACTGACGTTGCGCGAGATGGAAGCAGCCGAAGAGTGCTGCGGATTTGGCGGTACGTTCTCGGTGAAATTTCCAGAAGTGTCCGGAGGGATGGCACGCACCAAAATCGATTCCATCCTCAAAACGGAAGCCGGCACAGTTGTTTCCATCGACTCCAGTTGCCTGATGCAGATCCAAGGCGTGATCGATCGTGCCCGGCTGCCCATCCGCACCATGCACCTGGCGGAAGTTCTGGCTGGGAGATGAGCGCGTGACAGGCCAGCCGTCGGAAACCATCAATCAGACTTTGGGCGACCCCAGGCTGCAGCTCGCCATTTACTCGGCAACCAATCGTCTGATGACGCACCGCGCCGCCGCGGTCCGCGCGGATCTGCTGCCGGATTATCAGGAACTTCGAACTGAAGCGAATCAGCTCAAGAAACACACCATCGACCATCTGGATTATTATCTGGAGCTGTTCGAAAAAAACGTCGTCGCGCACGGCGGCAAGGTGGTTTACTGTTCCGACAGCCAGGAAGTAGCCGATTTCGTACTGTCGCTCGCCAAGGAACGACAAGCGCATCTGATCGTCAAATCGAAATCCATGACCACGGAAGAAATCCACTTCAACGAACGCCTGGAGAAACACCAGCTTGAAGTCGTGGAGACGGATCTTGGCGAGTACATTCTGCAGCTCGCGCATCAGCGCCCGTATCACATCGTGGCGCCCGCGTTGCATCTCACTCGCTATGATGTCGCCGAAATCTTCAGTAAGAATTTGGGTGTGGAAAAGGAGGTAGTTATCGAAAAGCAGACCGCCATTGCGCGGGCGACGCTGCGCGAGAAATTCTTGCATGCCGACATCGGCGTAACGGGCGCTAATTTCCTGGTCGCGGATTCTGGCGCGGTAGTGGTGGTGGAAAACGAAGGCAACGCCCGATTGACTACTTCGGCGCCGAAAATTCACATTACTGTGGCGGGGATCGAGAAGTTGATCCCGCGCGCGCAGGATCTGGGCGTCTTCCTCACGTTGCTCGGGCGCAGCGCCACCGGCCAGCCGCTCACGGTTTATACGTCATTTCTATCCGGGCCGCGGAAGAGCGACGAAATCGACGGCCCGGATGAATTTTATGTAGTGCTGCTCGACAATGGCCGCAGCAAGCTTCTGGCCGATGCGGAGAAGCGGCAATCGCTGTACTGTATTCGCTGCGGAGCGTGCCTGAATCATTGCCCGGTGTATCGCAAAATCGGCGGACACAATTATCCGTGGGTTTATTCCGGGCCCATCGGCGCCATCATCACTCCGCAATTTCACGGTGTGTTGAAGGATCCCTGGCTGCCATTCGCGTCCAGCTTGTGCGGCGCGTGCGCGGAAGTCTGTCCGGTCAAAATTGAAATCCCGAAGCTGTTGTTGAAGCTGCGCGCGGAAGTGACGGACGCCCAGCGGCGCCAAGGCAGAGGCGGCGTGGAGCGATTGGCGTTCCGGATGTGGGCGTGGGTAATGACGCGTCCAAAGATCTATTTGATGCTGGCGCGGATCGGCGGCTTCTTCGCGCCGGTGCTCCCGAAAGTGGGGCCGTTAGGGAAGTGGGCGAGCCAGCGCGAGGTTCCCAAGCTGGCCAAGACCAGCTTCCACGAATGGTGGAGGGAGCGCAAGTGAGTTCGCGCGAAGTGGTACTTCAGAACGTGCGCAGAGCTTTGGGTAGGGCCGCGGGCCTAGTCCCGACCGCTCTCGCGGCCCCTCGGCTACGCATCCCTATAATGGATCGCAACCGCTATGGCACTCTCTTCGGCCAGAATTTCGAAAAGCTTGGGGGAAAATCATTTTTTGTTCGGGAGCCGGGCGAGGTTGTTCCCGCCCTGGCGGAATTATTGCAGGGAAAGCGCGTAGTGGCATCGAATGCCCCCTTTCTTACCACTTGCGGGATTTCAGCACTGCCGCAGGTTCAATCGGGATTTACCGATCGGGAAGCGCTGCGGGCAGCCTGCGCTACGGCCGACGTCGGGATTTCGAGCGCCCACTATGCCCTGGCGGAAACTGGAACGTTGGTGCTGCTGGCGAGTCCCGAAGAGCCTCGCTTGGTCTCATTGCTCCCGCCCGTGCACATCGCCGTGTTTCCCCGCTCGCGCATGCTGGCGAATCTGGACGAGCTGCTGGCCGTCCTGCCTAATCCCGCCGAGCAAACCAGTTCCATGGTGCTTATCACGGGCCCCAGCCGCACCGCCGACATCGAGCAGATCCTGGTGCGCGGCGTGCATGGTCCAGGCGAGATTTATGCGGTGATTGTGGAGTAGCAGGCGCTGACTTTCAGCTCGGACGTCTATCAGTTGGGTACGATTGATTGCGGTGGCGCACTTCCTTTTCGTGGACGAGAGCGGATACGACAGCGGGCCGTCGCCGTACGGCGTGTTGGGCGGTTTCGCGATTGCAGACCGGGATGTTTGGAATCTGATCAAGGCGATCCAGGACGCAGAAATTTTGCACTTCGGGACGCGGTATTCGGCGGGTCATGGCGAACTAAAAGCTAAGAAGTTAGTCTCCGCGCAGGCGTTCCGCCAGGCGTCTTTGGCGCCCTTGATTTCCCAACCGGAACGCACCGTACTGGCGAGACAGTGTCTCGATCAAGGAGCTGGCGCCTCGCGTCGTAGTATCGCCGCGCTGGCCCAAGCGAAATTGCATTATGTGGAAGAAGTGCTCGACATCTGTGCGCGATTCCGATGCCGTGCGTTCGCTAGCATTGTCGACAAGAACTCACCCGCGCCCGCCGCCGACCACCTGCGAAAGGATTACGCATATCTTTTCGAACGGTTCTTCTACTTCCTGGAAGATCTTGGGCCCGACGCATTTGGCGTAGCTGTGTTCGACGAATTGGAGAAAGTTCAGAGCCACCTCTTGGTCGGCCAGATGGATAGCTACTTCAAGCGAACAACGCGTGGCCGCCAGCGTGCCGGGAGAATACTTCCGGAGCCGCTCTTCGTACACAGCGACTTAACAACAGGAGTCCAGATCGCTGATCTGATCGCATATATCCTGTCCTGGGGACTGCGGTTCGGATCGATGACCAAACCGAAGCGAGCCGAGTTGGCCGGGTACGTTTCCCAGGGTGTCAATTGCGATACCGGGCGGTGCGTGACATGGACGGCAACCCACAATTCGCGATCTGGAGCTTCGCTTTCATTACAGATTTGCGATCTCAGTCTGAACGAGACATCGATCAAATCGAAGGAGACGAGGGGCAATAAAAAAGGCAATGCAGCCTAAGCCACAAAGCCTCCAACCAAATAATACCATGCGCGCTCACCAGAAACAACTGAAGTTCAACGGCCCTGCGGATGCGAGTCGCCCATTTGCAGAACCTGGACCAACTCACGGCCGCGTTCAAGCCCTATAGCTCGACCAGTAATGTACGTGAACCGTAGCTCGCTCGCTCGCGCGCGCAGCGCGGTGCTCGTTCTTGAGTTTGGACTTAGCCGGGCCGTGCAGGCGCCCTTCTTCGTCATAGAGGCTGCGAATATTGTAGTTGGAAGATGCTTCGTGGGAACAAATGACCCAGCCGCCGCCGTCCAATCCGCCAGCCCAAACCGCTGCACCTGGTACACCCGCCGGCCGTGGAGGCGGATAGGCACTGTAACACGCAAACATCAAAACGCTAGCGGCAAAAGTGAGCGTTGCACAGTGGTGTGGCCGGCCAGTCTTGCTCACGGCGTATGCCTCTTCGCCGGAATGCGGATCAGAACATAAGCGATGCTTGCAAATCCAATCAGCGACAGCCATCCGCCCCAAGCTGGATAAAAACTAAACGTCGCGAAGCTCGGAACTTTGAGCAGAAACAAAACGGCCAGCAGAATCCCAACGATAGCTTCGCCCGCGATCAAGCCGGATGCCAGCAGCGTTCCTTTTTCCTCGAAGCTCAGCTTCTGTTCAGCATTCAGCTTTCGCGCGGCCCGGTCGGCGATCAATTTAATCAGGCCGCCAATGAAAATTGCGGACGTCGTATCGAACGGCAGGTACATTCCCACCGCGACCAGCATCGGCGATCGCGCGCCGCAGAGCAGCAACGCCACACCGAATGCTGCGCCGATGGCGATCAAACCCCAAGCCATTTGTCCGCCGACAATCCCTTTCGCCAATTGCGCCATCAGTCCGGCTTGCGGGGCAGGGAGGGCGCGCCCGCCGATACCGCCGGTTGCGAGATTCGCTTCATGCAGCGCGATGATCGGGCCCATCAGGAAAAACGCCAGCAGGATGACCGCTATGATTTCGACCAACTCCATTTTCCAGGGAGTCCCGCCTAGCAAATGCCCGGCCTTCAAATCCTGAATCAACGATCCCGAGACCGAGCATGCCACGCAGACCACAGCGGCTACGCCCAGCACAGCCGCCACTCCAGCCAGGCCCGTCACTCCGATGGTCAGCATCACCAGCGCCGCAATGATCAGCGCCGCCAGCGTCAGTCCGGAGAGCGGCTGGTTTGAGCTGCCCACCAGGCCGACCAGATAGCCGCCAATTGCGGAGAGCAAAAATCCGGTGATGCTCATGATCACTGCAGCAACGATGGCCGCCACCCATCCATGTGTGAAGTAATAATAGATGGCCGTGATTGGGACCATCAGCACCAACATGCAAAGCACCACCCAGCGCGCCGGGATGTCGCGCTCTGTGCGATCCAGCAACTTGCCTTCGTGCGCGGCCTTGGTGGACGCAGTGAAGATCCCGCGCAGCGAGCTCCAGAGTGAAGACCGCATGGAGAACAAGGTGCTGGCCGCGCCCACCAGCATGGTTCCCACCGCAATTGGCCGCACCACGTTATACCAGACCGAAAATGCCGCGGTAGCCGGATCTGTGGTACCGATGCGCCGCGGCAAATCGGGATCGAAGAACAGCAGCAGCGGGATCAAGATCCACCAAGCGATCACGCCGCCGGCTACGTTGACGCTGGCGAGCTCGGGCCCAATGATGTAGCCGATACCGATTAGAGCCGGCGAGAGACTTGGCGTGGACCACGGGATTCCACCGAAGTGCGAGACATCACCTATTGGAACCTTCTCAAAGTTGAAATGCTTAATGACGGATTTGGGAAACTTGAGGAACCCTTCCACATACTCCTGGAAAATCTGGATGCCCTTGTCCGATTTCAAAATCTGGATCAGGCCGCCGAAGGCCATCGCGCCGAAAATATAACGTGGGGCATCGCTGGCGGTGGCTTCGCCGGCTTTGACGATTTCGTAACTGGCCACGCTCTCCGGCCACGGCAGCGGCGCGTCCACGCACAGCGGCCTGCGCAGAAGAATGATGAAGAAAACACCGATCAGCCCGCCCACCAGCAGCACCAGCGTGGCTTCCCAATAATGCGCGCGCAGATCGGTCCAGAGCCGATGGCCATCTATTTCCACCATCATAAACGCGGGGATGGTGAAGATTGCTCCGGCCACCAGCGCCTCGCCTACCGATGCAGCGGTCCGGGTGATGTTTTGCTCCAGGATTCCGCCGCGAAATGCGGGAATGCGGAACAGCGCCATCGCGATTACCGCCGCCGGAATTGTTGCGGCCACGGTCTGGCCGGCGCGCATGCCGAGATAGGCGTTAGCCGCACCGAAAACAAATGCCAGGAAGATCCCCAGGCCGACCGCTTTCACGGTCATCTCGCGTGGGGAAAGATCAGCGCCGTTCTTCAATCAAGCAATGGTATCAGGTAGAACTTATTTCCGCTTCGCTGTCATGTCCATGCCGTTTTGGTGCAGGATCAGGTGATCGGCAAAGAAGTCGATCTCCGCGTCCACGACCTTGGGAAAGAATCTGGTTTCCGATTCGGCGAATATCGGGACTTTCTCCTGTCCCGTGGCCTGGGTCATGAGTTGGTCACCTTCTAGCGTTACTACCATATCGAACCCGGGCTCGAGTTCATAGGTGCCGGCATATTTCTGCAGAATCTCGCGCGGAACGGCCACCTCCTTACGCTCCGCTGCCGTATCACTTTTCTTGATGGCTTTCTGATCGCGGCCACCTTGATGCAGGATTACGTATGCGCCTTTGTCGTCCTTCCCAAACTCGAGCTGGGCGTCCACCACTTTCAGAAAGAACATCGTTTCGGACTCTGCAAATATCGGAAGTTTGGGCTGCCCCGTGAGCTGGGTCATCAATTGATTGCCATCCAGCGTGATCATCAAATTGATTTTCGGAGCCAGCTCATAGGTCCCTACGAAACTGGCCAGCTTCGCAGCGGGCAGACTGATTTCCTTGCGTTCCGATGTCAGTTGCACCGGCTGGCCGAGAGCGGCTGCCCCGAGTTTCCCGGCGATGTCGCTGGCCGGGCCATTCAAATTGCCGAGCACCACCACGGTAAGTTGATCGTCCGGATAGTACGCCAGGTGCGTGTTGAATCCTTCGATTCCACCGCCATGGTCGATTACTTTGTGACCGCTGGCAGTGTGCACGCCGAGTCCAAACGCGTAGTCCTGCTTGAATGGCGTGGTCATCTTCTGTAGCGACGCGGCCGAAAGCACCTTACCTCCGAACAGCCCGCGCTCCCAGCGCAGCAGGTCTTCAGTGGTGGAATAGAGCGACCCGGCCGAGAACGGGATGCTCATGTGAATGAATCCCGCGTTGACCGGACCTTCTTTCGATGGCGAGTACCCAGCGGCGCGATGCGGGATGATTTTGGAATTCGAGTCGTACCCCGAATCCTGCATGCCCAATGGCGTGAAGATGTTTTCCTGGACGAAAGTTGTATAGCTCTGTCCACTGATTTTCTCGATCAGATAACCGAGCAGCACGTACCCGGAGTTGCTGTAGTTCCATTTCTCGCCGGGTGCAAATTCCAGCGGCTTGTCGCGAAAGCGCGCGACCAGTTTCTCCGGCGTGGTTTCGAAAGGCTCGGTCTGTTTGTAGTCGGCAAAGCCAGTGAAGCTCGCGATACCGGACGTATGCGTCAGCAAGTGGAAGATGGTAATTTTGTCCCACGCTGCCGGCGCATCCGGCATGTACTTCTTTACTCGATCTTCCACTTTGAGTTTGCCCCGCTCCTCCAGCAACAGAATGGATGCAGCTGTGAACTGCTTAGTAACGGATCCCAAGCGGAATTTGGTGGAAGGCGAGTTGGGGATCGCCCATTCGAGATTCGCCATCCCGTATCCTCTGCTGAACAGAACTTCGCTGTTGCGCGCCACCAGCACGGTGCCCATGAAAGTCTTGTCGGAGACGTAGGACTGGACGATCTGGTCCATGCGAGACGCGTCCTGTGCGCGGACAGCGGCCGCAATTGAAATGAGAAGGACGAATCGTCGAAACATCGGTTTTCTTACCGGTCGCTCACGCTCGCGGTTCGGAAAGATGTTACCGAACCGCGACCATAAGGGAGCCGGTGCTTGGGATTCTCTTAATGATCGCGCCCGCGGCCACCGCCACCACCGCCGCCTCTGCCGTATCCACCCTTGCCTCGGCCTCCGCCACCACCGCCGCCACCAGGTCCGCGGCCTCCACCACCGCCACCACCGCCAGGACCGCGGCCCCCACCTCCGCCTTCGCGCATCGGGCGAGCCTCATTCACCACCAGCGAACGGCCCAGAAAATCCTGGCCATTGCAGGTTTGAACGGCGCGCTCGGCTTCTTCGTCGTTGCTGAATTCCGCGAAGCCGAAACCACGCGGCTCACCGGTAAACTTATCGCGGATAATTTGAACGGAATCGGCCTGGAATCCGTTCCGCGTGAACCAGTCTTGTAACTCCGCTTCACTGGCTTGGTACGGAAGGTTGCCTACAAACAGTTTTTTCAAGGAAGCTCCTTTGGCCCAGTTGGACAGCGGGGTACGGACTAGGGCACACAATAATCCTAGCAAGCCTGAGTGGGGCGGGTTACCAACCCGCAGCAGGTCGCCATCCTGCCCTACGGACGCTTGTCGTATTCTTCTTTGGATAGCTTCCTGATTGGATCCAGTTTCTCCGCCTTCAGCGCATCGTTCAGCGTATCCACATTGGAGCTGAGCTCGGTGAACGACTGGCCGGCTGCCTCCACTTTTTGCTCCAAAACCACGGCCCGTTCTATCTGGGATTCGGTGGGCTTTCCGCCGTACCGCATCACTTCGCCGTAGACCTCCCCGATCTCTTCGCGCAGCCGCACTTCCCCCGTGATCTGCGGCATGACGCCCTCGGCGCCGGTGGGAACGAGTGTTTTCTCCAGATCGGTGAGCTTGCTATCGAGCGAGTCCAGGCGTTTTCGAAGCGCGTCGCCTTCCTTCAATTTCTTCGATCGATCGCGCGACTGATCGCGCATCTCCACCACTGCCGCATTGATGTAGGCCAACCGCTCCTGCATGCGGTAATACTTCATGACGGTCTGCTGTTGCAGCTTTCGGTCCGCCTCCGAATGCGGCGAGGCTGGATCGCCCACCAGCTGGATGGTCGCGGCGTAGGTCTCATCGCCCTTCAACAATTTTGCAGCGTATGTACCCTCCGGAACGCGCGGCCCCTGCAGCGATCCGAACTCCACCGATTGCGCGGTGGGCACCTTGGGCGGCTTCATGCGCATGGGCCAGGCCACGCGATTGATCCCGCGGCGCGTGCCGGCTGAAAGCGTGGTCACCAGGTGATTCTCGCTATCGAAAATCTGGATCTTGAAATCTCCAAAAGTGTGGCGATCCTTGAGGTAGTAGGTGATGAACGCGGCTTCGGGCGAATTCGATCCCACGAACTCATCGTTGCCTCCGAAATTCTGTTCCGCTCCCGACATGCGGATCTTCGTCGGCTGAGGCTCCAGCACCATGAGCTTCGATTCCAATACTTCCGGAGTGATTTGGCGGATGGGCGTGATGTCGTCCACGATGTAAACGCCGCGCCCGTGGGTTGCGATGATCAGATCCGAATCGCGCGAATGAATGGCCAGATCGCGCACGGCCACAGGGGGAAAGTTGCCGGTAAACTGCGCCCATTGCTGGCCGCCATCGATGGTCAGAAAAAGTCCCGACTCCGTCCCGGCGAAAAGCAGATCCGGCTTTACCAGATCTTCGCGCACCACATGCGCGTATCCCTTTACCGAGTCAGTTGCAATGGACGTCCAAGTGACGCCGAAATCGGTGGTCTTGTAGACGTAGGTGTGCATGTCACCGGTTTGATGTCCATCGAAAGTGACATACGCGGTGCCGGCCTGGTGATGACTGGCTTCGATACCGCTCACCAGCGTGTTGCGCGGAACGCCCGGGACATTGCCGATCAGGTTCTTCCAAGTCTTGCCGGCGTCGCGCGTGAGCTGCAGGTTGCCGTCATCGGTTCCAACCCAGATTACCTTCGCGTCGCGAGGCGACTCGCTGATGGCGTAGATGGTGCAATGATTCTCGGCACTGGAATTGTCGATGGTGATGCCGCCGGATTGTTCCTGCTTCTGTTTCTCAGGATCGTTAGTCGTGAGATCGGGCGAGATTCGCTCCCAGGATTCGCCGCGGTCGCGCGAACGGAACAGGAATTGGCCGCCGGCATAGAGGGCGTGCGGTTCATTGGGTCCGATCAGCGCGGGCGCATTCCAATTGAACCGATATTTTGGATCGCCTGCCTTGGGGAACGGTGAGATGGATTTTAACTCGCCCGTGTTCTTATAAAACCGCAGCAGCTTGCCGTTCTGCCATTCCGAATACACGATGTTCTTGTCGCTGGGATCCGCGAAAGCGTTAAAGCCGTCGCCGAAGCCGATATTGCGCCAATCGCGATTTTGAATGCCGCCGGATCCCTGACTCGGGGCCATCCAAGCGCCGTTGTCCTGCAAGCCGCCGAAGACGTTGTAGGGCTGGCTGAAATCATAGGTCACATGATAGAACTGCCCCACCGGGATGGTGCGCAGGAAAGTCCAATCGCCGCCATAGTCGGTGGATTTATACACGCCGCCGTCGGTGCCGTCGTAGAGCGTGGCGGGCTGAACGGGATCGATCCACAGCGCGTGATGATCGGAATGCACGCCCACCGTCACACCTATCGGGCCGAAAGTCTTGCCGCCATCTTTGCTCACGGCGAGATAAAGTCCGGGTTTGTAGATGCGGTTGTAATCCTTGGGATCCACAATCAGCAGCCCGAAGTAGAACGGGCGCATGCCCATGATGGAGTTGGTCGACACCTCGTTCCAGGTTCGGCCCAGATCATCGGAGCGATACAGCGCGGATTTTTTGGATTCGATTACGCTGTACACTACACTCGGGCGTGAAGGCGCAACCGCCACGGCAACCCGTCCCAGGTCGCCTTCCGGCAATCCGGCCTTGATTTTCTCCCAGGTTTTGCCGCCATCCGAGCTGCGATAGAGGCCGCTGCCTGGTCCGCCGGATTTGAAGGTCCACGGATAGCGCCGGAATTGCCACATGCCGGCGTAGAGCATGTTGGTTTCTTGAGGATCGATACTGACATCGGAGCAGCCCGTGTCCGCATTGACGTACAAAATCTTCTGCCAGGTCTTGCCCCCGTCGGTGGTTTTGTAGAGCCCGCGATCTTCGCTCGAATTCCACAGATGCCCCAGCACAGCGACGTACACTGTATCCGAATGTTTGGGATCGATGACGATCTTGGCAATGCGCTCCGAATTCGGGAGCCCCATCAGCTTCCAGTTATCGCCGGCGTCAGTGGATTTGTAAATTCCCGCGCCTACTGAGGTGCTGTTGCGCACCCACGGCTCACCCGTGCCCACCCAAACTGTATCGGGATGGCCTTGATCCACCGCAATGGCGCCGATGGCCTGCGGATACTTGTCGAAAATGGGCTTGAAGCTGATGCCGGCATTGATGGTCTTCCAAACGCCGCCGCCGGCAGCGCCCACGTAGATAATTCGAGGATCGTTGGCCACGCCGTCGATGGCCGCGATGCGTCCGCTGGTGATGGCGGGTCCTATGGGCCGCGCTTCGATGGCTCCAAACGTGGAAGAATCGATTTTAACTTGGGCAGTGCAGAGAACTGCTGTCAGCAGAGCGAGCGAAACAGCGGCTTTTATCATCAGTAAGGCGCGTTACTGCTTGGCGGCGTCTTTCTTCTCTTCTTTGGGCTTTTCAGGCATCTGGAAAATGGCGTCGTCGACGGGCGTGTTCACTTCAATCTTCTCGATGGTGAGTTCCATCATGGGATTGCCGTTGACTTTTTGACTGACGCTGTAAGGCATCATCACGCCGTTGACAGGTTTGTAGTTGCTGGGCGTGGATTCCACGTCGCCTTCTTGCCCCATCTGTTTCCGCTTGCCCGAGCTGCGCAGTTCCAGAAATGTCTGTGCATCGAGGTACTGGTATTCGATGCTTCCGCCTTTTTTGGTGACTTTCAGCTTATATGCAGGCGTTCCTTCCAGGTCTTCCTTGCCGATCAACTCCACGGTGTTGCCTTTGGACTTGTAATCCACCAGCGGTCCCTCAATGAAGTCGGAATCGTCCTTGGCCTGCTGGGTGTCCTCCTCATTGGATTTCTGTGGATCGGAGGAGCCCATGAAAGGGTTGACCATCCAGGATGTAGTGCCATCGAAACCCGTGATCACGCTCTTGCCCTGTACGGCGATTTCCATCCGCATCGAAGCCGGCCGTTTGATTTTCATTACGATGGGAGCCTCCAGTTGGCCGCCCATCAGAACGGCCTTACCGGTGACAGTGACGCTCTGAATGGCCTTAAGTTTGTCGGTGCCGCCCAACGCCTCCGTGTGCTTTTCGACGATCTGATCCACAGTAAGCGCGGCATCTTTAGCGGCCGCGGTGTCTTGCGCGGCGGCGGGGATAAAGAAAAATGCGGGCACGCAGAGTAGTGCGGTTGCTAGGCTACGAAGCATTGGGGAACCTCCAGGATTGGTCTCTTCAGATGATAGCAGGCGGCGGAAAGCAGGAGACAGGCTGCAGGCGGCAGAAGGCAGGCGGCAGAAGGCAGGAGCCAGAAGGCAGGAGGCAGCAACCAGAAACCAGAAACTAGAAACCAGCAACCAGAAACTAGAAACCAGAAACGAGAAACCAGAAACGAGAAACCAGAAACCAGAAACGAGAAACCAGAAACCAGAAACGAGAAACCAGAAACGAGAAACCAGAAACGAGAAACGGCCTTTAAGCCCCGGCCCCAAACCGCAAATCCGCACTCCCCGGCCCCTCGTCCCTAGCCCCGGTCCGGCTCCCGGTCCGGCTGCGTCCCACCGGCTTCTTCGGAACCTGGCCGGGACGGCTCAGGGAGTGTATCCGCTCCCGGACGCTTCCGGCTTCGCCAAATTCCTCCGCCCAGCGCCGCGAGAATTCCTCTACTTTCCGGCGCTGTCGTTTCTTGAGCCAATCTTCCACTGCGCCAGTACCCTTGTACTCCGCCAGCATCTGGGCTACCGTGACGCAATCGTTGATATCGCCGAGCACGGTTTGAATCTCCTTGATGCTATCGCGCCAACTCGCTAGCTCGGCGCCGTACAGCGGCACGAACAACTCCAGAGTATAGCGAAACTTTTTCGAGGCGATTCGGAAGGCGTGCAATTTTTCCGCCGACGTCTTGGCTTCCGAAGCGGCGTTGCCGCGCTCTACAAAGTCCACTGCCATGCGTGGCAGCATCCGTCGAGCCGTCTGTTCAACCGCCATCCGGGCGTCCGCGCTGTTTCCGCCGGACAATGCGGCTTCCAGCGCCGTCCGCCATTTCAAAGACGATTTTCGGTCAATGCGGCGCTTCAGAGCTCCGACCAGGACACGCGTTGATTCCTTGCGCTGGCTTTCCATCGTCCCCCGCAGGCTGGCAGCCTCCGCGGTGCGCGATTTGGAGAGCAGTTTGAGCGCGATATCAAAATTGCGTGTGGCGCCCGCCAAGGTCATCAACTTCTTCATCCGCCGCCGGATTTTGCGCGTTTCCTTGCCAGGAAAACAAGACTTGAAGACCACCAGCGCTTGAGTAAACCTACGAATGGAAACTCTCAAATCGTGCACGGCGTCGGCATCCGGAGCCTTTTTGGTAAGGTTCATCTGGAAAGCCAGCCGCCCCAGCAATCGGGTGGTGTTTTGCGCCGCAAATTTCCGTGTTTCGATGGTCAACGCCATATTCGCGATGCTCGATCTGTTATTGTTACACGATTGTAACCTTCGGCGAAAGGCCTAGAAGTCATTTCTTGACCCCTCCCTTCTTGAACAGCATGTCTTTGGGCCGGATTCTTCGCTCGCGGCAGTAGGCCAGATACAAGTAGCCGTAGCTGCGGGTAATGTAGTCGGCCTTGGAGTAACCGAGCTGCCTGGCAGTACGGTCGATCCAGCGCGGCGGGCCCTCCAGCTCCAGATAATTTCCGATGGGAGTTTCGTCAACCAGAATCTTGCCCTGGTTCGACTTCTTCCCGTACTCGGTCCGAAACTTCTCGTAACGGAACACGGGCTGATACCCAAGTTGGCTGAGCACCGGGGCGATCGGAGCTGAATAGGGGATCTCGAATTCCACTTCGTGGCGCTTTTTATAGCGGCTGGGCTCAGACGGGCCTTTGTAGGTAAGCAGCATGTGGTTCGCCACGCGGCGCACGCGGATGAGCTTGCCGTGTTTACGAAGCGAACGTTTGGCGTTGTCGAATAATGTGTTGGATTCGAAGGCCCGGTGCTTGATGATGCGGAAGCCGAGTTTGCGCAGAGAATGACGGATTTTGGTGAAGCCTCCGCGCACGCGCAGCTTGATTTCGGTTTCGACCTTCAATCGGACACGCTAATTCATCCGGGCAGGGAAAGTCAACTGCTAACAAATTCAAAAGCACCGGCTTCTCACGCTCGCGGTTCGGAAGGTGCGCATTACCGAACCGCGACCGTAAGAGAGCTGGTGCTTTGTCCTAATGCCGATCGTGCTCGCGCTCCCGATGCTCTTCCACTCGCTCCCGGCCTTCCCGCGCGGCTGAGCGTTCCCGCTCCGAACGCTCATGCAGCTCATGCCGCTCAGCGGGACGGGCACCCTCGTAGCGATGAACTTCGTAAGGATGCGCATAGTGCGCCCGGTCTACCCAGGTTCGCCTCCAAGGCGCGTTATTGATGAAGACCGATCGTCCGCGCCAATCGAAACGGTTATAGCCCCAGCCCCAGGGGCGGAACGCAACGCCGAGATTTATTCCAAAGCCGAAGCGAATCGCGCCGCCTACAAAGAATCCCGGACGCGGCGCGAAAAACACCACCGCGGGATCGTAGTAGGGAACATAAATGAAGCCGGGATTAACCGGCGTGATCGCGATGTAGGGCCCTCCGCTCACCACCACAGATCCATTGCTCCGCAAGTATCCGAACTCGCTCGCCTGTTGGCGAAGTCTCTGCACAGCGTCCATTACATCCTGCTGCTGCGCCATGAAAGCATCGCCCACTCGCGCGGTCCAGTTCATGTCGGACGCCATCATGTCCAGCACCGAGGGGAAGGGCAGCAGCGCCTGTACGCTCGGATCCCACGGCAGTTGATCGTTCCGGATTGCATCCGCCAGACCTTGGCCGGTTAGATAGTGATGCTGATCCGCCCAGCGCGCCGCATCCGGAATCTCGTTGGAATAAGTCGCGGCGGCCAGGATCTGCGCCAACAGCGGATCGGGATAAAGTGCGATCCGCGCAACCAGGTGGTCCAGCTCCGGGGGCGGCAACATGGGCGGCGCCTGTGCAAAAAGCGGTGCAACGGCCAGCACCGCCAGAATCATCCTTTTCATTTTTCGATTCCTCCAACGGGGAAGACGAACCGGCCCGACGCTAAGTTTCTCAATGTGAGTTTCTTAATATTCCATTTTCTTAACACAGGCTCGGGAATTATACTAGCGTCAAATGATCCGCCTCCTCGGTCCCGGCGACGCCGCCGCGTTCTGGCAACTCCGATTACAAGCGCTCCACCAGGACCCGCAAGCCTTCGGCGAATCGGCGGACGAACATCGCGCCACCTCCGTAGAAGCGCTGGCCGCACGCTTGGACGCGGCCACGCTCGAAAATTTTGTGCTGGGCGCTTTCCTTGATGGACAGCTCGTCGGAACCGCCGGCTTCTTCCGCAATACAACGCTCAAGCGAAAACACAAGGGAAAAGTCTGGGGTATGTACGTGGCCGATGCAGCGCGCGGGCGGGGCATCGGACGCGGCTTGCTGGTTGCCCTGCTGGAGCGCGCCCGGCAAATACCGGATCTCGAAGAAGTCCTGCTCTCGGTGGCCGTCACCCAAACCGCGGCGCGAAATTTGTACGCCTCGCTCGGATTCGAATCCTACGGCCTGGAGCGTAACTCCCTGCGCGTAGGCCGGCAATCCGTCGACGAGGATTACATGTCCCTCAACCTTCGTAAGCCCGATTGAGAATCGCCTGGAAATCTGTGCTGGGCGGAAGCGTCCCGTATGCGCGGCCGCCCTGATCCGATAATCGCGTCCCGCAAAAAGCATCGGTTACGGCAGGGACGCTGTGACGAATCAGAAGGGACGCTTGCAAAGCCAGCGCCAAGCGTTCCGCCAATAGCCGCGCCTCTACTTCTCCCACCGGCTCGCTCAAATCTCTTTCAAGAACCTTTGTGAAGCCATCAAACCGGCGATCGCTCCCCCGTGCCAGCCGGATCTCTTCTAGTACACTATCCGCTGCTTCCGGCTCCTTAGTCATCGCGCGGAGAATATCCAGGCAAATCACATTTCCCGAGCCTTCCCAGATGGAGTTGAGCGGCGCTTCGCGATACAAGCGCGCAAGAATGCTTTCCTCCACGAATCCGTTGCCGCCCAGGCATTCCAGCGCCTCATTCACTTGTGCGGGTCCGCGTTTCGACACCCAATATTTCGCCGCGGCTGTTGCCAAGCGCGCGAAACCGCGTTCGCCCGCGTCCGCCTCGCGCCCATCGAACGCCCGCGCCAGGCGCATCATCAACATGGTAGCCGCTTCCGATTCCAGCGCCAGATCCGCCAGAACATTTTGCATCAATGGCTGATCCACCAGCAAACGGCCGAACGCCTTGCGATGCCGAGCATGATGGATCGCCTGCACCAGTGCCTGCCGCATCAGCGACGCGGACCCGATCACGCAATCCAGCCGCGTGTGCTGCACCATGTCGATGATGGTGGCCACTCCCCGGCCTTCTTCTCCCACGCGCCGCGCCCAGGCGCCGTCGAACTCTACTTCCGAAGATGCGTTCGAGCGATTCCCCAACTTCGATTTCAGCCGTTGCAGGTGAAACCCGTTGCGCTCGCCGTCCGGAGTCCAGCGCGGCACTAGAAAACAGGTGAGCCCGCCCAGCGCTTGCGCCAGAACCAGGAAAGCGTCGCACATCGGCGCCGAACAGAACCATTTGTGACCGGTGAGAGCGTATGAGCCGTCGCTGGTGAGTTCTGCGAGTGTGGTGTTGGCGCGCACGTCCGACCCTCCCTGTTTCTCGGTCATGGCCATGCCCATCAGTGCGCCGGATTTTTCGGTCACCGGACGCGCGCGCGGATCATACTTTAGAGATTGAATGCGTGGCTCCCATTCGCGCGCCAACTCCGGCTGTTTGCGCAGAGCTGGCACCGCCGCATATGTCATCGAGACCGGACAGGTGTGCCCGGCTTCATTTTCAGACGCCAGCAGCATCAAGGCCGCGCGTGCCACGTGGGCGCCCTGCTTCGGCTCGGTCCACGGAAGACTAGCCAGGCCGTGCTCGATCGATAGCCGCATCAGGGCATGCCACGCCGGATGAAACTCAACTTCGTCGATACGATTTCCAAACCGGTCGTGCGTGCGCAGCACCGGCGGATTTTCGTTGGCTTGGAATCCCCAGCGGATCGCTTCCTCAGTGCCAGTCAGCCGGCCAAATTCATCGAGCCGCGCACTTGCCCACAGCGCGCCTTCCCGTTCCAATGCTCCTGCCAGCACGCGATCCGTCGAGAAGAGATTGTAGTCCACTAGCGGCGGGGGCTGGTTCACCACTTTGTGAGTTCCCGCGGCCCGAACATCCAAGTCAGTCTTCACGGCTCGCCTCCGGCACCGATTCTATCAGGAGGAGTGGAGTGGCGCGGGGCCATGCCCCGCGAAGTCATCCCCCACGCATAGAAACAATCAGCCCTAGCGCAATCGCCACCTCCACCACCACCAACGCGCCACCAATCCATCGTTCGCTGTGATTGCGAAACCACAAATAAATACCCGTTGTTCCCAGCGTCAACAATGCGAGAGAAACCAAAACCGCCGCATATGCCCAGCTCCCGCGCGAGACATGCATCCACGCCAGCGTCCTCAGGAAGCCGATTGTCGTGATCTTCACCGTTGTCTCACCGGTCGCGATGGAGTAAGTTACCTCAAACGTCCGGCCCAGCGAAGTAACCACTCGGAACTTGAGCGAGCCCGCAGAATTTTCGACGGCCTCGAGCTCCCCGCGCCACTCGCGCGCCAGTATTCTGGCATCCGTGATGCCGGGCGCGA